>CAIRNV010000402.1 GCA_903880005.1 uncultured Verrucomicrobiota bacterium | reverse complement strand
CTTCGGGTTGCTCCAAGAATGCCCCGGGGCTTCGTGGTTCGTCCGTCACAGACCGCTGCGGGTAGGCTCCGTCCTCACGCCTTGCCCCGGGGCATTCTTGGAGCAACCAAACACCAGCGATTTGTGAGACACGACACTAGTCGCCTCCAAGGTCACCCATGGCCTTGGGCTCGAAGATCTCCGTGCCGACGACATCAACTGGGCCAATCGTCGTCGTAGCAAGGCCGCCGCCGTGGCCCATGTCCGCTCGAACCACGAGTTCCTCCTCGCTGGATAGGTCGTCACAATGCCGCCCTGGCAGCGGAGGTCCGCCGCGCCTCGGAGATGACTTCCGACCGTTGGGATACCTTACAGGTGCCCGAGCGAGGGGATCCCTTGGAGACATCCATGGTGTCACCCGAGCTTCGGCCAATGTCATGGATGGCATGGCTGAGCCCATGGATTCTGATAAACCCTCGGGGCCAGCCACCCAATTTTAGGGGCTATGGGATGCTCCTGGACTGACAACGGTCGATCCTCGATGACGCGCCAATGGGCTCACAACCCAACCGCCATCATGACGGCTCGCGTGGGCGTGTCGTAAAACTGCCATTGAATCGCGGTGAGGATGGCATCGGGGACGTCGGCGAGGTCCCGCTTGTTCTCGCTGGGGATCAGAATTCGCTTGGCCCCGGACTCAACGGCCAACTGCATTCGTTCAGGCAGCGCGCTGACCTTCAAGACGAGGCCTTGGACGCTCATTTCGCCCAGCACAACTGTCCGCTCCAACACGGGCTTCTCGAGGATGGACGAGACGAGGGAGATGAAGAACGCCACGGCCGTCTCCCCGCCCTCCTTGGCCTGGCTTAGGTTGATCGCCTGAAGGCTGATGTCGTAGCTGTTGATGTCGCGCGAGATCCCAAGGTTCCTCAGGTTGGCTCGGAGGTAGGCATCCGCGGTCTTGATGCCTTCCCGCATGCTCCGGGAGAGGTTGCCGAGCGGGATGATGCGTCCCGATCCCGGGTTGGCCTGCGCTTGGAGGAGGAAGATGGCCAAGCGGTGGTCGCTGGCATCCGTGCCGATGGTATAAACGCTGCCGGGCGACTGTTGTCCTTCCGGGATCAGGTTGCCCCCACCCATTTCTGGCACGGTGACAAATGTCTCCTGTCCCGTTTCACGATCCACGTGGCTGAAGCTCGTGTTCCAGTATTCAAGGCCGCCCATCTTCTTGAGCTGTTCCTTGACCCGGCGGCGCATCTCCATGGCGTACTCAAGGTACTCGCAGAGTTCCGCCTTCGTGACCTCGCCGTCGGGATGGAGCAGCTTTACAAGGCCCGAGACGATCTTGCGGACGGCCTTCTGATCGCGTCCGCCAAGGTGCGAGCCCAAACGGAAATGACGCTCCGCGTAGTCGGTGTAGCTCGACTTGCGCATCTCCCGGA
The DNA here is from genome assembly GCA_903880005.1 of uncultured Verrucomicrobiota bacterium. Lineage (GTDB taxonomy): Bacteria > Verrucomicrobiota > Verrucomicrobiia > Limisphaerales > UBA9464 > UBA6176. The sequence continues at coordinate 20,328 of CAIRNV010000402.1, read as the reverse complement.
AGACCTCGGCCAGGAAGTCGGTCACGAGCCCAAAATGACTGGTGTAGGCGTCGTCATGGGTCTTCTGGAATTCCCACCCGGGAATGTAGGCATGGATGCGGTCGTAGAAGGCCGTGTCCATCTCCCTCGGCATGGGGTGGAACAGATGTGACGTGCGAACGATGGTGGGAATGTCGCCGTCGATGTTTCCGACGAATACAACCGAACCCTCGGCCGAGATGATGTCCCGGCCGCGACTGAAGGCTCCATCCTCCATGTAGCCCTTCATGATGTTGATCCCGGACTTGTCCGAGAAGTTGATCCCGGCGGCCTCGTCGAAGGCCACGACATCCCAGAGGCAAACCAAGCCGCGTTGTCCGGAGGAGAGGTTGACGAACATCTGGGCCGTGGTGGTCTGGCCGCCCGAGACCAGATGGCAGTAGGGGCTCATCTGTTGGTAAACGAAGCTTTTGCCCGTCCCGCGTGGGCCGAGTTCCACGGAGTTGAAGTTCCGCTCCACGAAGGGGACCAACCGCAGCATGTAATGGAGTTTTCGGCGCTGCGTGTAATAAGGATGCATGGGCTCGTAGCCCATCGAGCGCATGAGCAGGTCCAGCCATTGGTCACGGGTGAAGCGCCTCCGGGCGGCCTTGAAGCCGTCCATGTTCCGGTTGGAAACCTGAATGGGGCGGATCGCCTCGATGAAGAAGGGCCTGTTCTGGTTCTTGAAGATGAAGGTCTCGTCGTAGCGGAGGGTGATCTCGGCCCAAACGCCCCCCATCAGCAAACGTTCGTGTTCCTTCACCAGGCGGTCGTCGATGTTGATGAAGTCGAGGTTCAGGTTGGACAGGCTGGCCCAGTACTTGTCGTGGGTTTCAACCAGCTTCACCGACACCTTGTCGATGACCTCGTAGGTGGAGTGCTGCTTGATGAGGGACTTGACCGACTCCCGCTGGTCCGGCTTCACGTACTTGGATGCCAGCGTCTCACGCACGAACCCAAGGCCCTCATCGATCTCGCGCTCGTCCGTGGATGCGCAGTATTTCCCAAGGAGGAACTCGATGACGAACGCCGGCACCCCGAAGGACGAGCGCATCCGCCGCAGCAGGTCCTTGCGAACCACCATGCCCGGGAAGGCCTCGGTGGCGAGGTGATCGATGGCGTCGAGCTGGATCGTGTCGGGCATGGAGCGGGATGGCTGAAGTTAGAGGTCGCGGGCGACTTGAAGCAGGATGCCCTCGGGGCCGGGGAATACTTCTCCGGTATCGGCATCGCGAATGTCGAGCCGGAGTTCGTCCCCCTTCCTGAAGCGAAATTTGGAGTCGAAGAACAGGGTGACCGTCGCCTCGCCCGTTGGCTGAAGCGACACGGACTTGGGCTCTCCCCTTGGCAGGACCGACACCGTCGGTTGCTCGGAGGCGCGAAGCACGTTGATCAACAGGGTGCGCGGCAAGGCGATCAGGGCGGACATTTCACCGCCCTCCCCGATCGATACCGGGCGCAACAGAACCTTCACCGCCGCCGCGCTGAGGTTGATGCCGGCCCCGCCGATCAGGATTTCGACCCCGATTTTCTGCTGCTTGCTTTGCTGGCGTGAAACCAGGTGCGGGATGACGAGTTCCTGGAGGGCGGCTCCGCCGTGGCTGAACGACTTCTCGTTGTTGAAGTAGGCCAATCCAGGCGGCAGGGCGACGCGCACGCTCGCATCCCAGGCGAAGGGCTTGCTCTTGATGGGCAGATCGACGCCGGCCGGGATGATGGCGAAACGCTCCTTGGTGACGCTGCCCCACTCCTTCCTGAACGGCACCTCCGGCGGCAGATGCTCTTCTTCAAGCAGCACGAAGCCGTGGTCGGTGACGACATGGACTTCCGCGTAGCCCCATTGATGGAGCTTGCGCACCACGCGGGCGAGGCGCTCCACCTCCTTTTTGACATGGCGAATCAGGGCCTCGCCATGGCCATGCCCGATGGAATCCACCTCCTCGTGACCGTAAACGACGAGCAGGCTGGGCAGCTTTGCGGGCTTCTTGGACGCCTCGACCCCGTCGATCTCGCGCGTGTCGGCTCCGAAGGCCTTGAGCAGGGCCAGTCGGTTCTCGCGCACCGCCAGGTCTTGGCCCTCGTGGATGGGGTGGAGGTCCTTGTGGGTCGTCTGGAGCGAGGTGGGCGCGAATCGTCCAGGAAGCAATGCGCTCATCCCGACGGGCGTCCGGGTGGGTAGCATCGCGCGCATCGGCTCGATGCTGACCTTGCATCCGCCGAGCTGGGCCTTGAGGTGGTGGGCCAGGTCGTAGCGGAGCGCATCCACGATGACCACCGCACGCCGCCCCGTTCCTGCCCAAAGGTGGGCGTCCAGGTGCGTGGTAACCCAAGGCAGGCCAGGGATGTCGAGCGTCTCCGAGGCGGCGTAGAAATCGAAGAAGCGCTGGTTGAGCGCGACACTCGTTGCCGCGTAAACCCGGTCGAGGAGCTGGGCGATCTCAGCCAAATCCTGTTCCGCCGCCTTGGCTTTGAGCTGGAGGTGCTGCCCATCCACCTGTTCGGCGAAGTCGGTGAAGAGACGCACGCACTCGCCGGCGGATTGGGCCTTGGGCACGAGGGCGCCGAGCCTCCGGCAGGCCGTGACGAACTCGGTGACGCCGACCAGATGGTGCCAATCGCACGGAGCGCTCGTGCTGGCACGGGTGAATTCCGCCTCCTCCCGGAGGCTTGCCGCGTTCTCGGCCATGTAGGTGGAGAAACCCCCTTCGCTTGTGGACGCGGTGACGACGCTGCTCACGGCGTTCTGCCAGCGAAGACTGACAAGGTGGGGAAAACCGTAGGCTGCGCCTTCCTTCCCGGCCGCCCAGGCGCTCAGGTTGATGTGCTGCTCCACATCCGCGATCCAGCGGTCCCAGGCGGGACGGCAGTTGGCGTCGCGCAACCAGCGGTGCACCAACTTCACATGGGCCTCGCGATCGCGAGTCGGCGGCAGGCGGTCCGCAAACGGGAAATCGCCTGGCTCACGGTAGCCGGCGAAGGCCTCAGCCAAGGCGAGCCGCTCCACCAAGGCCTTCACCCAAAGCACCGGGCTGTCGGTCTTGGGCGCGGTCCCGAGACGTTCGGAGACGGCTCCAAGAAACTCATCCAAGACACCCTTCGCGCGGAGTTCGCCCCACTCGGTCTCGGGATCCACCGCAAGGTCGAGGATCTGCTGTTCCACGTCGCCGACCATGCGCCCCTGGGCCAGCTTGGCGGTCAGCGTCTCCTCCCAAAAAAGGGCTCCCTTGGCTGCGAACTTGGCCGCGTACTTGGCGAGCAGGGAATCGGCGCCGCCGTCGGTCAACTTGCGCTGCTCCGACTGTTCCGCAGGGAGCGCCGCGCCGGCGGCCTTGAGGAAGCTGAAGAGCGAGGGCCGTTTGCCGCCGATCTTCCAGTCCGTGCCGTTGACCTTGAACTCGGTGAGGAGTTCGAGGTGGTGCTTGCCGCGCTCATCCGGGCCATTCCAGCGGTCCTCAGGAAGCGGAAGATAGAGCACGAATCGGGCGTCCGGATTGACCTGGCCGAGGAGCCAGACCTGGTGCTTGAGCCAGATCTGCCCGTGTCTGGCTTTGGGGTCGTAGGCAAGCAGGTGAAATGCCGGGGAGTCCCCCTTGGCGAGGTGGACCTGAAACGACGGCAGGAGCCGCCGAAACTCCTCCTGAGGGTCAAACCAGACGCAAACCCGCGCCCGCTTCTCGTGGGAGAAGCGTTGCTGGATTTGGGCGAGAAAGGCGGGGGCGAGCATTTCAGATCACAAGTGCGTTCAACCAATCCACGAACGGCTTGAGAAAAGGCTGGGTCAAGGTGGCGGGTTCAATCCAGCGGTTGTCACTCAGCGAAACCTGTGTTGTCCTGCCCGGCCTCAATAAAGCGGTAGCGGCAGCGACGGTGGCCTTCTTCTGGCCTGCCGGCGCATTGAGCTCCTCATGATCCAAGTTAGTCCAGTGGGAGGTTCCAGGAACCAAAACTGACCTCGCCGTGGCTACGTGTTGCGAGGCCAGCGGCATCAGGGTGGGATAGGAGAATTCACCGCATTGAAGGAGGATATCCTCCAGCGTGCCCTGTGTGTTATTGTCGGGCAGGACAAACTGCCCGAGCCGGGGCCGACCAGTAGCTGACTCAACGACATTACCCGGGGTGGTGGGCCATGGAACTTTCAACGACGGTGCCAACTTCGCTACCTCGGTAGCCAGAGCGGCGGCTCGCTTTACCGGTATTTCAATGGAATCTGAATCAAGAACGATGCCTATTGAATCAGGCATCACAAAGCTCGTCATCGATAAAGACTCTTCCAATCGTTTGACTATGTTGGAAATGCCATTGGCGCTTTGGATAGCAACGGAATGCGTAACGTTTTGATAAAAAGTCGGCATCGGCACCCGCCGAAGATAATCCTTGGGTGGCTTGCCCACTGGATAATTGGTCGGGATCAGCGGGTGCCAAAAGGGATCAACCCCCGATTTCTTTTCTTCCAGATGGAACTCATGCGGTCCTTTGCGCAGGACCTTTCCAATGAATTCAACATCGTGAGGACCTTCGACTACGATGTATGTGAAGCGCCGTGGCATGACGGTTATCGAATGTCGAGGCCGCGCTCGAAGCGGAGGCGCTCCATCATACCTCCAGAAAAGCGCTTTAGAGTTCGCACGCCGTCGGCCTTATCCAGATGAAAACCAACAACGGATGAGGATTGGTCCCCGAAAGCCCTGAGCACCGAATCCACCGCGTCCAAACTGTGTGTGGTCATGAACACCTGGACATTCAATTCCTCACACAGCTGGTGCAGTCCCACAAAAAACCTATCCTGAGCGTGCACGTGGAGCGCGGTTTCTGCCTCGTCAAGGAGTAGAATGCCGTCCGCAGCCTCCAATGCCATCCCGGTCACGACAACTGCCTTTCGCAGGCCATCGCCAAAGGCATGGAGCGGAACAGGACCTAGTCTGCGATGAATCACCAAGACACTGGTCACGTCGGCCTTAGCCACCATTTCCAAATCCAGAATGTCCGGGTCAAAGGACTGCGCGGCATGTACCAAGCGGGGCTTAAGATTCTTCTGGATGGCGGCAGTGTAGGCAGTTGATGCGGCTTTTGAGTTTCTATGCACATGGGGTTTGGCGAGGATAGCGGGAATATTCCTGATCGCCTTGATGGCAGGGTCGAAGCCGGCTCGGAAGCCTCCCTTCTTTCCGCGCTGGGGGATCGGGTCAAACACCATTTCACCGCTCTTCGATCCATCCTTGGATGACGTCCACTCGGCATCCACATGTGCAACACTCAGGACCTTTTCGTCGTCCTCGGAGGCGTCGCCCGATACCTCCTTGTCCCGGCTGGGCAAGTCCACAACCTTTGACTCCAGATGCAGCGAGAGCCGCAGGCTCTCGCTCCCGTGCGCGCCATGTCCCTCCAATTCTATCGGAGCCCATGAAACGTCCGAGTCACGGCCCTCCCTTCCAAACAGCCAACCAATTGAAGCTCCAAGAATCTCGCTATTCAGCTCCGCTCCTCGAGCTTTCAACACTCGCAGCCAATTCATGCCATCACCTGGCCGGGCAAACAGCAGCAAGGCCTCCAGGATCGACGTCTTGCCGGTGTTGTTGTCACCCACAAGGAGATTGAAGCGGCCGAGGTCATGGAAGGCCAAGTCTCGGAGGCCCCGAAAACTGCGGATGGTAAACGACTTTAGCGCCGTATTCATGGCTGCATCCTATTCCTCATTCTCGGGCGTCCCCAGACTCAAGTTGATCCGCAGTAGCCTCGTTCGCGCCAGGGGGACGAGGTTTACTTTGATGCCGTCGTCGATGTCGGGGTTCCAGCCCTTGGGGCGTTCGGCGGGGGATTTCCAGGGGGTGAGGATGCGGTAGTCGCGGTCGCCGCCCTCCGGGCCGGCGTGGGCGCCTTCCTGGAGCTGGGCGAGCTTGGCGTCGTAGGCCTCCACTTCCTCCGCAAGGGCAAGAAGGTCGAGGCGGAGGTCGGCTTTCCCGTCCTGGCCCGCCTGGGCGGCCTCGCGGCGCAGGACGGTGATGCGGTCCTTCACATAGACGCTGCGGAGCTTGGCGAGGGCGTCGGCGTCGAAGTGGTGCGCGTGGACGAGGCAGGAAAAGCCGGGCTCGGTGCGGGTTTGGCTGCTGGCGAGATGCCAAAGCAGCGGGCGCTGCTGGTACAACGCGTTGTGAATGCGAAAGAACGCATCGTGCAACCATTCAGCCAACGACTCAGCCCGCTGATAGCCGCGCGTCTTCCTCCTGATCTCGTTCACGAGCTCGGTTTCGAGCGCGGACGGATCTTGCTGCGGGAAGCAGGCGGCGAGCTTTTCGCGCAGACGCTCAATGAGCGGCGGCTCGTGGGCGACGCGTTGCAGGCAGACGAGGTGGTCCTCGTCCTCCTCCAGGATCTGTTTCACCAGGTAGGTCAGCAGGCGGTCCACGTGCTCGCGGCGCTTCTGGTCACCGTCTTTGGCCTCCATCTGTGGCCAGACGAGTTCGGGTGGCCGCTCGCCGATGGCGGCTTCGATTTTGGCGCGGAGCTGGGCGTTGACGCCGTAGAGGCGGTAAACCTCGTCGTTCAGGTGCGCGTAGGTCTTGGCAAGTTGCGCGTCGAGGAGCGATTCACGATTTAGCACTTGATCGAGTGCGGCACTCAGCGTCTTTGAACCCTCCGCACACTCGGGCTGAAGAACCCACGGACGCGAGAATCGAGTGCAGATTTCGTTTCCGGTGTCCCATTTGGCTTTAGAATCATGGATCGATGCTGAAAGCGAACCAATGGCCTCTCTTTGGGAATGATTGATGTCAGGGATGGGTAGCCGTTTAACAACACCTACCTCCCAAGAGTAATTTGTGAGGCAGGTGATCAGAAAGTGAATTAGTGATGAGTTTAGCACCCCACAAAGTGCGTCTTGAGTATGGGCGTCTTCAGTAAAAACAGCAGGGCCTTTATGTCCGAAGACGCAGCCAGGTGGCATCCTTCTAACATTGAATCCTTTGTTGGTTCGCAGCGGATACGTGAGGCCAGGTTTAAAATACAGATCCTCACTTGGTAAAGCATTTCCCGATGCTTTAAGATCAGCACGATTATCCTCGGACCAATCGAGTCTTAGGGAGATATCACTGTAAAAGCGGCAGTATTCTCCGCCTTTAGCAAATTTGACCCAAGAGTCTCTAATTATCTCCCACCAATAGCGGACCCAACGGTTGTCGCCACCTGTTGCTTTCCCTTGCCTAACGATTGCGGTGCCCGGCTCAATGGCGGGATATTCTCTAAAAAGTGAAGCCACTAATCCTAGCCTATCGTAGGCAAAAGGAGCGCCTGGGATGGCAGAAAAATCTCTCAAAGCTACATCGAGACGGGTCGTTCCTAGAGATATAGATCGGACGAATTCAACGTGACGGCCGTCGTTCTCACCAGGTTCGCTGCGAAACGGAAGTAAACCCAAGAATACGGCCCGCTCCCCCTGCGTGACCACATAGTACGAATCCTCCGCCTGGGCTTCGGAGACATCAATTCCCTCGCGTGCCTGGGTCGCGATGGTGCCTTGGACGATCAGCTTTCGCCGCAGATCGGGGTCGCCGAGCAGCTTCTTCAAGTCGTAGCGCTTGAATTTGCCCACGGATGGCGCGGAAGGGCGCGGATCGGAGGAGGGGGAGTTATCAGCGTTCATCGGCGTGATCAGCGGTTGCCTTGGTCGGCTTCGAAGCGGGCCTGGGCTTCGCCCTGCCATTCGCCGAGCAGATCGGAGAGTTTGGAGTAATCGTAGCGGGTGCGGGCGGCTTCGCAGGCGGCGTAGTAGCGTGCTTGGTCGCGGTCGCGTTGGTAGCGGTCGAGGGGCAGCAGGCCATTTTGCACGAGGAGGATCTCGCCGAGGAGAAAGGCGCTGCGCCCGTTGCCCTCGCGGAAGGGGTGGAGGGCGAGGTATTCGCCCATGATGCGGGCGGTGGTGGCGAGCACGGCGGCGGGATCCTCGGAGAGGAAGGGCGTCACCTTGAGGGTGTGCTCGGCGAAGTTTTTCATCGCGATCTCCATGCCGTAGGGCGGCACCTCCCAGGTGATGCCGGACTTGCTCAGGGTGACGCTGCGCCACTGGCCGGCCCACGGGTAGATGTCGCCAAACATCTCGGTGTGGATGCGCTGGATCGTCTCCAGGGTGATGGGCGCAGGGGTCTCGCGCGTGGCGAATTCGAGGACGAACTCGCGGGCTCGGTTGATGCCGTCGGTCTCGCGGCGGCAGATCTCCTCGCGGCTGAGGCAGCCGGCCCAATTCAGGCAGAGGCCGTCGTGGGTCTGGATGAGCTGGAGATCGTCGTCGCCGTAGTCGCGCCAAGGCGAGGCGACGACGGCAGGCGCGGTGGGGACCGGTTGAAGGGTGGCGAGTTCTTCGAGGCGCGCTTTATCCAGTTTTCGTTGCCCGGCGGGGATGACGTAGAATTCGCCGGGGCGGGCGGCCTGATAGTGTTCAGATTGGCGGCGGCCTGAGCCGGCGCAAAAGCGGAAACCGTAGTCGCGCTCGGCCCAGCGCCAGAGGATGCGAGAGGACGGAGCGTTCATAGGGGGTGACCGCGCAGGACGAGGGCGGCGGCCTCGACGGTGGCGCCGTCGAGGATGCCGAAGCCGAGGTCGAGCATGCACACGAGTGGGTTTCTTTTGAGCAGGATCTGGGTGCGAAACTTCGCGTGCGAGACGTGGGTTTTGAACGTGGAGCTGACGAGGGCGCCGATGTAGCCCTCGGGCTCGATGAGCTGCGAAGCGCGCTCGATGAAGGCGGCGTAGATGTCTTGGTAGCCGTTGGGGAACATGACCTTCAGGTCGGCTTTGAAGGCCTTGTCTTCGACCTCGTTGGCGAGCTTGGTGAACGAGCCGTAGGGCGGGTTCATGACGATGACGTCGAAGGGAGCGGAGAGGAGCTCCAGCAGGCGGAGGCCGCGGGCGGTGCCCTCGGCGAAGAGGCGCTGGCGGGGATTGTCGGAGGCCTGGCCGGCGACTTGGTCCAGGCCGGAGAGGAGTTCGGCGCGGATGTGGGCGGCCTCGTTTTCGAGGAGTTGGCGCTGGAGCTGAAGCTGGCCGCTTTGGGATGAGGTGACCTCTTCCACAAGGGCTGCAAGCTCGGGCTGCCCTTTTTTCTCGCGACGGTCGGTCATTCGTGTGAGGCCCTTGGCCTTGGCCTGTTCCTCGACCCATTCGGCGAGCACGCGGGAGACGCCTTCCTGCACCTGGATGAGGCCGCCGAGCTCGCCGATGTAGCGGAGGTTTTTCCAGAGGGCGTCGAAGAGTTTTTGGCGTAGCTCGGGCGAGCCGAGGTTGGCGCCGACGCGTTCGACCAGGGCCCGGAGTTGTTCCGCGTCCACCTGGACGGCCTGGGCGAGGACGATGTTGCGCGGGCGGGTGGTCATGGAGCCTGGGTCGAAGCCGGCGCGCTGGATGGCCTCCTTGGCGGTGAAGAGGAGGGAGAGGGTGGCGATCTGGATGGCGCGGGGATCGATGTCGATGCCGCAGAGGTTGTGTTCCAGAATGGCGGCCGGGATGTCGCGCTTGTCGGCGACGGAGGGATGGGTGGGCCAGCCGGGTTGGCCGGCGTGGTCGATCTCCTCCTCGTACATGCGTTGGAAGAGGCCGAAGGCGTATTGACCGAAGTGGAGGGTGCCGCAGGCGGGATCGAGGAAGCGGATGTCGCGGGCGCGTTTGAAGGGGGACACGGAGCCATTGGCCTCGACACGGCGGAAGCGGATTTTCTCGCCGGTGCGGGGCACGAGGTAGTCGGCGACGGGAGGCTGGTTGGGCGGGCGTTCGCCTGGGAGAGGCGGCGGGGTCTTGGGGACGAGGGCGGAGTCCGGGTGCATCTGGTACCAGAGCCGGCCGAGGGTGTTATCGACCAAGACCTTCACGACCCAGGACGGGGTGTAGAACTGGTTGATGACGGAGAGCTCGTAGGGGCTGCGGGGCGTGCCCTTGTTTTCGGCGCGGACACGGTCCCTCTCGCCGACGTTGAAGAATTGATAGACCCAGCCGAGGAAGTCGGGGGCCCGGTAGGCGTCGGTAGGCAGGCCGTCGTTGATGAGGCGGATGGCATGGCTCAACGCGGCGTGGCTGGGCCAGAGGCAGGCGTAGTCGTGATCGGGCGCGAAGAGGGGGCCGAGGTCGGCATGGAGTTGGGCGAAGGCGGCGGTGAGGCCGTGGCGGAGCAGGGCTTCCTCGGCGTCTGCCTCGTATTTGTAGCGGCTGCCACCGGTGGCGCGGAAGTCGCGGAGGAAGCGTGATCGTTCCTGGCCTGGCTGAAGCGTCAGCATCTCGGTGGGCTCGGGAGGGGAGTCGGCGGGAGCGCCGGGCGAGCGAAGGCGGAGGAGATTGCGGGCCTCCATGACCTTCAGGCCCACGAGGCGGTTGACGAGGGTGTAGGTCAGCTCGCGGACGACGGCGTCGAAGCCGCGCTGGGGAGTTCCCTCGGCCTTGGTGTCGTGCTCGATCAAGGCATGGAGCGCGCGGCGCGTGGGCAGCTCGGACATCGGCAGCGCGAGGTCACCCTCGGCGGTGTGCTTGCCGTCGCGGCGAAAGCCGTAGCGCATGAAGGCGGCTTGGAAGTCGTCCTGGAGCGACGCGCGAAGCTGGCTGATCCAGCGTCGGACGGCGTCCTTGTGCCGGTCGGAAAGGGCCGGGCCGGCAGCGAGCGGAGGCGTGGAGGGGGCGTCGGTCATGGCACGTCGATGGTGTAGCCCTCCCGGATGCGCTTCTTGAGTTCCTCGCCGACCTCGCCCAAGGCCGCGTCCACTTCGGATTCGGTGGTGAATCGGCGGCCGGCGAGGTGGGTGGTCGGATGCCAAGTGTAGGTCTTCTGGTCCGGCTTGGGCGGTGGAGGTGGGGACTTGAGGGCGCGGAGGTTGGCCTCGACCTCGGCGCGGTGGGTTGGGAGTGCCTTGGCGGCGTTGGCGAGCGAGGAGAGGCTGGCCTTGGCCGTGGCGGCGAGCAGGTCGGGAAGCGATTGGAGGTCCGTCTCCGGGTAATGGCAGCCGCCACCGGGACCGAAGGTGCGGGCCACCACGGCATCGCGCTTGTCGGAAGATGCGGCGAGGTAGGCGGAGCTGGAGCGGACGGCGTCGGCGGCGTCGGCGGCGAGCCTTCGGATGAGGGAGTAGGCGGCGTTGTAGGCGGCGCCATAGACCGTGGCGACCTGGTCGCGGGCGGCGCGGTAGTCGGACCACCGGGAGACGACGGTTTTGGAGGTGGTGATGGCGGAGAGATCCGCCAGGGACTGTTCGAGGGCGGCCCGGTCGGTGGCGTCGGGGGGGAGCGGGTGATCGGCCACGATGGCGACGAGGCGTCGGGCGAGGTCGAAGTCCTTGTGCCGGTTGGCATCGAGGAAACCCTTGAGTTCGTCGAGGGCCTGTTTGAGCGCGCGCCAGTCTGCGGAGACCTTGAGGAACGCGAGCACGGCCTTGGTTGGGTCCTTGAGGGTGGCGGGGGCGGCGAGGAGTTTGTCGCCTTCGAGCAGGGCGGCGGGGAGCGGGAGCCCGGCCTCGGCACGCCGTGCTGCGTCGCGAACGCCTTCCCCGAGGGCCTCGGCGAGGCGGCGGATGGCGACGGCGAGTGCGTTGCCGGATTCGGGCGTGCCGGTGACGCCGAGCGCCATCAATTCCTTGCTGGCAGACTTGAGCTGCTCGACGGAGAGCGAGGCCTCGGCGAGGCGAAAGGTGGTTCGCTCGAATGTCTTGATCTTGGCGAAGTCGTCGAAGGCGTCGTGGTAGTCGTAGAGGGGTGCGACACCGCCGGGCGTGCTGCGCTCAATGAAGATCGTGCCGGCGCGGAAACAGGCGGCGAGGATGAGGCGGACGGTTTCCGAGGGCCAACCGAAGGGCGTGCGGGCGAATCCTTTGAACCCCTTGGAGTCGCGGTCATCGAGCAGGCGTGCACCGGCGGGGTCGATGCCGTCGGCTTCGAGATCCTTGATGACTTCGAGCACGGTGGCGACGAGGGCGGATTCCTTGTTCAGGCTGCCTTGGGTGTCAAAGAGGTGAAGATCGGGGGCGACTTGGTGGAGTGCGGACTGGGCCGGGTTGAGGAGGGCCTTGAGCTGCTTGGCGAAATCGACGGGTCTGTCGGCGACGGTGAAGCGTGGGAAGAGGTTGGGGATTTGCTGGGCAACGGCCTTGGAAACCTCGGTGGAGAAGAGGGTGGCACCGTCGAGGGAGACCTCCTTGCCGCCGAAATGCAGCGTGCCGGAACTGAAGGCTGCTTGAAGATCCCGGGTGAGGGTCTTTTGGAGATCGTCGCGTTCCTTGCGCTTCTCGGCGAGGGCGTCGGCCGTGTCCTTGGAGGGGTCGTCGGTGAAGCGCTTGTCCCCGGTGACGTTGAGGAGGGCTTGGTATCGCTTGAGGCGGCCTTCGAGGTTGTCGGGCAGGGCCGACACACACCAAAGGCGGCGCCCCTTGCTTCCGGCAGCCTGGTTCTCGCGCTTGAGGTCGTCGATGACCTGCTTCCGGCCCGGGGCGAGCGGGCTGACAAAGGCCACTTCGATTTCCGGACCTGAGTCCACCGTTTCGCCGTCGAGGACGACCCCGTAGCCAAAGGGGGTTCGGGTGACGCCGAAGGTCACCGCGTAGTTGTCGAGGTGGCGCTTGGCGAGGACGCCGCCCTTGATGAGATCGATGGACTGCTGGCGAATCGCGGTGGTGGTAATGCTGCGGGATGAACCCGGACGGATCATCTCCTGGATGGCCTGTTCCACGGTGCGCTCCTTCTCGTTGAGGAACTTCCATTCGCCCGAGGATTCGTCCCGGGCGACGTAGCCGGCCTGTTGCAGCGTGATGAGCGTTTGCTCGACCTGGGAGCGTAGAGACGGCAGGTCGAAAGGGATGGAGCCGGTGAGGAGCTTGGCCAGGTTTTCCGCGGAGCGCGGCACAAAGGGGACACGCTGCACCAGGTACAGGACCTTGAGCACCCGGCTGGCGGCGACGGGGGGTGAGGCAGCGAGGCGCTGGTCGGCTTCCGCAATGGATTTCACCCCCGATGCCCCAAGGTATTCCTGGGAGAGGAGGTCGTTGCCCAGCGCATCAAAAACCTGATCGAACGTCGCGAGGCAACCGATTGGGAGCGGAGCAAGCTTCTGGATGGCCTCCATGATGACCGAAATCATGGACCTCACCCCACCGGAGATGCGGAATCCGGAGAGGGCTTCGCCGATGTCTTGGGCGAGCTGGATCTGATGCGGGAGAAAGGGGTAGGCGTCGATAAAGCCCCGCTCGGAGAGGGAACCGAGGTTTCGGGTGGACTTGAGGTCCGCGAGCTGGGCGAGCGATCCCTCCGAGGGGCGGTAGAGCACCTGCAGCTCGGATTCTCGGGCGGGGTGCTTCTTGAGGATGCGCTCGGCGATGACACGGTTGATGCCGTCCGAGATGAGGTGGGGCTTAAGCTCGAAGCGGGCATTGAGGCGGCCGACGAGCGCAGGCTGGAAGTTGGTACGGTCCACCACCTTTTCGAGATCCTGCTGGCTGGTGCAGACAAGCCAAACCTTGCCTTTGCCCTTGTTGCCAATCATCTCGGCGAGGCTGTTGAGCTCGCCGATTTTTTCATTGGAATCGCCAATGAACGTGCCCATTTCGTCGATGACGAAGACGAGGTGCTGGGAGCGGCCGCCGGGGGGCTTTTGCTCGTCCACCCATGCGACCAGCTCGTCGGCGATGCCTTCGGCGGTGAGCTTCGAGTGCTGGAAGGCATCGTCGAGGCCGTTGAGGGCGTCGTCCGGCGTGGGGAAACGGCCGGGGTCCACTTCGGGGAGCACCTTGGCGAGGCGGCGGCGAACCGTGGCGAGGTCCTCTCGCCCATCGGACGACCGCCAAGCGACGCCGTGGGCAGATTGAAAGGCGGACTCGAGCCTCCCCAAGAGTCCGGCTCGGTCGAGGCGTCGCTCCAAGCGGGCGATGACGAAGTTCTCGGAGTAGCCGAGGCTTCGGTAGAATTCCCCGATGAGGATCTCGCCGATGGAGCTGGAGTTGGTCAGGTTTTGGCGGCTCTTGATCTCGAAGGCGACCGTCTTGGCGCTGGTGGTCTTGGCAACCTCGGCCAGGCGCAGGCGGATGTCCCTGCCACGGGGTGTTGGGTCGAGATGTCGCGAGAAGACATCGATGCAGGTTTCCGGTGCACCCGGGGCGATGGCATCATTCTGGAGCAAGTAACCCAGGATCTTTGCGAAGTGCGACTTGCCGGAGCCGAAGAACCCTGACAGCCAGATGCCACAGACATCGCGAGTGGCGCCTCCGCGGCGCAGGGTGTCACTGACCTGGGTGTAGGTATCGAGGATCCTCTTCAACTCCTCCTCGATCTTGTCGGTGAGAACGTACTCGCGCAGTTCCGTCTCAAGGGCGGTTCGATCAAATACCTTGACCACGCCCTCCAGGCGCACGGAGACGTCGCGGCGGATGAGATCTCGAATTGGGGTAGCCATGCAGCAAGGTCAGGGTCGAAAGGTAATCTTGGTCGCCAGGTAGTTGCCGCCGTCGGGCTCGTTCATGAAGTGCGGCTTGCCACCCCGTTCCTCTCCCGGGAAGGCGATGAAGATGCGGAGGGGGAGATCACGAAGCTCCCTGAGAACCTCGCCATATCGTACAAGCGGGAACAGCGAGGCGGTGGAGACGACGAACAGATTGGCGCCGGGGTGATCGTGGGCCAGCTCTCTGAAACGCGCGGCGAGCCGGGGCTCGACTCGGGCCGCCAGTCCCTGACGGGTGAAGCGGTAGTTCCGGAACTCGTCCTCGCACAGGTCTGATATCTCCTGCTGCGTGAAGCAGGAGAAGAGGAATCCGCCGAGGTCGAGTTCCTCACAAGGGTGACCTTGGGTTCTCAACTCGGGATAGCACCGCTCCCGAAGCGCGGCTCGAACATCCAGCTCTTGTTCGGGCGGGTAAATGAGCAGGAACGAGGTGTCCGTGGAGACGATGGCCTCCCGAACGGGCTTCCGGGCGGATGCCAGGATGGCTTGAAGGGCGTCTTCCATTGCGGGTCAAAGCGTGAGTTCAATGACATCCGCCTGCATGCGGAATCGGAGGGATCCGCCGCGATTTAGGTCTCCGAGGGCATCCACGACATCGGAGGGCGCGAGGCCAAAGATCTTGAACGAGGGGTGTCGGATGACGTCGGCGTCTGCAAGACCCGCCAGGCGGAGCGCCCGAACCAGGAGGCGGATGGGCGCCGGCTTCAGGGAAGGGCGAACAACCACCTTTCGTATGCCGCCGGTGGCGAGGCCAAAATCACGCACGCTGGCAAGATAGTGCTGGGCGACGCGAGTCAGGGTGCTCTGGGTCCAGCGCGCAATTTCAGGGTGACCCTGCTTGCCGAGCATGCGGTAAAACGCCAGCAGGTCGTTCACGCGCAGCTCGGAGCCCGCCTCGCGGATCCGTGAAAACAACCACTCACATGACGTGACGTAAACCGTCCGGTCGTTGAGCGTGAAAAGAGTGTAGGCGAGGAGCTGGCGCTCCTGGGGCTCCGAATGCCTCTGCCACTCGCCCAGGAATGCGGCGAACAGCGGGGACCCATCATCGAGAATGTAGCGTCCCTTCAACTCCTTGAAGAGCTTCAGTCGAGCGCTGTGCGACCCCCGGCTGAGGGCGTTGTCCTTGAGAACGGCATTCCGAAAATCGACAGGCGCAAACCCGGGGACCCGATCCATGAGCATCAAGAAATCGTTCGCCAACGCGGACCGGGAAGAAATCCGTGCCACCATACGACCGTCATGGTTCAAAGCATGGATGCTGTCTTGCTCGCGACTCATTCAACTCTTGTCCCAGGAACAACGTCAGGGCGCTCTGAGCCGGGATGATTCAACCAGGGTGGTCGTGCTTGCTTGATCTTCTTCTGCAAGAACTTCGTCCTTCGCTCGTCACCACGAGCGCGCAGGACCCCTGCGCGGCACCATGGTCGCTCCTCGACTTGCAGAAAAATCGGCTGCTCGCTCACTTCCTTCCCAGTTGAATCCTCCCATCTCGTTGAGGTTTTTGGCTATGGGTACCCGGGCCCTTCCATTTCGCCGCAGGTTATCTGCGAGGGCTTTCCGCACGCAAGCGGCGCGGCGCTCCATCCGAGGATCATCCCCGACAGGCGGGGGCGGCGCGTTGACCGATACTCTTGCGGGATGCGCGGGCCCGGCATGGCGTGGAATCAGTTGGCACCGGCCCCAACACGTATGAATTCCCGTTCCAACGGAGTGAAGTTGACCCCGAGATGCGCTCCGACTTCGTCCACGGATAACCAGCGTTCTGGCATGAGATTCCTCCCGTGGACGCGCCCTAAAGCGCGACCACCGGGAACCAACGGATCGAAGCTTTGAGGCTACGGATTGGATCCACCCAAGTCAGCCAAAATGGAGGCGAGGTGATCGTGGCATCGAGGTCGTCGCCGAGGCACCCCGGGCGATGGACTCAGCGGTTAATGGGTGTCCGCGCGAGCGCGCATGAATTCCTTTTGCAGCGGAAACCCGCTTGGGGTGCCCGGGGCGGCCATTTGGAGTCCGGCGTGGATGAGGCAGGCGACTTGGAGGGCGGCCAGGGGTTCGGCGAGGCCTTCGAGACGATGGATGCGGGCGGGATCGGTCAACGAGAGGCCGTGCTGACCCAGGAGGGCGGCTTGGAGGGTGAGGCGTTGGGCGTTGGCTGGGGGGAGGGTTAGCAGGTGGTGGATGGCCCACCTCATTGCCGCCAAGGCATCGGGATTGAGGCCGTCGGCATCCTGGGGAAGCGGGTCGATGGCGAGGCGGATCCATGCGCGTTCGGCGTGGGAGCCGACTGGGCCGTGGGGATCCAGGGTGCGGGCTCGCCCAAGGGCTTGGCGCGCGGCGGCAGTATCATCTTGGGCGGCGGCGGCTTCACCGAGGAGGAGCCATGACTGGGCGTCGTTCGGGTTCAGTTGGACGGCCACTTCCAAGTGTGCACGGGCTTCGGAGGGGCGGCCCATCCGGAGGAGGATTCCGCCGAGGTTCAATTGCGCCCATGGATCGGCGGGATCCCAGGCAACGGCGCGAGTGAAGCATTCGAGGGCGGCGGCGGTGTCTCCAGTCCGGCCTTTGGCGACTCCCAAGGCGACACAGCCCCGGACGTGATCGGGTTCCAACTCCAGCAATCGTTCGAGGATCGGGATTGCCCGGCGGGATTCGCCGAGTTCGTTGAGGGCGATGCCGAGGTTGAGGAGCAGGTCCGGGGCGTCGGGTTGCCGGTGCCGGGCGAGTTCAAGGAGTTGGACGCCATCCCGGACTTGTCCGCGTTGGCAGAGGGCGATGGCCGCCGTCACCGGGTCGAAGCTGGGTGCCACCCAGCCGACGGTGAGGGTGTCGGGCGTCACCTGGACCACCCCGTTCACGCCCATGTCCCGGAACTGGAGACGGAAATAGTCGTCCACGGCGTGCCGAAAGGCGGGCGAGGCGATGTCCCGGGCCGCCTCGGGGAGGAGCGCGAGGTCAAACCGGTTTAGTGGGAGGACGAACTGTTCCATGCGACAGGCGGGGGCGTCATGGGGCGTGTGGCACCCATTGCAGCCAGTTTGCGAGGCCAAGGTCGGATGCCCATGCGTCGATGAGAGGCCGGTCGTTGACGGGGAGCGGCGGGAGCGACTTGAGGTGGGCAAGGAGGGTCTCGCCGCGTTGCGCGATCCCGGCGGCATGGTAGGGAAGCATCCAGCCGGGCTGGCCCAATTCCTGTCCCCAGAACTTTGCGAAGGCAGCGTTCATGGCGAGGGAGAGGCGCCACGGATGTTCGGGGACGCTGCGCTGGACTTCGACGCGGAACAGGGCGGCGTGGGTGTCGATCTGGCGCCGCAGGGCCTGCTCCTGCGGTTCGCGAAGCTCCGGGAATCGGGTGCGGAGGTCGTGATCGACCCAGATTCCGACGGGCATGGACCGGAGCATGGACATCAGGGACGTGCGGAGGAAATCGGCGAAGGCAGACTGACGGGCGGCCGGCAGGTGGGCACTGGCTGGGTGGGCGCGCACCCAGTCGAGGGGATCGGGTTGGGTGCCCGGGGCGTCGGTGAGCTCGAAGCGCTCGGCGGGCGGCAGGGCGTAAAGCCGGAGCACGAACGAGCACTGGAAGGCGATCAGGTAGTCGGCCATGGCCCGGGCGCTGGGATGGTAGCTGACCCGGTGCAGGGGAACTCCCCGGCGTGCGACTTGCACCCGGGCGAGAAGCGGCGGCTGAAGCCGTTCATCCGGTTCCACGCGGACCGGCAAGCCGGTCAACGCTTCGACCTGTTGCAGGAATTGATGGCTGATGGCTCCCAGGGACATTCGTTGTGCGGATTCTACGGAGACAGGTCGAAGGCTGGCGAGTCCGGACGCCGGGATGGTCAAACATGGGTGGGCAAGGCAGGCTGGGGCGCGCGTGTACGACCGCCAGTTCATCCTGTACCAGTTCAGCCGGGAGAAGGTGGAACGGGGTGACTTCTCCGCATTCCTCTCCCGGTTCGGCACCGACCAATTGCCGAAGGGATCGGCCTTGGCCCGGATGTTGGGGAGCATGGCGTTCGCGGTGGAGGGCTACGATGCCGATCCCCGGGAGATCTACGCCATCCCGGCCGTGCGGAAGTTCTACGGTGCCTTTCATCGGGCGTGGCCCTACTGGCTCTACTTCTGCGACCTCAACCAAGACAGCCTGAAGACGATGGTCCTGTGTTGTCTGCCAAGCCTCGGGACGGTGGCCCGTCACGGTCGGCCAATCGTGGGGGTGGGGCTGGATCCCTTGGAGCTCCTGCGATGGGTCGCCGCCGACTTTCTTCCGATGAACGACCTGTGTGATCGGGCGGGATTGTCGGAGCGGGCGGTGTACGACCGGTCGAAGGCGGTGTTCGAGTACTTTGGGTTTCCATACAGCGCGCCGCCGCCGCGGGCTTAGCCGGAACGATGCAGTTGGATCGGTCGTGCTTGCTCGATCTGCTTCCGCAAAACCTTCGTCCTTCGCTCGTTACGGGCCTCGAACCGGCCCGCGCCTCGCGCACTCCTCGGCTTGCGGAAGCATCTGCATCGCAATCACTTCCCTCCCAACTGAATCGCTCCGGCTTAGCCGGAACGATGCAGTTGGATCGGTCGTGCTTGCTCGATCTTCTTCCGGAAGGGCGTTCGAGACGAATGGCCGGAGCCGTCATGTGCCGCGCCTTGTCAGCGTTCTTGCCCAGCCAAGATACCGCGAAGGGGAAGCCTTCAGGCACAAGCGGGAAGCGATGGGGCTCGAAGGAAAGTCGTCCGGGCTCGAAGGGGAAGAGCAGGCGTTGAAGGCGGAAGAGCAGGTGTTGAAGGCGGAAGAGCAGGTGTTGAAGGCGGAAGAGCAGGTGTTGAAGGCGGAAGAGCAGGTGTTGAAGGCGGAAGAGCAGGTGTTGAAGGGGGGAAGGCTTCGGGTTGAAGCCATCCGAGCTTGGGCTCGAAGGGGAATCGTTCGCCTTGCAAGGAATGCGATCGGGTGTCGAGGCCGGTGGCTTTGCTCTGATCCCCGCGCATGACGTTCTTCGGTGCACGGTTCCGGCCTCGGCAGTCGGCCAGTTCCGGGTGCGGAGGGAATTGGGGGCAACGGGATCACATCCAAGCATGTAACAAAAGGCATCATGATCATGGCTCGGCGGATGCCTGCCTGGGTTTTGGACCGGAGGGCGGCATGTCGTCCTGGCCTGCCCCCCCCTAACAGCTCCAACTGGAACGCGAGTCCGCAGGCGGAGGAGGCCTGCCCGAGGGACATGAAACGGACGCGACACTGCGGGGCATTCGCGGTGTGAATGGGCCTCATCTCCGCGCAGGCCAACGCGCGGGTCTCGGGGACGCGAGGGATCCTGCATCCCGGGCACGCCAGGTGGGCGATGGTGGGCGTCGGCGGCGGGTTGGAATACCCGCCCTCCCTTTCATGTGAAGACACAAGCCCTGACGGGGCGTCGCCCCATTCGGAATGTGCCTTGAACCATGGTTTATTGCGCCCTTTCAGGGCTTGGATCGGTTGTGGGCGGGCCAACCCGGGGCGTTGCCCCGGGCTGGCGTGTGTCGCGCCGTTGGCGCTCTCGGGTCATGCAAGGCCTCGCAGGATTGGGGCCGTCGCGTGGGTCGGTTGGTGGATTTCGATGGGCACCCCGTCTCTGGAACCGAACCCCAACGTCGGAGAGATGTTTTTCCTCATGACTCCGCGTCTCTGCGTCTCGGCGGGAGGTTCATCTTCAGTCGTTTCATGCGGCCAGAGATGCCATGGGAACGTGTCGGGAAGATCTTCCAGGTACATGGAGCGGAGTCGCCCGCCGAGGCGCTGAGACGCGGAGGTTTTGGGTTCCGCATGGGCCACGATGCCATCGGTCCGGCGGCTCGGTGGTAGGCCGGGTGCCCCATAGGCG
>CAIRNV010000401.1 GCA_903880005.1 uncultured Verrucomicrobiota bacterium | reverse complement strand
CACCGTCGCGTTGCCCGGCGTGGCCAGGGTGTTGACCGTCAGCGTGCCGCCCACGTCGAGGCCGGCGTTGGGTTGCTCCACGTTCACCCCGACGCTGCTGCCGGAGACCCGTACGAGGGCGACCCCGTTGGACCCCACGAGCGTGTCAGCCGTGCGCGCATGCCGGGCGAGGAAGGCGTAGGGCAACGAGAGCAGGCGAAAGCGGGGCGTCATGGTCACGTCGGTGCCGCCCAACCCAATCCCCCGCACGGTGACCTCAAGATGACGTTCGGTGCCATCGCCTAGCCCGAGGACGTTGTGCAGCAGGGGCCATGGCTCCGCGCCGATGTTGGTGCCCTCGCCGAGCATCACGCTGTACTTGCCCTGGTCCAGGGTCGCCGACTGGCGCTCGGCCCACAGGGCGGTCCCGCCCGTGGCCTGGGCATAGATGCGGAAGACGAGGTCGTAGTTGCGGGGGTTGGGGGAGCCCAAGGGATTGCCGGAGGCATCCGACAGGAAGCCTTGGTGATTGATGTAGGACGGGGGATTTGGCGTCGCGGGCACCCGTGTGCCCGGGGCGGCGGATCGCACGGAGAGCACGCCCGAGGTTGTGCCCGTGTAATTGGTGTCGGTGATGGCCGCGACCACCGCATAGATGCCCACGTTGGTCGGGGCGTTGATCGATCCGTTGTAGGTCGCGGACCAGCTCAACCCAGGCGGCACCGTGGTGGCCACGACGGTGCGCGCCGTGCCGTCGAAGGTTTGGCTGAGATCGCCCAACTGGATGGTGCCGGGGGCCTTGGAGACCACCAACGTGCCGGAGACGCTTCCCGAGTACTGGACGTCGGCGGATCTCGCGACGACGGCATACGAGCCGGCATGGACAGGCACGGTGGCACTGCCGTTGTACGTGACGACCGTGGCGATCCCGGCGGGTTGCGTGGTGACCGTCACGGCCCTCGGCGTGCCGTCGTAGGCCTGCTCAAGCCCACCCAGCGTCACGGTGATCGGCATCGCAACCACCAGCAGCAACTCACCGCCCGCCACCTGGACGCCGGCCTCAAAACCGGAGGCGACGCCCGCGCCCTCCACCACGACCGAGGACGGCGCGACCCCCGAGACCTGCCCGGCGCCCGATTTCGCGATCAGCTTGTAGGTGCCCGGCACCATGGCGCTGCCCGTCCGGTTGACGCGCAACGACGTCCCGGCCGCGACGGTGAAGGTCCCCGACGCGACCGTGAGCGGGGCCGCGCTGTCCGAGGAAACGAGCGCAAGGGTCCCGGAGGACGCGTTGATGTTGCCCATCAAGGTCCCGCCGCCGCCTTGGTTGGCGAGCGACTGGGAGGACGTCAGCGCGAGCGCGGAGGAACGGCCCGTGACGTCGAGCGTGGCGCCGTCGGCCACCGTGATGGAGCCGGAGCCACCGAGGGAGCCCGACCCCGACAAGGCCAAGGTGCCTGTACCGACGAAGGTCGCGCCCGAGTAGGAGTTGGCGCCCGTGAGGGTGGCCGTGCCCGAGCCCTGCTTTTGGAGGGAGCCGGTGCCGGAGATGACGTTGGAGACCGTGAGTCCGTTGCTTCGGTTCAGGACGAGGGTGGCGTTGTTGACGACATTGCCGGAACCCAGCGAGCCAGACGTGCCGCCGTTGCCTACCTGGAGAGTGCCTGCACCCACGGTGGTCCCGCCCGAATAGGTGTTGTTGCCGGAGAGCACCATCACGCCGTCGCCGGACTTGACGAGGCTGCTGGCTTGCACGGCGGTGAATGCCGTGTTGGGGCCATCGCCCAGGATTCCCGGAACGTTGAGGTCCACGGCCGCGCTGCCGTCGGCGACGTCAAACGTGATGCCAGTCACGGCGGCGGCCCCGAGGGTGAAGCCCGGCCCGTCCAGCGTGGACGTCGTCGCCCCGCCGTTGACGGTCACCTGGCCCTTG
>CAIRNV010000400.1 GCA_903880005.1 uncultured Verrucomicrobiota bacterium | reverse complement strand
GTGCGATGCAAGCTGCTGGACGTGGATGTGGGGCCGTGGCTGGCGGCGGGGAACCCGGTGGCGCGGGTGGTGGAGGCGCATCGGGCGGCGCAGCGGACGCGCGGGGATGTTGGGGCGCGGCGCGCGGCGAAGCTTGCGTTGTTGAAGGAGTTGATGGGGTCAGGGTTGGAGCGTGGGGAGGCCTTGGAGGTGATGCGTGTGGTGCACTGGCTGCTGGCGTTGCCGAGGGAGGAGGAGGTAGGTTTGATGAAGGAAGTCAAAAGTTGGGAGGCGAGCATGCAAGGCGAGTCGAGGAGTCCATACGAGACGGTGGTGTTGGAGGCGGGGATCGAGGAGGGCCATAGGCGGGGCTTGGAGGAAGGGCTGCGAACGGGCCGAAAAGAGGGGCGGCAAGAGGGGCGTTGCGCGTCGGCGCGCGAGATCCTCCTGGATGTCCTCAGCGCACGATTCGGTGCCTGTGACGAGTTGTTGGTGAGGACCGTGGAGAGCCTGTCGGACGCGGCACGTCTGCGTCAGTTGGCGCAACTAGCTCTCCGGGCGAACTCCCTTGCCGACTTTTGGCGCGAGCTGCCGAAGGATCGGGACGTGGATCGGGGCTGACAGCTCCCCGTGAGGCGGGCGCCGGAGCGGGCGGAGGCTGGTGCGCCGGGGAAATCCAGCCGGGTCGGTTGCAGCGTATGGGTTTTCCTCCGCGAGGGCTTCGTCCTTGGCTTGTTGCCCTGTCGGTCCGGGGTGCCTCGCCCACCTCTTGCCTTGCATGGCGACGAGCGATGCCGTCGCGGTGCCCCCAACGGAATCATCCCCGGTGCCGTCAACGGTTCGGCAGGGCCTTCCGGCGATCCATGGGGTAGGGTCGGCCCATGGATCATGACGTGGTGGTGGTGGGAGCGGGTTCGGCGGGATATGCGGCGGCAAGGACATTGGCGGGCGGCGGGCTGCGCGTGGCCGTGGTGGAAGGCGCGAGGGATCTCGGAGGTTTGTGCATCTTGCGTGGATGCATGCCCACCAAGGCGTTGTTGCATGCCGCCGAGCTACGGCACGCCGTCGAGGCGGCCCGTGCGTGGGGTGTGGAGTCGGGGCCGGTGCGGGTGGATATGCGGGCGCTGTTGGCGAGGAAGGATGCCTTGATTGCCGACTTCGCGGGCTATCGGCGATCTCAGTTGGAGGATGGCCGGTTTCGATTGCTAAGGGGAGCAGCGCGGTTCGAGGACCCCCACACGCTGCACGTGGAGGGGCATGGCCCCTTGAAGGCGGGGCGGTTCGTGTTGGCCACGGGTTCGGTGATCGCACCGCCGCCGCTGGCATCGCTTGCGGGTTCGGGGGTCATGGACTCGGACGTGGCACTGGGTTTGGAGACGGTTCCGGGGTCGGTGGTGGTGCTGGGAGGAGGGCCCGTGGCGCTGGAGTTTGCGCAGTACCTGGCGCGCATGGGTTCTCGGGTGACGGTGGTGCAGCGAGGCGCGCACCTATTGAGCGCGATGGATCCCGACCTTGGGGAGGAACTGGCGCGGGCGCTCGAACGCGAGGGGATTCGGGTCGTCACGGGCACTCGCCTCGTCGGGGTCGAGGGCGAGCCGGGACGGCTGCGGGTCTTGTTTGAACGGGCGGGCGCCGCCGACGGGGTGGAGGCGGAGGCGGTGTTCAATGGGCTGGGCCGCCGCCCGGCCACGTCCAACCTTGGCCTGGATCGAGCCGGGGTGCGGTTGCGCGCCTCGGGTCACGTGGAATGCGACGCGACGCAACGGACGTCGGCATCGCACATCTACGCGGCGGGGGATTGCTGCGGGCCGTTGGAGGTGGTGCACGTGGCGATCCAGCAGGCGGAGGTGGCGGCACGGAACATCCTGGCCCATGGCGGACGCGAGGAGATGGACGGGCGTTGTCGGTTGGTGGGCGTGTTCACGGATCCGGGGGTTGCCGTGGTGGGCATGGGGGAACGCGAGGCGCAACGGGTCGGGCGACGGGTCCGGGTTGCCCGTTACCCCTTCAACGACCACGGCAAGTCGATGATCCTCGGATGCCAGGACGGGTTCGTGAAGCTCGTCGCGGACGCTGGCACCGGGGAGATCGTGGGTGGCGCATGCGTGGGGCCGCAGGCGTGCGAGTTGATCCATGAGGTGGTGGTGGCCATCGCGGCGGGCATGACCGCCGCGCAACTCGCCCGGGTGCCGCATTACCATCCCACGTTGTCGGAGATCTGGACGTATCCGGCGGAGGAATTGGCCTAATCCGGAACGATTCAGTCGGGTCGGTCGTGCTTGCTAGACCTTGAGGCGACCCGGCCAACGGGGCAGGGACGCGAGGAAATCTGGGCTCGCCCCCTTGAATCGGCCGGCTTCCTGCGTGATGCGCCGGGGAACCAGCACGGAGGCCACTTGGTTCCCCACTGCCAGGGCTGCCGGCGCCGAAAGGATGGAGCCCACGATGAGGACCCACTTCGTCGTGCCCGTCGTCGTCGGTATGCTGACGCCCAGCAGGAGGAGGCTTCCCACCCCCCACACGACGCACGACAGGATGCGTTGGGAGCGACGGCGCCGATGGTCATCGCACAACGGCAACTCCATGCGCATGCGCTTCTGGAGTGCCAACATCACGATCACGGCGATCAAGATGCCCGGGAAGATGACGAGCACCGTGACCCACGGCGGATACCAATGGAACTCCCGCCGTATCCGCGTCGTTGCGGGCGCGTTGCAGCACACGCAACGGCTCGGAAGAGCACCGTCCGTCAGCACCACCACATCCTTGCCGTCGGCGAATGCCTCGTGCGTTCCCTCGACCGCCAATCCCTCCCGGATGCGTTGGAGGCGGAGCGGCTTGCACCCGCCGCACACCGGCGCCCCCATCAGTTCCACGAGGTCGTCGGGCGCAAAGGTCCTGCCGCACTCGATGCAGGCGGGGGTGGAATCCGCCGAACCCGGACCGTTCCACGTGTCGCCTTGCGTCACCGAGATTCGTTCCAACGGCTGCCATTCGCCCATCCCCGGGTGCCAAACCAGCGTCCCAGGGCCCACCACACCCTGCCGGACCAGCGCTTCCAGTTCGAGGTCCGTGACGGGCCCGAGTCGTTGGCCGTCCTTCGCGTAGTACCATCCGGCCGTGCTCATCTTGGGCGAGGCGACCATTGGACCCGCACGATGACAAGCTCCATGGCCGTCGCCGGGCTCACCACGCAGCCCGTACGAACCATTGCTGGGCGTTGGCAGGCCAAGGCAGCACGGCCACGCCCCCCGAGGACACGGCGGGCACGATCGTCCAGTCCCTCAGGTTTGACGAGGCCAGGATGCGGAAGCCCGCGTCGGGTCCGTCGTGCTGGACGCGGAGGCCCGCCGGCGTCGCCTGTACCGAGAGAATCCTCAGGACGTCGGGGTCGGCCCGGCCCGGCGACCCGTTGGGCAGGGTGCTGGTGCGCCAGTGGCCCGGGAGGGAGGGATCGGTGGGGCCGCCGGTGACCGGCACCAACGACCGTCCGGTTCCGTTGACCTGGGCGGGCCAAGGATCGCCGGCGCCGTAGGTAAATCGCAGTTCTTGGGATGAGCCGGCCGCAGCCCGGATGGCGATGGTCTCGCCTTCGTTGGCGAGGCCACCCGAGTAGGAACCGAGGATTCGCACGGAATCCGCAAGGCCATGAAACGCCCGGAATGCCGCGGCATTGGTCGAGCGAATCAGCAGCACGTGATCGCCCGGCCCCAGCGATGTCCCGGGGGTGAAGTCGAAGCCAACGCCGTCCACGAACCGCGCCCCGGACAAGTCCAGCGACTGCGTGGCATTGCGGTTCCGTAGCTCCAGGAACTCGAAGCCCTCCGGGGCCGGGTCGTACATCAGCTCCGAGACCGCGAGGTCCGACCACGCCGCGCCGCCGAGGTCGGGCTCGCCCGCCGTGAACTCGATGGGTGCGGACCATGTGCTGGCGCCGCCATCGGCGTCGATGAACTGGGCGCGGGCGCGGTAGAGGCGGCCGACGCGCAAGGCACCGGGCGGGGGTGACCAACGTGCGGTGCCGGCCGGAAGGGGGCCGGACTCGACGACGGCGTCCACCTCGTAGGGCAAGGGCCGCGACGGTTCGTAGGCCGGATGGGAGGGACGCGTGACCTCGCCGATGCGCCAGCGGACGCTGGCCTGGGGGCGGGGGCCGCCGTATGTCCCAACCCGGAACACCAGCTTGTTGGCCGGGTACGAGGCCGTGCCCTCGTAGGCGAGCGAGGGCGTCGTGGGCTTGCTGGGATCGGAGGCGATTTGGTCCAGGGAAAAGGCGGGGTCGGAGGCGCGGTAGGTGACGTATTGCTTCATCTTGAGGAGCATGCCCGCGAAGTCCCTCGTGCCGACGCCCGATTGGTAGAACCGGCCGTGGCCCGCCTTGGAGAGGTTGACGATGGAGGCGTTGGTCATCACCGGGTTGTAGTCCCACTGGGCGCGGTCGGCGTCGATCAGGCTGAACGCGTTCGTGCCGCGCAGCAGGCGCGCGTGCTCGTCGATCAGCCGATGGGCTTCGTCGCCGTTCCAGAGCAGCGTGCGAAACTCGCGGACACGGTTCCTGAACTCCCTGGAGATGGCCGGGTAGGCGGGCGTCGTGGTGGAGAAGTTGGACAGGACCCGGTTCTTGAACGGCTCATCC
Organism: uncultured Verrucomicrobiota bacterium; assembly: GCA_903880005.1. GTDB lineage: Bacteria > Verrucomicrobiota > Verrucomicrobiia > Limisphaerales > UBA9464 > UBA6176. The sequence goes on along the minus strand of CAIRNV010000400.1, from coordinate 2,525 downwards.
CCTCCGGTCTGTCCGGCGCGGTACATGTTGTCGGACCACGTGAGATCCAGGTCCCACGGGAGCACGGTCCAGCGGCCGTCGGATGGGTTGCGGTAGTAGAAGTAGTTCTTCCCGTCGGCGATGTCGTAGTGATGGATGGCCTGGACGACGCACTGGTACCCGAAGTAGGGGGCGAGGCTGAGGTTGGTGCGCCACCACGACTCGACGGGGCGCGGCGTTGAGGTCTGGCGCGTGAGGAAGGAAGACAGGTCCGAGGAGTCCACGGGCCCGGCGGGGCCGAGGTTGTTGGGGTCGCCGAAGCCGCCCTCCATCTTGTAGAGGTTGCCGTCGGGAAGGCCCTTGGCTTCGAGGTAGCGGGAGTCCAGTTGCTCCACGGCGAGGTACACGCCCCAAAAGTCCCCGCCGTATTGGTTGGTGGCCGGCGCCTCGGCCTCCCCGTCGATCACGCGAAACTGGACGAAGGCGGTTTCCGGGGATGGCACGCCCATGAGCGAGAACAGGCGGAACCCGACGCTCTCGAACATGCCGTGCTCGCCCCGGTGCAGGTAGTCGCCCTGCTGGATGGATGCCCCGAGGTTCAGCTTGGTCCATGGCGTGGGCATCTTGCGGCCCCAGTTGTCGCGGGCCTGGAGGTCGCGCCCGCGGTTGAAGTCGAACTTCCACATGTTCTTGCCCATCGCGTAGCGCCACACGCCGCCCCGCGGGCGGAAGCGGATGTGGTCATGGACGACGCCACCGTGCACCAGCGTGCCGGTCCAGAAGTACTGGTCGCCGTGGGTGCGGTCGGTCCAGGTGGACGCCTCGACGTCTTGTCGCAGGGCCAGGAGGTGATACACGGGCAAGCGGTTCATCTCGTTGGTTCCCACCTCGAAGGCGGCCCCGGCCGCGCCCGCCGCCCCGGGCCGGACGGCCCCGGTCCATGCAGGCACGCCGTCGTAGGTGAAGTACGCAAAGTTGCGTCCGGCGTCGTCGGCGTAGGGCACGCGGACCTCGGCCCCCAGCTTGTCGCGGGCGACGATGCGATACCGGACGAGCGTCCGGTGCCGTTGGGCCGCGGACGGGATGATGGCCGCCCAGTTGCCGTCATTCGCCGCGAGGTCGGCCCCGATGCCGGCATCATTCATGGGCGTGGCGATCCAGTTGGTGGCGTAGGCGGGCGAGTCGAACCGAATGTATTGGCCGGGCAAGACGACCTGGTGTTCCAGGGTCACGGAGGCCACGCCCTCTGGGTCGGTGATGCGAGCGGAGACAACGACGGGCGTGCTGGATCGCGGCGCGGCGGGCGAGTGGGCCACCTGCCGGACGGCCGGCGGGGCGTTGCTCATGCGCGAGCGATTGGCGCGCCCGGGCGTGGGGCCCACCCCGGTTTGCGCTCCCCGCAGCACGAAGCGGCCGTCGAAGAACGCGTCGGAGCTGGCAGCGAGGTTGGCATTGGCCACTTGGATGGCGAGGACGTTGCCCGTTGCCCGAAGGAGGCCAGGCCTCAGGGTGAGTGGCACCGGGATGAAGTTGTTGTTCTCGCGCGTGCCGGTCGCCACGCCATTGAACGGGACCTCGTTGACGTCCATCGCGTCGAGGTGGAGCAACTCCCCGTTGAGCCACACCTTCAACCCGTCGTCGTAAAGCACCTCGGCCTGCATGGATCCGAACTGCCCGGGCGACGGCACGTCGAAGGCCCGGCGCAGGCAGAACGTGGTGTAGTTGCCTCGCATGTCGTCGAGCCGCGTGCCTCCGGTCGTGGCGGGACCGAGGACATCCGGGTCATATCCCACCGGGCCGGGGCCGACCTGCCACGTGGCGTCGTCGAAGCCCGGCAGCCTCCATGCACCCGGGGTGGACGAGGGCTCGGAACGTCCCTTCCAGATGGACCACGTCGATCCGGCCGCCGCCACCGTGACCTCGGGCACGCCCGTGACCGCCTCGACGGATGCACGCCAGTTGCCGCCCAGCGAGTTGTCGAGGGACGGGTGGACGAGCTCGATCGAGTTCCCCGGCGCGTCCCCCACCGTGGGCCATGGGAATCCCAGGCCGTAATCCACCCGGTCCATCTCCAGCGCCGTGGCATCGCGCAGGACCAGGGTCTCGCCTTCCCCTGAAAGACGGCCGGTCCAAGGCCCCAGGGCTTGGGGCACCCCAAACTTGGCCCGCAACGCCGCCGGGTCCGCCGCCACCACCACGAAGCCCCCTGCCGCCACCGAGGCTCCCGGCGGGAATCGATACTCCAACGCCCCCGAGAACTCCCATCCTCCCAAGGCCACCTCCGTCGTCCCGTCGTTGTAGAGCTCCACGAACTCCACCCGCTCCTGCTTCACGTCGGGCGAGTGATGGATCTCATGGATGACCACGGCCGCGCGCCCGCTCCATGCCAGCGCGGTTGCGAGGAGCAGGGGAAGGGCCGGGGCGAGGCCCGTTGCCGGCCAACGGCGAAGCCGGAACGATTCAGTTGGGAGGGAAGTGATTGCGAAGCAGATGCTTGCGCAAGCCGAGGAGTGAGCGAGGCGCGGGCCGGTACGAGGCCCGTAACG
>CAIRNV010000399.1 GCA_903880005.1 uncultured Verrucomicrobiota bacterium | reverse complement strand
GGGAGGTGAACGCGCCGCCCACGTTGGCCGGCGCGACGAACGCGACGATCGACGAGTTGATGGGCTACACGCAGGCGTTGGTGCCGCAGGATGGGGACGTCCCGGCGCAGGCGTTGTTGGTGGCGTTGGTGTCGGGCCCGGCGGGCCTGGTGGTGACGAACGGGGTGTTGGCATGGACGCCAACGGAGGCGCAGGGGCCCTCGACGAACACGGTGAGCGTGTCGGTGGGCGACGGGATCGTGACGGTGACGAAGACCTTCACGTTGGTGGTGCGGGGGGTGAATACGGTTCCGCTCCTCAAGGTGGCCATGGAAGGCGAACTGATTTTGCTGGAATGGGAGGCCGGGCCGGGCTGGCGTCTTGAGGTGTCAGGGGCCTTGGAAAACGCGCGCTGGGAACGCTGGGAGGGCTCGATTGCCGTGGAGGGCGGGCGAAGCGCGGTGCGCGTGAGGGCTGCTTCGGATTCCATGTTTTGGCGGTTGAAACAATAGGTCGGGACGATCGCCACCGGGTGATGGTCTCCTGGGGCGGACCGGGCACCGGTGGGTCGGTGGCGCGGGCCCGACCTTGTTTTGCAAGGGCCACGGCCGTCGTTTCCTGAGCCGGGACGATTCAGTTGGGTCTGTCGTGCTTGCTCGATCTGCTTGCGCAAATCCTTCGTCGTTCGCTCGTTACGGATCTCGTACCGGCCCGCGCCTCGCTCACTCCTCGGCTTGCACAAGCATCTGCTTCGCAATCACTTCCCTCCCAACTGAATCGTTCCGGCTGAGGGCCGTGCGTCTGTCTTGGAAGACTCGTTCTACGGCGGTGTCATCCCGTCGGAGCACCCGGCGACGGCGAGGAATCTCGGCGCATGGCGTCGTGGGGTGCTTGGGTTCGAGGCGGTAGGGATTGGGCCTGGGCTTCCATGATGGCCGCGCAGGCATCAAGGGCGACGGCGAGCGCATCGTGGGTGGGGTGGGGATGTTGGCGAGCTTCACGGGCCAAGGTGCGGCATCGCGTGGCGGGCCCATCACGTCGCGGCGCCTGCGCCGGGGCGTCGCGCAGGGATTCGGCAACGGCAAGGCGGGGAAGCAGGCCGTCGATCCTGGAAAGGATCGACTCGATGGGCAGGGGGCAACCCCATCGAAGTGGTTGCTGGACGAGGCCGAGCCATGTGGCAAGGCGCGCCAGGGATTCCATGGGTGTCCTTGGGGTGGCGTTCGCGACCTGTGGCAGGCGGGGACGGATGACGTTCCACAGACGTCGTCGGGGAACGGAAGGGGTGGGCGTGCCTTCGATGGGTGGGGCGGCGTGGTGGGCCACGATGCGCGCCAAGGTTTCCTCGATGCGTTGGGGCTTCATGACGGGATGATGCGGTTAAGCAGTTCGTGGCAAAGGCGGGGATGTGCGGCGAGTTGACGGCGCAGCTTCACGAGGATGCGCGCGAGTCGTATGCCAAGCGTGGGTCGCTGGAGCCCGTGGATCTCGGCGAGTTCGGCGTGGGTGCGTCCTTCGAGGTAATGACCCACGAGGAGCCCCTGCTCCACGGGGGAGAGCGCCTGCATGGCGCTGGCCAGCCACCGGGCCAAGTCGATGGCGTCGGCGTGTTCCCACGGCTCGGGGGCGTCATCGGGTGGTTCGGAATCCTGCGGTGGAAAGGGTGTGACGGGCGAGGGCGGCTGGCGCGAGGCGGCGAGGTGAGAGCGCACGACGTCGATGGCGCGTCGATGGGCCAGGAGCCGGACAAGGGCCCGGAATTCATCGAACGAATGGACGCGATCAACGCGTTCCGCGGCGTCTTGGATGGCCATCACGGCGACGTCCTCGGCATCCGCCGGCGTCATGCGGGCCATCCGACGGCGGGCGACGTGGTAGGCGTCGGGCCACAGGAGATCGAAGGCGCGGTCCCACGTGGCAGGGTCGCCGCGTTGCAGGAGTTGGAGTTCAGGAACCGACACCGTGCCACGCTCGGGTCCGGCCACGGGGCGATCAAGGGAGGCCGGCGTGCGTCGGGTCGCGCGGGCTTCCCCACGTGTTTTGGGTTTTCACGGGTAGGTTTCACCGGGAAGGCTGGGGCCGTGTCGAAGTCTGATGATGCATTGTGGCGGAAGCTCGGTTCGCGGCGGCGTCTCTTCCTCTTGTCGGGGCCGTGCGCGATCGAGTCGGAGGCGTTGTGCCTGGAGGTGGGGCGCCGGCTGCGCGACGCGTGCCGACGTGCGGGCATCGACTACGTGTTCAAGGCGAGCTTCGACAAGGCGAACCGGTCCTCGGGCCGGTCGTATCGCGGGCCGGGGATGGACGAGGGGCTCGCGATCCTGGGGCGGGTCCGAGAGGCGTTGGGCGTGCCGGTGATGACGGACGTGCACACGGCCGGGCAATGCGACGCGGCGGGGCGAGTCTGCGACGTGCTGCAAATCCCGGCGTTCCTGTGCCGCCAGACCGACCTGGTCGCGGCGGCGGTGGCCACGGGGCGGTTGGTGAACATCAAGAAGGGGCAGTTTCTCGCGCCCGGCGACATGGCCCAGGTCGTGGCGAAGGCGCGCGAGGCCGGGGGCGGGCGCCTGCTGCTCACCGAGCGGGGCACGACGTTCGGGTACAACAACCTTGTGGCGGACATGCGGTCGATCCCGATCATGCGGCGCAACGGCGTGCCCGTGGTGTTCGACGCGACGCATTCGGTCCAGTTGCCGGGAGGGCAGGGGGACCGTTCGGGTGGCCAACGGGAATTCGCGCCCGTCTTGGCGGCGGCCGCCGTGGCGGCGGGATGCGACGGCCTGTTTATGGAGACGCACCCCGACCCGGACCATGCCTTGAGCGACGGGCCGAACATGGTGCCCTTGGACGAGATGCCGGCGTTGATTCGCCGGTGGGTGCGGATCTGGAAGGCGGCGCGCTGAGGCGGAACCATGCAGTTGGATCGATCGCGCCGGTGCATGCGCGGAAGCCTGGTGGGGCGCTCCGTTCCCGGAACGTCACAGGAAGGCCACCCAACCTTTTCTCGGGAGGGATCAGGAGTGTATAGGATCGCAAAAATCATCCGAAGCACTCCGCGCGACACCACGCATGCAAGCTGTTCAACCCACGGGCGCCGCCGAGCGCCTTGCGCCGGTTCCCATCCCAGGGACGGACCTCGTCGTCTTGGACCTTCTCGGCGGGTTGTGTCCAGAGCGGGATCGGGTGCGGGCGTGCCTGGCGGCGGCCCTTTCGGACGCGGACCTTTCGGCGGGTGAAGGTGACTTGTCCCGGCTGGCGATGCTCCCGACGCGAGCGGCGCTGAAGGAATGGGTGGCGAGTCAAACCCGGCTTGCACCGGAGGTGGTGCGTCCCTTGGTGGGTGCGGTCCTCGAGGACTTTCGCAGGCGCTTGCTGGAATCGATCAAGTCGGGCGAGCCGGTGCGCGTGACTCCGGGTGCCGGGACGTTGTTGGCGGAGCTTGGGATGGGAGGGATTCAGGTCGCGATCGACACCGAGCTGGACGGGGACATTGCGATGGCCTTCCTGCGGGGAGCGGGTTGGGCGGGCGCGGGGATGTTGGATGCGGTGGTGGGTGCGGATGAGGTGTTGGTGCCGCGGCCGGGGCCGGGGCAGGTGGAGGAGGCGCGACGGCGGTGCGGCCTGGGCGAAGGGGCGCGCGTGGTGAAGGTGGCCGGGTCGGCCGACGATGCGCGTGCGGGGGTTTTGGCGGGTTGCGTGGCGGTGGTCTCGTTGGTCCCGGACCTGGCGGCAGGTCATGCGCCGCTGGAGGACCTGGGCGACCTGGCGGAACGGTTGCTGGGGCATCCGCTTGCGTGAGGCGAGGTTGGCTTGGCAGCAGGCGTGCCTGTCCCGCTTCCCGATGTTCGTGCGCGGGCTGACACGTCCCATGGCGCTTGTTGCCGTGGGTGGCCGAAGTCCATAGCATGCGTTTTCATGAAGCGGAACGGGCGTGGTTGGGTTCGTTGGGCGTGGGCCATGTGCATGGCGGGGTCTGCGGGCGTTGCGTGCCTTGCCCAGCCGGTGGCCCCGAGCGGCAAGGTGCCGGAGGCCCTGCTCAATGGGATCATGGCCCAGGTGAACTCGTCGGTGATCACCATGGAGGACGTGTACCGCCGGGCCCGACGTTCCATGGAGCAGTTGGCAAGGCGCGCCAAGACGCAGGAGGAGTTCAACCGCGAATCCTTGAAGGTCCAGCGCGACGTCCTCGAGCAAGCCATCGACCGCCGCCTGGTCCTGGACGACTACGAGAAGGGCACGCGCAAGTACCCGGAATCGACCATCGACGGTTTCATCAAGGACAACATCAAGCGCGAGTTCGGCGACCGCCTCACGCTTTCCAAGATGCTTCGAGACTCCGGTCGCACCTTCGACTCGTTCCGGCAGGAGGAACGCGAGGCGTTCATCGTCTATGTGATGAACCGGTCGAAGGTCTCCAGCGAGGTCATGGTTTCGCCGCGCCGCATCGAGCAGCGATACAACGCGACCCGTGACAAGTACCAGGTGGGTGAGCGCGCGAAGCTCCGCATGATCGTCGTGGACGCGTCGCGGCATGCCCGGGGCGAGGCGCGGAAGATCGCGGATGCCGCCTTGGCGCGCATCCAGGCGGGCGAGGACTTCGCCAAGGTGGCGGCGGCGGTCTCCGATGACGCGCGGACCTACAAGGGGGGCGACCGAGGCTGGATTGACGCCAAGGAGAAGGCCCTGAGGCCGGAGTTGCAGTCGGCGGTGTTTCAATTGGAGCCGGGCAAGCACAGCGGGGTCATGGAGTTCGACGGGTCGTGCTTCATCGTGAAGGTGGAGGAGCGAAAGCCGGCGCAGGTGCGGCCGTTGACCGAGGTCCGCCTGGAGATCGAGCGCGAGTTGAAGCAGGAGGATGCCGAACGCCTCCAGAAGGCTTGGTATGGGCGGCTCCGTCGCAAGGCCTTCATCCGGTACTTCTAGCGTGTCGGCGATGCCGGGTCCGGAAGGGGTGAGGTCCTTAGGGGGGCAATGCAAGCGAGCCCGGGGCTCCCACCGTACCATTTATATCCACCGACCCATGAGACATGACACGACTCCTGCATCGGACGTGATCCTTGGGCTGTCGCTCGGCGACGTCACGGGCGTCGGACCGGAGGTGGCGGCGCGCGCGGTGGCGGCGTTGGATGACGGGGACCCGACGCGTTGCGTGGTGTTTGGCGACCGCGCGGCGTGGGCCCGGGCTGCGGCGATGGCGGGTTTGGAGACGGAGCCGCCGTCGTGGGATGGGGGACGCGGGTTCGTCGGGCGCGTCGTGTTGGCGGACGGAGGCATTTCCTTGCCGGGCGACGTGGCGCCGCAAGATCCCCGGGTGGGCGCGGCGGCGTTGGGGTGGCTGGAGGCCGGCGCGCAGGCGTGTCAGAGGGGAGCCTTGGATGGCTTGGTCACGGCCCCGTTGTCGAAGGTGTCGGTGGCGCGGGCCGGTCATCCCGGTTTCACGGGCCAGACGGAGCACCTGGCGTCGATCGCGGGGGTGCGGCGCTTCGGGATGATGTTGCTGGGGCACGATGATCGAGGGCGTTGGTTGCGGGTGGCGTTGGCGACAACGCACTTGCCGCTCGCGCAGGTCGCGGCGGCCATCACGCCGTCGGCGGTGACCCTGGCGATCGAGATGGCGGCCAGCGCCTGCGAGCAACTGGGATTGCCTCGGCGTAGGGTGGGCGTGTGCGGCCTCAATCCCCATGCGGGCGAGGAGGGCCTGCTGGGGGACGAGGAAGGGCGCGTCATTGCGCCGGCGATCGCGCGATGCCGGGCGTTGGGCATCGACGTGGAGGGACCGTTTGCCGCCGACACGTTGTTTCACAAGGCGTTGCATGGCGCCTTCGATGCCGTGGTGGCTCAATACCACGACCAAGGCCTGGCGCCCCTGAAGCTGGTGGCCTTTGACCACGGCGTGAACTGGACCGTGGGACTCCCGTGGCCTCGCACCTCGCCCGACCATGGGACGGCCCATGACATCGCATGGCGGGGCAAGGCCAACCCCGGAAGCATGATGGCCGCATGGGACCTGGCCCGCGACTTGGCGCGGCATCGGCGCGGGGCTTGCCGGGACGATTCAGTTGGGAGGGAAGTGATTGCGCCGCAGATTCTTTCGCAAGCCGAGGAGTGAGCGAGGCGCGGGCCGGCACGAGGCCCGTAGCGAGCGAGGGACGAAACCCTTGCGAAAGGCGATCCGGCCGTCGGTGACGAGAACGCCTGCGGATTGCTGGGGGGCGGGTGGTTGTTGAGCAGGCGACATGGAAGGAAGACAATTCCCCACGCAAGCAGGGAGGGGGTCACTCGATCCACAAGCGGGTCGGCATGAACCCCGCTTGGGCGCCCAGGAGCCAGCATGCTCTGCGTCTTGGAAGCATTGCGTGAGGAATTCCCCGGTTCATGCATGACGGAGTCAGCGCATGGGAGGCCTTGTTTTTGAATCACGCCACGACGCGAAGAGGGCGTGTTGGGTCTTCCTGCCTGCGGCGCCGCGCGAGGCGGGAACCGTGCCATGAAACGTGACGGATGCGGGCATCAAGGCCCCTGCATGCACCTTGCAGTTTCTTCTCAGCGACGGAATCCTGCGCCGCCTCACCGCCGTGAAAACACAACGCAATGTCGTTCCTGCCGTCCTGATCGCCGATCCTGGCACCGCCGGGGTCGGGGTGATCGCCCTGACGTTGCTCGATCGCCTGCTCGTGGCTGCCCACCGCGGCGGATGCCACCCCATCACGGTTGTCGCCAGTGGCCCGCTCCCCGACCTGCGTCGAACCCGGGCACTGGGGATTAGGTTCGACGTCGCGGCCCAAGTTCCGGCTCTTGCGCCGGGCACGCTCGTCGCCAACACCCGTCAACTTGTCCTCGCCGGGGACATTCGCCAGATCGCCACCCATGGGGGACGACTGGTCGCCCCCGACGGCAGCCAACTGGACCTCGGACGGGTCGATTCCCGCCCAGCGGACGAATCGGATCCATGGAAGGGCCTTGCGCCCATGCGGGCCATCGGCGTCGCGCGACCCATCCACGACGAGTCGTCCGCCATCGCGGCCGGCGAGGCGCTCTGGGCCTCGCTGAGCAGTTCTTCCGACGGCATGGTTGACCGCCATTTCAACCGGCCCGTGGGTCGTTGGTTGCTCTCGCGTTGGCTGGTCCACACTCCCATCACGCCGAACCAGGTCTCGGTCGGCGCCACCCTCCTCGGCGTGCTGGCGGGCGTGCTGTTTGGCCTGGGCTCAAGGCCGATGTCGATCCTGGCCGCCGTCCTGTTCCAGATCTCCGCGATCATCGACTGCGTTGACGGCGACGTCGCCCGCGCCGTGTTCAAGGAATCGCCGTTGGGCAAGTGGCTCGACATCGTCGGCGATCAGCTTGTCCACGCGTCGGTGTTCATCGGAATTGCGGTTGGCCTGTGGCGTGGTTCCGCCGCGGCTCCCTTCCTCTGGCTGGGCAGCAGCGCCGTGCTCGGGGGCCTGATTGCCTTCGTGGTGGTTCTGCGGGGCATGCGCCGACCGGGCGGCGCGGATGGGAAACTCCAGAGGCTCATCGACGGCGCGACCAACCGTGACTTCTCGGTGCTGGTCCTGATCTTGGCGATCGTGGACCGACTCGGTTGGTTCCTCTGGCTTGCCGCCATCGGGAGCCACCTGTTCTGGGTCCTGGCGCTGGCCCTGCAATGGCGGCCGGCCCCGAAGGTTGCTTCCGGGAAATGAAGCCATCCTCCCGGACGATCCTACGCGTCACCTTGCTCGCCGCCGGGGTGGGCGCCTTCGCCTGGTACCTCGGTCGCGCCGGGCTTCGCGAGGTCATGGAGGCCTTCCGCAAGCTCGGCCCGTTCGCCCCGGTCATCCTGATCCCGTACTTCCTCGTCTATATCGTCGATGCCGTCGGCTGGCGCCTCACCTTCCCCGGCGCCATGCCGGTCCGGTTTCCGGGATTCTGGCGGATCCGCTGGATCGGCGAGGCGGTGAACAACGTGATCCCGTCCGCCTACATTGGAGGCGAAGCCCTCAAGGTTTACCTGCTGAAGGAGCGCGGCGTCGATGCCACGGCCGCCACAACGGCCGCCGTCGTCTCGAAGTCAGCCCAGACGCTTGCGCAATTGCTCTTCATCTGCGCGGCCGCCGCCCTTTTCCTGCGGATTGCCCCGGATGCCCTTGGCCTGAGGCAGGGGATCGCGGTCGTCCTAGGGGGCGGCCTCGCCGCCGTGGGCGTGCTGTTCTGGATCCAGAGTCGCGGCGTGTTCGGGTCGGTGCGGCGGGTGACCGGTTGTTTCGGATGGAAGCCCCAATGGTTGGAGGCACGACGCGAGGGACTCGAGCGGACCGACCGCACCATCACCGGTTTCTACCGGGATCACCGGGGCCGTTTTCTCGCGAGCATCCTCGCGTACCTCGCGGGATGGCTGTTGGATTCGACCGAGATCTATCTCGTCTCCCGGTTGGTCGGCCAACCGGTCACCGTTGCCCAGGCCCTCGTGGTCGAGGCCTTCGTCGGCGTCGCCAAGGTCATGGGCATGTGGGTCCCGGGTGCCATGGGGGTCCAGGAGGGCGGCATCCTCCTCATCGGCCGCACGGCGGGCCTGCCGGAACCGCTCTGCCTCGCCTACGCCGTTCTGAGACGGGCCCGCGAGGTCGTGTTCGTGGCCGTGGGCTGGCTGCTCCTTTACGCCAGCGGTTCACGCCCCACCGGCCGTTGAGCCGGGACGATCCAGTCGTCACCGTCCGACCGCATCCCGGAGAGGTTTTGCATGGGTCCTTTGTGACTCGCGTGAAACGCCGTTGTGGCCAAACCGCGACGCTTCGGGTAATTTTCGCAGGTGGAATCCGCTGTCATTTACGCGGCCGGGCGGGCAACCCGCCTTGGACCCTCCTTTGCGAACACCCCCAAGATCCTGCTTCCATTAGCAGGCCAGACGCTGCTTGACCGCCATGCCGAGAACCTAGCCCGTGTCGGCGTGAGGAACCTATTCCTCGTCACCGGGCATTGCCGCGACCAGATCGCCGCCGTCATCCCGGAGATTTCCGCCCGCCATGGCATCCGGATCTACGAGCTCCACAACCCTGATTTCACCGAGGGCAGTGCCATCAGCATGCACGTCTCCCTCGCGGTCATTGAACCCGCCACCCAGGCTCTCCTCGTGATGGACGGCGACGTCCTCTACGGCACCGAGCTGCTCCGTCGCCTCATCGACTCACCGTCGCCGTCCACCATGCTCGTGGACTTCGGTGTCGAAGCACAGGACGACGACCCGGTCCTCGTGCCCATTCGCAACGGACGTCCATTCGACCTCGTCAAGAAGTGGACCGGCACCGCCGACCGCGTGGGTGAGTCCGTTGGCTTCTTCAAGATTGCAACCAACCATATCCCGTACCTTGCCAGCCAGACCCGGGCCCGGGCCGTTGGCATCCACCGCCGTGATTCCCTTGATGATGTCCTGCGCGCCATGACGATGGCGGGCCTGTTCGACCACGAGGACATCACCGGCCAACCTTGGACGGAGATCGATTTTCCTCACGACGTCGCCAACGCACGCGACGTGGTCATGCCGGCCCTAGCGGCCGCCGCCAGTCAGCGGGCCTGAGCCGGGGCGATGCAGTTGGGTCGGTCGTGCTTGCTCGATCTGCTTGCGCACATCCTTCGGCGCTCGCTCATCACGGGCCTCGTGTCGGCTGAGGGTCCACGACATAGCGAGGTGTCGCGACCGATGCTCCGCACCAACGACGGCGTCCGCCAAACCCCATGGTTCTCGGGTGCGATGGACGTGTGGCGACCGTGGGGGATGGCATTCATTCCATGCCGCGGCCTTCGGCGGCGGCGCAGCTCCAGGTCCGAGTTCAGCGGCCTCGTCTGTAAGTTCCAACAACCAGGGCTTTGGATCGCAGACTTCGCCCGCAAAGTTGGCGTTCACCCGGTGACCGTCCAAGGCTGGGTCGGCATCGTGTCCAAGGGTCCGGCCGGCGGCGTGTCAGCCGCCCGCATTCTTTCCGTTCCACTTTGCCTGGCTCCTGCGCATCCAACGAATCGGTCCTCGGCCGGGCATGTCTCGCCCACGGGCTGGCGGACTTTCTTCCCGAGGGCCATTGGCCCACGCCATCCATCCCCACTCATCGACATCTTCCGACGATGCTGAGCTTCCTCGCCGGCGTCGTTCGCAACTCCCTCCAGATCGACCCCCTCTCGGTTCAGGTCTTTGTCTTCGCCAACTTACGGCGCCCCCCCGACAGCATGGAGGCGTGGGTTGGGCTGGTGCGAAGGCGAAGGGGCCGCCGGCATCCGTCGGAGGGGGTGGGTCAGGGCAATCGTAGCCGAAAGAAGCGGGTTTCCCCTTCGGACGGGACCCGCACGACGCTGCGGAAACCCTCCAAGCCGTGGGGTGTGCTGACGTCCGCCCAATCGGCATCGGACGGGAAGGTGGCCCGATGCTGCAGCACCGCGGTTCCCACGCCCTGCCACGAGAGCACGGTCTCGCCGGTGGCTGCATCCAGGCTCCCCAGCAGTCGCGGGACGCCCGGTCCGCTCTCCAGCAACAATTGCGGGCCATCCGGCGAACCGCCGCTCCCACCGAACTCCCGTTGGATGAAGGTGAGCCCGTTGGGCGGGGAGGATTTCAGCAACAGTCCGTGGTTGGGCAGCACGCCATCCAACCACAGGTCAACGAGTTCCGTGAGATCCCACACCACCGGGCCGTAGTTGCCCGGTTGGCTGGTGTTCACCGCGTAGGGACGTTCGCCGAGTCCGGAGAAGTCTCCTCCGGGGGACGACCACGGAGAGTTGTTGTCGGCCTGCAGCCAAGTGACCCGGGACTCCATCCAAGGACGGTTCACGCGCCACACTTCCATGGGCTGGCCTTGCGTGTTGCCCCCGAAGGCGGTGGACGCCACGAGTCGGAGCGTGGCGGATCGGAGTCGCTGGCCCTTGGGAAGGACCACCGATGAGAGATCGAAATACAGGAAGGTGCGCTGCTGGTTGTCCCCGATGTTGTACACCGAGAGGATGTCGCTCTGTTGGTTGGAGTTCTGGTAGGTCGCGTCGGTTCCTATCTTGAGGATCCGGGCGTCGGCGTCCGCCGGGAGCGTCCAGGTGTCACCGAGCGCCCGGGGAACGACGCCGAGACACGCGGCTACGGTAAGCCAGCCTAGGCATGCAGGGGTGCGGGGATGCGTCTCCACGGGAGGCATCGAACCATCCAAGCGTTTGCCGGGCAAGTATGGGCAGAAAGCTTGCCTTCAACGTGTCGGCGAGGATTCAGGATGGATGCCGCGATGTTTTCGGTGGGTGTCACCTCGTGTCGTGTCTCACAAATCGCTGGTGTTTGGTTGCTCCAAGAATGCCCCGGGGCAAGGCGTGAGGACGGAGCCTACCCGCAGCGGTCTGTGACGGACGAACAACGAAGCCCCGGGG
>CAIRNV010000398.1 GCA_903880005.1 uncultured Verrucomicrobiota bacterium | reverse complement strand
CGACGCAGGCCTCCTTCCTTCACGAAACACGCGCAAAACCCGATCCCACCGGCCCCGGGGAAATGGATGCCGCATGGAGCGCTTCGTGGGGGAGAGTTCTTGGATGAACGTTGAAGGCTGCAGACTTTCCGTCGCTCGGAGGTATGGCATCCGTGCCGCCGCCTCCACGCTGACGCATCCATACCCAAGGCTGCTTGCTGCAAGGAACGCCGCATTTCCCGAAGGCCAGACTCGGGTTCCTCGAAGAAAAGCTCTTCCGCCTTCAACGCCTGCTCTTCCGCTTCGAGCCCGACCCGTCCGGGCTCGAGGAAATGCTCTCCCGCCTTCAACCTCCGCGAGGTTCCTTCAAGCCAATGCAACCCGGCTTGCATCCCCTGCGACCCGGCATGAAGCCCGAAGAGCATGGGTTCCTTCGCCGGCTGTGGGAACCGGTTGGGGGAAAGATCGCCCGCTGAGACGCAGAGACGCGGAGACATGGGGGAAAACGGGTTCTTCGACGGCATCGGTGGGTTCGAGAAAGGGGGTGGTGCATTGGAATCCAACAACGGATGCACGCGATGGACCCAAACATGGGATGCCTTGCATGGCTCGTGAGCGCCAACGGCGCGACACACTCCAGCCCGGGGCAACGCCCCGGGTTGGCCCGCCCACCACCCATCCAAGCCCTGAAAGGGCGGCACAAACCATGGGTCAAGGCCACCTCCCAGCGGGGCCCCGGCGAGAACCAAGTACCACCCACCGAAAACGTCGAGGACCCCAGAGACTCCGCGCCTCCGCGGGCGACTTGGTCCCATGCAAGTGAATGCGTTTCTGTAGAAGCGCCCATGGCCTTGGCTGTTGTGTGAACCGGCTGGAGGAAGATCGCCCGCTGAGACGCAGAGACGCGGAGACATGGGGAAAAGCTCCGCACCTCTGCACCCCCACCGTGAAGCCCTGCCCCATGCACCCCGAATTGAGGTTGCCCCGAATTAATCTCGGGGACGCACGAGTTGAACTCGGGGACGTCCGGACAAAGGTCCCGTGCACTGGGACTGATCTTGGGTGTCCTCGAGCAAGACTCCTGGGCACCCCAATGAAACTCCCGGTCGCCAGACTCATCTTGGCCGTACTCGGACAAAACTCTGCCGCGTCCGATCTTAACTCCCGGGCGTCCGGCAAAGACTTTCGGACGTCCGGGGAAAGCTTTGGGGTGTCCGGAAGAAACTCCTGGGCTCCATGACAAAACTCCCGGTCGTCCGAGGCCATCCGGCAGGCACGCGAGTTCCCTTGCGGGGAACCACGAGTCGATGGTTGACGGCCAGGCTTGTCGGCTGGGTGCGCCAGGGGATTCGCGCGCCCTGGGCGGCCCACGAAGACCTCAAGCCCATCGACACAAGCCACGGGTGCGAGAAGGCCCTCTTTTTCGTGTATTTCGTGTATTTCGTGGTTCCAAGCCTCCGCCGCGCTCAAGCACCTCGCATGGCTCCCATTCACCTACCCGAGGCAGCACGCCACCACCGCGACCCTGCATGCCGTGGGTCCACAGCTCAGCGTTTGTGGAACCACGAAATACACGAAATACACGAAAACCCGAGGCAAGGGATGCCGCATCGGG
>CAIRNV010000397.1 GCA_903880005.1 uncultured Verrucomicrobiota bacterium | reverse complement strand
TCTGTGACGGACGAACCACGAAGCCCCGGGGCATTCTTGGAGCAACCCGAAGGGCCGCGGCTCTTTTCGCGTCCCACGTCGTGGCTCGCTCCTCACAGACCTCTGCGGGTCTGCTCGTCTCTCGCGCCTCGTTGGACACGAAAATCCCTCGCGGCGAAACACCAGCGATTTGTGAGACACGACACGAGGACACCCAGGAAGCCGGTTGGGTCAACCCCCTGCCGGCATCGCGTGAAGCGGGAACCACGCTTGGCCGGGACGATTCAGTTGGATCGGTCGTGCTTGCTCGATCTGCTCGCGCAAATCCTTCGTCGTTCGCTCGTTACGGGCCTGGAACTGGCCCGCGCCTCGCTCACTCCTCGGCTTGCGCAAGCATCTGCTTCGCAATCACTTCCCTCCCAACTGAATCGTCCCGGCTTAGCAAATTGACACATGCGGGAATCAGGGCGGCGGCGTCCGGGTTGAACTTTGAGCCCGTTCGGGTGCAGCCTCGCCCTGGATGTCCACCGCGCCCCGTTTGGCGCCATGCGCGCGCAGTCCTTGGATGGCCCCCTTCCTCGCCGTCTGCCTCGTCGCGCGCGCCTTGGCGGCCGAGCCCGCGGCCGCCGTCATCCGGCCGCTGAGCCCGGTCGCCGCCACGCCACGGGGACCCGGTCTCGCCCGGCTGTTGCCCCCCGAGTCCGGCCTTCACTTTACCAACGTCCTGTCCCGCGAGTTCGCCTCGCTCAACCAAATCCGCATGAACGGTTCCGGCGTGGCCCTGGGCGACGTCGATGGCGACGGACGTTGCGACGTGTTCCTCTGCGGGGTGGAGGCGTCGGCCCGCTTGTTTCGCAACCTCGGCGGCTGGCGCTTCGAGGACGTCACCACCGCGTCGGGCCTCGACTTCGCCCCCGCCTACACCGTCGGTGCGTTGCTGGCCGACGTGGATGGCGACCGGGACCTCGACCTGTTGGTGTCCGTCCACGGGGGCGGGGCCCGGCTGTTCAGCAATGACGGCAAGGGGCGCTTTACCCCCAGGACGGATGCCGGCCTGGTGCCAACCGGTGGCGCGACATCGATGGCTGCCGCCGATGCCGACGGCGATGGCGACCTCGACCTCTACGTGGGGCATTACCGCACGACCACCATCCGGAGCACCGGGTTCTCCGTCCTCAACGTCCAGGGCAGGCGCATGATCCGGCCCGAGGACCGCGACGTCCTCGAGTACACGGCCCAGGGCTCCATCCTGGAGCATGGGGAGCCCGACGTCTTCTACCTCAACGACGGGTCCGGCCGCTTCTCCGCCGTGCCGTGGCAAGGCGGCGCCTTCCTCGACGAGGACGGCGCCCCGCTGGCAAGCCCGCCCCGCGACTGGTGCTTGTCCGTGCAGTTCCATGACCTCAATGGGGACGGCCTTCCCGACCTCTATCTCTCCAATGACTTCCACAGCCCCGACCGTCTTTGGATCAACCAGGGCCGCGGACGATTTCGTGCCGCGCCCCATCTCGCGTTGCGATGCAGCCCGACGTTCTCGATGTGCATGGACGCCGCCGACATCAACCGCGACGGCCGCGTGGACTTCTTCGTCGCCGACATGCTGGACCGATCGCATGCGGACCGCCTGCTTCGCAGCCCCGCCGTCGTCCTGGCCCCGGGCGACTTCGAGCGAGCCGTGAATCGCCCCCAAAGCGGACGCAACGTGCTCCAGCTCGGGCGCGGCGACGGCACGTTCGCGGAGGTGGCCCACGCCATGGGCGTCCACGCCACGGGCTGGACGTGGGGATGCTTGTTCCTCGACGTGGACCTGGATGGCTACGAGGACCTGCTGCTCACGACGGGCAACTTGTTCGACACCCAAGACCTCGACGCCAACGCCCGCATCGACGCCGGCGGGCCGTACCGAAGGGAACGCATCCCCGCCAAGCTCCTCCAGTACCCGCCACATCCACAGCCCCGCCAGCTCTATCGCAACCTGGGCGGGGCACGCTTCACCGAGGTGGGCCGCGAATGGGGGTTCCACGAGGTGGGCGTGGCCCATGGCATGGCGGCGGCAGACCTGGATGGCGACGGGGACCTGGACGTCGTCGTCAATGAACTCAACGGCCCGGCCGGCCTCTACCGGAACCAGGCCCAGGCCCCGCGCGTCCTCGTCCGCCTCCGGGGCTCCGGCGCCAACTCCCGCGGCATCGGGGCCCGCATCGTGGTGCGCGCTCCAGGCCTTCCCGACCAGTCCCAGGAGGTCATCGCCGGGGGGCGTTACCTGTCCTCCGACGACCCCGCCCGGGCTTTCGCCGCCGGCGGGGGCGCACGGCCGGTCGAGGTCGAGGTGCGCTGGCCCTCGGGCCGGAGG
>CAIRNV010000396.1 GCA_903880005.1 uncultured Verrucomicrobiota bacterium | reverse complement strand
CGTGCTCGTGCCATCCGAGTTCCACGGCGGCGTGGGCAACGACACGGTTTATCTCTCGGACGGCGCCAACTCGGAGGCATCGGGCGACGACGGCAACGACCACATCTTTGCCAGCACGGCATCGGGCGCGACCTCGGTCATTTTGCATGGCGGGGCGGGCAACGACGTGTTCACCCCGGGCATCAAGGCCATCACCATCTACGGCGACAACGGCAACGACGTCATCGTGGGAACGTCGGAAGCCGACCATTTGTATGGCGATGACGGAACCGGGATCGTCGCGGACGGCGACGACGTGATCGACGGCAAGGACGGCGACGACGTCATTCGTGGCGGCAAAGGAAACGACATCGTGGAAGGCGGGCCTGGGAATGACTGGGTCCGCGGGGATGACGGCGCGGACTTGATCAGGGGCAGCCGTGGCGATGACGTCCTCGATGGCGGGGCCGGCGACGACAAATTGTACGGCGGTTCTGGCAACGACCTGCTCCTGGGCGGCTCCGGCGCGGACTGGGCGAACGGTCATTCAGGCACGGACGTCCTGATTGGCGACCATGAGCCCTCGTTGACGATCGCGGGCCTTGCGGTGACCGAGGCCAACCTTGCGGCCTTGCGGGCTGCGGTGGGTGCGCTCACCACCGGCGGGATTACGGTGACGGGCATCAGCGGCGGCACGGGCAGCGCCCGCGGGAACGACATGCTCATTGGTGGCGGCGGATCGGATGCGCTGTTCGGAGGCCCCGGCAACGACGCGTTGTACGGCGGCAACTTCATGAACCAGGGCGAGGCATCCGTCGTGGAGGAGGATGGCAATGACTTCATCGACGGCGGATCCGACAACGACGTGGTGTTTGGCGATGATTCCATGGGCCGCGAGGGCACCCGGAACACCGGCATTTCCATCGACGCGACGGTTTGGATGGACGTCGCGGGGCCCGGCGGCACGGCCAACAGCCTGCGTGACGATGACGAGAGCGGGTTCGCCGGGGTGGTCGCAACCCTTTATCGAAACAGCGACGGCGGCCTGGTCGCCACGGTGACGACGGACGCCGCCGGGCTCGCGCGATTCCAAGGTTTGGATCCCAATTATTATTACCTGGTGTTCAGCCTTCCCACCGGGTTGGCGGCGGTGACGAAGAACGCCGGCGGCGCGACGGCGGCGGACGCGGAATCCAACGACAGCGACATCTCATTGGTGGGCGTCCAATGGCGGACGGATTCGTTCCATGTTGGGTTCGACGAGACCGAGACGGCGGTGGCAGCGGGATTCTCCGGGCCTGCAAGGGTTTCCGTGAGCGACCAGGTGGTGGCCGAGGGCAGCGGGGGCGAGAGCCAGGTGACGTTTGTCTTCACGTTGTCCCAGCCCCAGCAATCCCCGGTTGAGATCGAATACCGCACGGTGGACTTGGCCGGTCCCTTCGCCGCCCTGGCGGCCTCGGGCGACTACGTGGCCATCGGGAACACCACCCTGACGTTCGCGCCGGGCGAGACCAGCAAGTCGGTCACGGTGGTGGTCCTCGGCGACCTGATGTACGAGCCCAACGAGCAATTCGAGCTGGACGTCGTCCGTTGCCAAAGGATGGACACGGCCGGCCCGGTCGCGTTGGAGGTCTCGGATACCACGATCCTTGCGACGATCACGAACGACGACGTGATCCCGTCGATTTCGATCTCCGACTTCCAGCAGGTGCCTTGGGATGTCGATGTCAACCCGGCCACGCCGGACACGGTGCAGGAGTCAAAGACGGCGGAGTTTGTCGTGACGTTGTCCAACCCCAGCCAATATGTCGTCACCGTTGGTTGGAGGAGCGATGTGTCGCCCGAGTTCCTGACCGCCTCCATGCCCGGTGCCGCGACGCCCCAGGGACTTCCCGGGGCCGACTTCGCACTGATGACGGGCACCGTGACGTTCCAGCCGGGCGAAACCAGCAAGCTGATCCAGGTGACGGTGTACGGCGATGCCTTGGACGAGGTGGACGAATCGTTCGTGGTGGATCTCTACGAGCCCACGTATGCGTCGATCTCCGACAGCCGAGGCTGGGGTGTCATTGCCGATGACGACGCGCCGGTCGGCGTGAGCATCCAGCCCGTCATCCCGGCTCCCTTGTCGCCGGATGCAACGGAGGTGGTCGAGGGCAACTTCGGGAGCAAGCTGGTTGAGTTTTGGATCACCCTCAACGCCGTCAGCGGCAAGGAGGTCGTCGTCCGCTACAACACCGCCCCGGGAACCGCGTCCGAGTTTGTGTACAGCGGCAGCACCGATTCCGTCGATTACGAGGCTCCCCTGATCGCGGTCAAGACGGAGCCTGCGGGGTCCGCCGAGGAGGAGGGGACCGTTCGGTTCGCGCCGGGCGAGCTTGCCAAGAAGGTGAGCGTTCGGGTTTGGGGTGACACCCAGGCCGAGGGCCAAACGAACCCGGACAACCCCGCCGTCCG
>CAIRNV010000395.1 GCA_903880005.1 uncultured Verrucomicrobiota bacterium | reverse complement strand
GCTGGGTTTGGGCGCGGGCCGTGCATCCCGAGGTTGTGGGTGGCATCTGGGCGGGCAGCGGGGATCGGACCGGTCCCGCAGGGCGGGAGCATGGGGTGGCGGCCGGGGACGGCCGCGCTCCCAGGGTTGAGCGCACACGACGTCTTCGGGACGACCCAAATCCTCGGGATGCACGGGGCGCGGGTGGGGCTGAAGTGGGTGATTGACACGATCCCGCGGCGGCTTGTACATACAAAGTATTCACAATGAATGGGCGATGCCATGACGACGGGCTGTGAAGCATGGACTTTGACTGGAACAATCCGTCGTTTGATGTCGCGGGATCTTTGACGGTAACGGAGATCGAGGAGTCGTTTGAGGATCCGTTCGCAGTGCGGTTGCTGCCGGATTCAGCCCGGTTCGCGGTGCAAGCGCGGTACTTCAACCTGGGTCGCTCTGCGGCAGGGGTTGGGGTGTTCAGCGTGTACCGGACCAACGGCAAGTTGGCGCGGGTGATCGTGTCGCGCCGGTTCACCGAGCAGGAGGAGTATTTCTACCAGCGGCGGTTGAACCACGCGTTGGCCGGATCGTGAAGGGTTGGAGGCCGCGCCCATGGAAACCATCACGTCATGGGAGGATGTCCCGCTGTTCGACGCCGAGCAGACCGAGGCGGCGTACTGGGTGGAGCATCAGGCGGACCTGCGGTTGATGGAGGGAGCCGCGACCGGGGCGTCGGATGGGGCGGAATCGGTGACGATTACGCTTCGGATGGACCCGCGGATGTTGGCACGGATCAAGCGGCTCGCCCGGGTGCGTTACCTCAATTATCAAAGCATGATCAAGCAGTGGTTGAGCGAGCGGATGGAGAAGGAAATGCGTGACCGATAGGCCGAAACATGGGTGAAATGCCCGTCCCGCCTGCACGAAATGAAATCGAGCGTATGCCATGACGGAAGGACCCGAAGCCGGGGCTTCACGTTGATCGAGTTGCTCGCCGTGATCGCCATCATGGGGATCCTGGCAGGGTTGCTCGTGGGCTTGGCTCCCCAGGCGACGGCTCGGATCCGGGAAAGCCGCACGAAGTCCGAGTTGGCGAAGCTGGTGCTGCTCATTGACGCCTACAAGGACAAGTACGGCGTGTATCCCCCGGACAACGTCACGGGACGAAACCCAGACGGCATGCCGCTGGTGAACGCGGCGTTGAACCCACTCTTCTACGAGCTCACCGGCGTCGGCGTGGTGCGGCAGGGCTCGGGCGGCTACTTCGTGTCGTTGGCCGACACCGACCGTCCGACAAACCGGCTGGATCCGGACGCGCATGTGCGGGCGTTCTTCAACCGGGACGGCTTCGTGAACGCAGCCCCGACCAACCAGATGCGGCGGTTGTTCCGGGCGGACTTCAAGGACTCGCAGCACGCGGAGATCTCGTCGAACCCGGACATCGAGGTGTTGGTGGTGCCGGTGCCATGGCCCGCCAACGACCCTCGCAATCCGCCGCCCATCCCGGCCGCGCCGCGCGTGAACCCATGGCGGTACAACGCCAGCAACCCCATCCACAACCCCGGCAGCTACGACCTCTGGGCCGAGATTGTGGTCAAGGGCCAGAAGCAGGTGATCGGCAACTGGAAGAACTGACGCCGCATGGGCCCTTCGACCGCCACGCCATCCTCCTTTCATCCCACGCCTCCCTTTTCCTTGTTTCCCGTGAAAAACATGAACCCACGAATCCAACGGCGCGGCGGCTTCACGTTGATTGAGCTGCTGGTGGTGATCGCCATCATCGCGATCCTGGCGAGCCTGACCCTCCCGGCCATCGCGGCGGTGCAGAAGAACGCCCGACGCAAGCAGGCTCAGACGCAGATCGCGAACCTTGCGGGCGCGATTGGCCAGTACCAGACGAAGTACAGCCGCCTGCCGTCGTCCACGCAGACCCGCGCGGCGGTGTCGGATGCCCGGCCGGACTTCACCTACGGCACGGTGCAGGACGGCGCGCAGGTCTTTTCCAGCAGGGGGAAGCAGGACTACGCGCAGGTTCGAAACGCGTCCGGCAATGCCTGGCAAATCTCGAATGCGGAGCTGCTCACGATCCTCCTGCGCGAGTCGCGCACGATCAACGGCCAGCTCATCAACAAGGGCAACGAACTCAATCCTCAGCAGGAGGTGTTCCTCACCGTTCGCTCGGAGACCGGCCGCAAGCCGGACCGCGTGGACGAGGTGGATGGCGTGTATCGCGACCCGTTCGGCTTCCCCTATATCGTGATCCTCGACCTGGACTACGACGGGCGCGTTCGGAACCCGTTCTTTGGCGCGCCGGGCGAGCGTGAGTTCCTGAACGTCCCGGTGGCGGTCTTCTCGTTGGGCACGGACGGCCAGGTGGACTTCACCAAGCCGGCGGCGGGCCAGACGGCGAAGGGCACGGTCAACGCGGACAACCTGTATAGTTGGAAGTAGGCCGGCGACGCCGAGCGCGGGACGCCCCCCTGACAACCCGAAGGAAGCCACATGAGACCCACACGCCACCCTCCCATGAAGCGTCGAACGGCGGCGTTCACGCTGATCGAGCTGCTGGTGGTGTTGGCGATCATCGGGGCCCTCATGGCCGTGTCGGTGCCGGCCTTCAAGGGGTTCGGGCAGTCCAACGCGTTCACGGCGGCGCATCGCCAGTTGCTGGACGACCTTCGGCTGGCGCGGCAATTGGCGATCAAGAACCGCGCCACGGTGTTCATGGTGTTCGCGCCCACCAACGCCTGGGTGCATCAAGGGCCGTTGCAGGGGTTGGGCGCCCAGTTCGGCACCTTCCGCAACGAGGCGCTCAACAGCCTGACCAACGTCATCTTTGGCCAGGGCGCCTCGTACGCCCTCTATAGCCAGCGACGCATGGGCGAGCAGCCCGGGGTCGAACGCCCCCGCTACCTTACCGAGTGGCGGCACTTGCCGGCCGGGGTGGTTTTCCCCCGCGAGATGTACGCCGGCGCGGAGCTTCCCGGCGGGCCGGTCCCCGCGCTGCGCCCGCATCGGCTGGCGTTGGCCCATGTGCCGTTCCCGTTGGTCTTCCCCGGTATCCGCCTGGCGGAGCACTACGACCGCCGATTGGGCAGTCCCTTCCAGATGTGGGAGGACCTCGACTCCGTGCCCTTGCTCCCGTTCATCGCCTTTGACCCGAGCGGACGCGTCTCGGACCTCACGTATGCGGGCCTGCGCGACGCGCAGGGCAACCCGGTGCCGCCGGGATCGGACGTGGTGCTGGCCGTGGCCCCGGGGTCGGTCCTGCTGCCGCGCACGCCGGGCGGGCTGTTGATGCCGGGGCCGGCCGACGTCGTGGAGGCGCCCCGGTTCGGTTATACGAACGGTTTGATCCGGGTTTCCTACCTCACCGGCCGCGCGCGGCAGGTGAAGAACCTTCCCAAGTGAAGCGATGAAGACGCACGCGCAGCAACGAGAAGCACGGGGGACGGCGGCGTTCACGCTCACGGAGCTGGCGCTTTGCATCGCGGTGGTCGGCCTTGCGTTGACCGCCATCATGGGCGTCTTGCCCTCGGGCCTCAACGTGCAGCGCCAGAACCGCGAGGACACCCTCGTGGCGCAGGACGCGCAGTTCCTGATGGAGTCCATCCGCGGCGGCGCGCTGGGCATCCCCGACCTGACCAACCAGGTGGACTTCATCGTGTGGCGGAGGTCGGGAGCCGTGGTGGGGGAGGAATACTATAGGGGCCCGAACTATACCGAGGCCTTGCCGGGCACGGTGGTGCCGTTGATGGACTCCTG
Source organism: uncultured Verrucomicrobiota bacterium (assembly GCA_903880005.1). GTDB lineage: Bacteria > Verrucomicrobiota > Verrucomicrobiia > Limisphaerales > UBA9464 > UBA6176. The sequence continues at coordinate 29,972 of CAIRNV010000395.1, read as the reverse complement.
GCAGGTGCTTGCGTTGCTGTCGATGCCCCGGTACGAGCGGACGCCGCGGGGCGTGGTCGAGAACTTCGTGCAGGCGCAGTTCCGTTCCTTTGGCGGTCCCTTCACGGAGAAGGCGTACCGGGGTGCCGGTGGGTTGCCGGACCCGGCGCGGCTGGTCACGGCGCTCCGCTACCTCGTGACGGTGGAGAACCTTTCCAACCTCACCACCAACCTCTCCCTCTACACCGTGGGAACGTTCGCCGCGCCCACCCGTCCCTATGCCGTCTTTGCCGGCCAGACCAACCTGGTCCAGTCCAACCTCCTCGCCCGGACGCAATACGAGCTGGAGCGCTCCCTCAACGAGCTGAGCCTCACCTTCCAATGGCCCGTGTTTCGCGTGGGGAATGAATTCCGGGCGGGCAACAACCGGAGGACCTTTCGATCCCACGTCATGGGCGACCGGCAAGTGCTGACCACGAACTTCCTGGGCACGCTTCGGCCGGCCTACCGGTACGACATCGGCCGGACGAACCAGCCCTCCATCCTCTTCTGAGCGTCCCATGCGTGCCCTTCCCCCATATCCCCGCACGGCCACCCGGGCCTTCTCCTTGGTCGAGTTGCTCGTGTCCGTGGGGCTCCTGAGCATCGTGATCCTCGCGTTGTACGCGATGTTCGACCAGACGCAGCGCGCTTTGCGCGGGTCGGTGGGGCAGGTGGACGTGCTGGAGGGGGTGCGATCGGCCATCGATTTGGTGCGGCGTGACCTGGAGCAGGCACGGCCGGCGGGTGTGCTGGACGGGCCGCACCTGGTGACCCGCGTCTCGGCGCCGCCCGGGTTGGTCCTGAACCAGTCGGGGTTGTTCCAGGAGCGCCAACCCGTCCTCCAGGAGGTCTTCGGCATCCGGTCCGTCGCCGACCGCCAGTGGAGCACCTTCGGTTATTTCATCGCGGACGAGTCCGATCCCACGCTGCGCACGCGCCCGCCCATCGGGACGTTGTACCGGTACGAGGATCGCGGGCCCGGCCAACGGATTCCTGGCGAGGCCATCGTCACCAACGCGGCGATCCGCTTCATCGTCCGGGAGCCCCTCGCGTTGGAAGCCTTGTCGGAGCACGTGCTGGCTCGCACCGGCGCGGGAGCGGTCATGGGCAGCACCCTTCCCTACCGTACCAACTCGGCCCGGGTGATGGATGGCGTGCTGAACTTCAAGGTGACGGCCTTCGACTCGGTGGGGCGCCCGTTCAACCTCCTCTATCCCACGAACCAACTCCCGGCGCGCCCGCAAAACGGGACCGTCCCTCCCATCGGGCTGAGGCATCTCGCCGGCGGCTTGGTGACCGAGGCCACGTTCACCGGCCCGTACATGCCGGCATACGTGGAGGTGGAGATCGACGCCTTGGAGCCCCGTCTTCTCGACCAGTACCGCGCCCTGCCTGACAACCCGGCCATCCGGAACCGCTACATCACGAACAACCTCGCCCGGGTGCAAAGCTTCCGCCAACGCGTCCCGCTGCGCCCCTTCATCCGATGAACCGATCCCATCAACGCGGCATCGCGCTCGTCATCACCCTCATCATGCTGTCGGTGGTGACCATCACCGCCGTCGCGTTCCTGGCGGTGACGCGCCAAGACCGGGCCTCGGTGGGGGCCGCCGTCGAGCAATTGGATGCCCGCAACGCCGCCGAGTCCGCGTTGCAACGGGCCCAGGCCGAGGTGGTGGCCCGCATCCGGGCGGCCACCAACCGCCAGAACTTCGACCTGATGGTCTCGACGAACTGGACGACGCGCTTCCTCAACGTCGCCCAGCTCGACGCCTTGGCCGCCGGAGCCATCGATCCGACGGACCCGCTCGCCCTTCCCACGCTGACGAACGCGACGACGTACTTCCAAGCCGACGGCCGGCCGGTGTTCAACCTGTCCAACCCCACGGACTTGCAGCGCCAGCGCGCCTCGCTGATGAACCTTTACTACGACGCCCGTCCGCCGGTCTTCGTGCCGGTCGGCCGGAGCCCGTTGCTCGCGCCCGAGTTCCGCTTCTACTTGGACCTGAACCGCAACGGCGTGTACGACACGAATGGCCCGCAGATCATGCTGGCGCGGGGCGGCCAGTTCCTCCGGTTGACCAACGACCTCGTCGGCGATCCCGAGTGGATTGGCATCCGCGAGCATCCCGGCCTGCCGCACTCCGGCACGAATCGCTTCATCGCCCGCATGGCCTACGTCGTCCTGCCGGCCGGCAAGACCCTCGACCTCAACTTCAACCACAACGAGGTGAAGTTCCGCAGGCCGGACCCCGCGCAGAGCGGGTTTTCCCGCAACCAAGGCGTGGGATCATGGGAGGTGAACTTGGCGGCGTTCCTCGCCGACCTGAACACCAACATCTGGGCGCCACGGGCGGGTGCGAACTATATCTACCAGTACAACACCTTCCCGGGCGCGGCCTCGACCGGTGTGGCCTTCCGCGACGCCGGGCTGCTCCTCGCCGCGCGGCGCGGTTCCTACGTCAACACCACGGCCCCCGGCTACTACGGCAATTCCACGCCCTTCCCCAACGACCGCTTCGATGGCTACGCCAACGGACCGATCCCGGCCACGCTCGCCGAGTTTCTCCGGCCCCAGTTGTTGACGGACTCGGATGCCGTGGGGTTGCCTTGGGCCGGGGCCGACAACAACCGGCAATGGACGGACATGACGGCGTTGCTGGACGGGTCGCTGGGGCAGGGCCTCGACCAGCGATTGAACGGGCGGCGCGACTTCGTCGGGGGCGTGCTCGACAGCACGTACGATCGCAACACCTTCTACCGGTTGCTGGGCAGCCTGGGCACGGACACGGGCGACGGGCGGTTTGAGTCGGGCACGAACATGGCCGGCATCTTTTACCGGCGTGCGAAGCTCAACCTGAACTACGCGAACCAGACCAACCCGAACCTCGACGTCGAGACGAGCGCCGACGTGAACAACTTCCGCGACTGGGCCCCGTTGCCATGGTTCACCAACGCGGTCCATCGCATCTTGCTCACCGAGTTCACCAACGGCCTTCCGGACGCCGCCTTGCTGGCGTCGCCGCGGACGTTCCATCTGGGCCATGGCTTGGCGGTGTTCGGCACCAACGTCGTGCGCGGCGTCACCAACATTTATCGATGGGATGCCCGGGTGCACCGGCTCCTCCAGGTGGCCGCCAATCTATACGATGCCACCCACTACCAGTCCGCGGCCCGGCCCGGCTCGCCCCGCGGCGACATCCCCACGACCTTCCGGCCCATCCTATATCGGCAGGTGACGAACGGCCAGACGCTGGTCCGCCTGGCGGGGTTTGCGGAGGTGGTGAACGCCGGGGTGGTCTCGCGGCCGTGGCTGGACCTGGACGACCCCGTCCAGCTTAACCGGCTGCCCGAGACGCCGGTGGCGGCGGACATCCTGGCCAAGGGGCAAGACTTCAATTGCGTGGGCATCCCTTGGATCGTGGGAGCGAAGAAGGGCCTCCCCAACTTCCAGGAGGCGTTCTGGCAATCGCGCCTCCAGGTGACGCGCCGCCTCCGAATCCTCAAGGCGGCGGCGGACACCGCGCTGGCGCGCACCAACGCGAGGCCATGGGAGGACGGCCGGTTCCAGACGCAGGTGCAGCATCGGTTCGACGTCTTCAACTCCATGGGCATGGAGGCGTGGAACTCCTACGAGACGCTCAGCAACTCCGCCCCCGTCCGCCTCATTGCCACCAACGCGTTCACCTTCTCCCTCACCGATGAAGTGGGGCGGGTCCAGGTGGTCCAGACCAACGGCGTGGCATCCATCCCGGGCACGGTGATCGCGGCCGGCAAATGGCGCCCGGGCGAGTACCTGGTGCCGCTGAACGCGATGTTCGCCTCCAGTTTCATCTACGACCAGGTGCGGCGAGCCGTGTTTCCCGTTGGCCTTGCCGACGCCGGCTACGTCGCGGCGGAGGCCCCGTTGCCGCGCCTGACCTTGGCGTACACGAACCGCCTCACGTACCTGCTCGTGGACCAGGCTTCCGGCCGCGTCCTCGACTTCGTGAACCTCAAGAGCGTCTTGTTCGAGACCAACGTGCTTCGGTTGCTCGGCGAGGCGTCCTCCGGCGGCGGCGGGTCGCTGTCGATGCAGGATTTCTGGCGCACGAATCGATATGGGGCGGGAACGACGGTCACGCTGGGCGTGGGCCAGCAATTGGATGCCTCGCTCGGTGCCACGGCCAACGGGGGCGCCTTCATCCTTCCCCCGGACCTCTGGCGCAACGCCATCGGGGGACAGCCGGGCATCGACCAGATCGAGTTCGAGAAGGACGGGATGCACTACTTCCTGTATCGACGTCCCCGTACCCCCGGCATGCGCCTGACGCCTCAGTTGGTGGCCCGGTTCGGCGGACGGGTCGTGCAGGCGGGCTTCACGCCCTCGCCGTCCATCTTGATCACCGATCGTCGCCAAGCCAACGACCCCCTCGTCCACTACACCCGCGAGGACTTGGCTCCCGGCACGACGATCTTCACCTCTCCGGAGGGATACGTGGAGGTGCCGTTGGACAATGGAGGCCGATTCCGGCCGGGGCCGCGTGCCAACATCGGGGCGGAGGCCTCCTACTTCACCAATCACCTCGGCAACCAACCCAAGGTCGTCAGCGCCTACGCGCCGTGGGGTGTCAATCCAAGGCTGGGAACCTCCGTCGATGTGGGCCTCACCGACGCCAACTCCACGGCGTTCGACGTCGCCTTCAAGGATCCCTTGGTTCGTCGCTCCGACGACTGGGACTTCCCCACGAACAAGTTCCCAGGCCTCGGTTGGATGGGGCGCGTGCATCGCGGCACCCCGTGGCAGACCCTTTACCTCAAGGGCCTTCGCCCGGAGATCGGCACGCAAACGGCCACGGATCGATACCTGGGCAGGAAGAGCTGGATCGCCTGGGCGGGGCATCGGGACACGCGTCCGGAGGCCGACTGGGCGTTGCTCGACCTCTTCACGACGGCGGCCAATGACAACGCCGCCAAGGGGTTGCTCTCCGTCAACCAAACCAACCTCGCCCCGTGGAGCGCCATCTTCTCCGGCGTGCCCGTCCTGACCAACGACGTGGGCGCGAACGTCGCCCGCCGCTTCATCGAGCCTGCCTCCCCGCAGATGACGGCCATTCACCAAGGCATCCAGGAGGCTCGTTCGCTCCAACCAGGCGGACGTTTCCCGACCCTCGGCCACGTCGTGGCGTCGGGCTCCCTTTCCGCCTCCAAGTTCACCAACGCGAACAACCAGGTCGTGCTCCGCTACTCGCCCTTCCTCAGGCCGTTCGATCCCTACACCAACATCGTCCAGGTCCGTGACGAGGTTGTTGAGATGTTGCCGCAGCAGACGTTGTCCCTGTTGCGAACCGAGGAGCCGCGCGTCGTGATCTACGCCTACGGACAGGCCCTCCGGCCCGCGCCCAACTCCATCGTCACCCGCCCCGGCGTCTTCTTCGGACTGTGCACCAACTACGCCGTGGCCGGCGAGTTCGCCACCCGCACGGTCGTCCGTTTCGATGGGTCGCCCCTGCTTGGCCGCCTTCGGCCCATCGTCGAGGACCACCGCATCCTGACCCCCGAGAACTAGGCCAAGCCCACACCCACCCGGCCACCACCCCCAGCACCGCGAGCTTTCGCACCCATGCGCTTCCTTCGCCGCATCGCCCCGGTCCTCCTGTTGTTCCTCACCCTTGGCGTGGCCATCCATCGGATGTCCCGGCCCGGCCGTCGTGCCGCCGAGTCGGACATGGCGACGCCGTCCCTCGAGCTCCGCGCGTCGCCGCTGGCTGCAACCCCCGAGGCGCCCGCTGCGCCCGTCGGTGGCCCGGTCGCGCCCGTCGCGGCGGCGGCCCCCAGTTGGGTGTCCATCGTCACGCTGCCCAAGGGCTCCCCGCTGCCGAACTTCGACCCCAAGTTCCCCCATCGACTGCGCAACACCCGCGAGGGAATCGGCGCCCTGGCCCAGCGGGATGACGCCATCCTGCTTCGCAACGCCTTGGTGGACACGGCATCGTCCGAGCCCTTGGCCGTGCCTGAGGAACTCCGGTCTGACGGGCCCGCCGGCACGTACATCGTGCAGGCCGTGGGCACGGTGGACGCCGCGTTCCGCGACAGGCTGCGCTCCGTGGGTGCGCGCGAGATCTCGTACGTCCCCAACAACGCGTTGCTGGTCCGGGCCTCGCCCGAGGCCGCCGCCGCGCTCGCCGCCGCGCCCGAGACGCGGGCGGTGCTTCCCAACGAGCCGTACTTCAAGCTGGAACCGGCCTTGGTGGGGCGAGTGATGGAAGGCCGGTCGGCACCCGCCCGCCTGATGCTCACCGTGGTGGATGGGGACGCGGCGGTGAAGGCCGTCGAGGCGCTGGGCGCGAGCATCCGCGAGCGGCAACGCGGGCCCTTCGGTGAATTGGTCACGGCGGAGGTTCCTCCGGGCTCCATGGCGTCCTTGGCGCGATTGCCGGGCGTGACGTTGGTGGAGGAGGTCCATGCCAGGGCCTTGCTCAACGACCGGACCGGCTTCCTGCTGGGGTCATCCGTTGATCTCACCAACCGGGAACGCGTCGAGGGCCTGGTGGGGTCCAACGTCCTGATCAACGTCAACGACAGCGGCATCGATGCGAGCCACCCGGACTTGGCCGGGCGCGTGTTCTCCACCGACCCCGCCAACCTCGAGGATCCCGTCGGCCACGGGACGCATGTGGCGGGCACCATTGCTGGAAGCGGCGCGTCCTCGGGCTCCGTCAGGGTCGCTCAAGGCTCCGTCGCCGACGCCGAGTTTGGCGGCCGTTCGCCCTCGGCGCGGCTGTTCATCCTGCCCATCGACCTCAACGTGGGCCCGGTGGCCTCGGACATCTTCCTGCAGGAGACATACGCGCGGACGAACTTGGCGTTGAATGGTGCCAGTGGCCGCACCAACGCACCCATCTCCAACAACAGTTGGGGGTACCCTTCCGCAACCGAGTACAACTCGATCTCCGCCCTGTACGACGCGGCGGTGCGTGATGCGCTGCCGGACGTCACCGGTGACCAGCCCATCTTGTACGTGTTCGCGGCCGGCAACGAGGGCGCCGGAGGCGACAATGGCCTGGGCGGCAGGGCCGACAGCCTCCGCTCACCGGGCAACGCCAAGAACGTCGTGACCGTCGGCGCCCTCGAGTCGCGGCGCATGTTCACCAACTCCGTCGTGTACGACACGAACGGCGTCATGGTCCGGTCCGGCATGACCGTGCTTCCCGACCGCGCCTACGACCCGAACGATCCCTCCTACGAGACCAACGCCGTGTTTGAGGCCGAGGCCGACTCCGACACCCAGGTGGCGTCCTATTCCAGCCGAGGCAATGTCGGCATCGGGTCCGAGGGCGAGTTCGGCCGTTTCAAGCCCGATGTCATCGCGCCGGGCTCGTACATCCTCTCGACGCGTTCGGCGCAGTGGCGGCTGGAGTACCAGATGAGCCCGGACGACGATCTTTGGCCGGTGACCGACGAGTTGTTGTCGGAGACGGAGCCCTACTACCGCTACGAGTCGGGCACGTCGATGGCCAGCCCGGCCATCGCGGGCATCCTGGCGCAGGTCCAGGAGTATTACGACGTGCGCCGCAACAACCGCATCCCGGTGGCGGGTTACAAGGCCATCTTGATCAACTCGGCCGAGGTGGACAACGCCGCCTACCAACCCAAGCCCAACACCACGATCAACTACGCGGGCTGGGGTCGTCCTTCCCTGAAACGTTCCATTCGCAGCGGGTTCACGGCGGCGGCCAAGACGCTTAATGGCTTCCCAGGAGCCTCCACCAACCCCGGCGGCACCAACGACCAGATCATTGGCTTCCCCATCGTGGGTCGGACCAACGCCGAGGGCCTCGTCACCGGCGAGTCCCGCTCCTACAAGATCCGCCTTTCAAACCCCGCCGCCACGAACTCGCCCGTTTGGATCACGCTGGCGTGGACGGATCCCCCCGGCAACCCGGCGTCGGCCGTCAAGCTGGTCAACGACCTCGACCTGTCCGTCACCAACGCGGCCAATGGTGAGTTCTTCCTCGGCAACGTCCTCGTGGCCGGCACGCCCTATTCACGGGTGCTGACCGCCACCAACGCCATCAACAGCGACCCCGGTAGCGATCCCTTCGGCAACCCCGTGGTCCAGACCAACCAGCCGCCGGCCGTTCCCGACTTCATCAACAACATCGAGCGCATCGTCATCCCCCCGCCGGTTCCCCAGGAGTTCATCGTCACCGTCCACGCTCGCCGCGTGAACGTGAATGCGTTGCAAATGCACCCCAATCAAGTGGTGCAGGACGCCGCCCTGGTCCTTCGCTCGTCCGCGCCCGAAGACCTGGGCGTGGTCGGGACCGTGGAGGACGTCACGGTGACAAACAGCACCAGCACCGTCGCCTACACCCGTCCTCCGACACGCGTCCTCACCAACAGCTATCCCCTCCTCCGCGAGCGGGTCGGGGCCAACTCGCCCCTCATCGGCACCACGAATGGCTCCACCAACCAGTGGCGCTTCTACGTCTTCACCAACACGCCAGGCAAGGCCAGCTTCGGGGGAACCCTCACCAACGGGTCCAATGTCGCCTTCGTCACCTTCTTCCCCCAAAACCTCTCCAACCCCCGCATCGAGGAACCGGACATCGACCTCTACGTGTCGCGGGATTCCCGCCTGACAAACCTCGTCCCCGCCGCCATCGCGTCGGCTTGGAAGTCCACCCAGCGCGGCGGCCAGGAGTTCATCGTCTTCACCAACGCGCCTGTCACGGGCGAGATCTACTACGTGGGCGTGAAGTCCGAGGACCAGAAGGCCGGCACGTATGGCTTCGTAACGGTGTCGTCCACCAAGCCCTTCGGGTCGCTGCGTCCGGACGGAAACCTTGGCTTCTTCGGCATTCCCTTGGTCCAGCCCATCCCTGATGGCACGCCGGACAACCCGGGGGTCGGGCTCACGATGGCCATCGGGATCGGCGTCGGCCAGGTCGAACGCGTCTGGGTCGAGCAAACCCTCAGTCACGGGAACTTCCCGGACCTCATCGGCACGCTCGTTTACAACCGCCGAACCGCCGTTCTCAACAACCATGGCAACATCCGCACGCGCGGTGGCAACGCCGTTGGCTTCCAGTACGGCACCAACATCACGACCTTCTACGACGACCTCAGCACGCGCACCTTCCCTGGCTCGGTCCGGACGGATGGACCGGGCAGCCTGGCCGACTTCATGGGTGAATCCATGCCCGGCGTCTGGTTCCTTCAGACGGCGGACGATGCCTTGGGCTACCAGGGCCGTGTGGACAACCTGGAGGTGATTGTCCGCGCCACCCCAAGCCCCCAGGGCTACGGACAGCAAAACGAGGAACTCATTTGCGGCGAGATCGTCCAGGCCGAGGAAGGCAATTACTACCCGGTCAACGTCGGTCGGCGGTCCAGCGAGCTGCGCGTCGTCATCACCAACATCCAGCCCGCCCGGCCTCTGGTCGTCCACATCCGACGGGACTTCCCGCCCGACCCCGCTGACCCCGATGCCTCCGACAAGGTGGTGACGTTGCCCCCGACGGGCGGCTTGGTGTCGTTGGGGATTCGCGACGAGCCGCCCCTCCGGCCCGGACGTTATTTTGTCGGGGTCTTCAACGAGTCGCTGGCGCCCGTCGAGTACTGCTACAGCATTTCCGTCCGTGAGAACCTCGACGAGCAGTTCTCCAAGACGATTCGCTCCGGCCCGGCGGATGTCGGCAGCCTGACTGACGCCGCCCGCACGTTGTCTCAGTTGTTCGTGGGGGACACGCGTCCCGTGGCCGATGTGGAACTGGGATTGCGGCTGAACCATCTGCGAGCATCGGATCTTTCCGTGCACTTGGTGAACCCGCAGGGCGACCGCATGCTGGTGGTCGAGAATCGTGGGCGCACCGTTTCCAAGGGCTACGGCGGGACGGTGATCATCAGCAACTACCAGCACGTGGCCCTGACACTGGATCCCATCACCACCACCGTGGGCCTCCATGTGAATGGCGTCCGGGTCGCCTCCTCCAACATTGGCCCGGTCCGATTGCCCTCCAATCAACGTCTCAGCCTTGCGAATGATCCCACGCGGGGCTTCAGCACCTCCAGGGCCGCCACCGCCCTCGATGACGTCGGCTATTGGCGTCGGCCCCTGACCACCAATGAGATCCGCGAGATTTACGCCGATGGCACGGTGGGTTTCGGGAAGCTTCCCTCGCGTCAATCGGAGGGTTTGGCCGCCTTGTGGCCCTTCGACAACAATGGCAACGACGTCCTCGGGTTGAACGACACGGCCTTGCTGGGCTTCTCGCAATTCGTCCCCGGCCAGATCGACACCGGCCTCCGCTTCGTGGGTGTTACCGCCGAGGCGCGCACGCCCGTTCTTCCCATTGATCCCGGGCTTGGCTTCACCCTCGAGGGTTGGGTCCAAGCCTATCCGGACAACCGGGGCATCGTCTTTGGCGCATGGGGCCCCGAGTCCGGTCTCGCCACGCCGGCGTTGCTCGTCGGATTCGATCCGCCATGGGGCAACGGCCCCGGATCGGTCAGCGCCGTCTTCCTGAACGCCGCCGGCCAGCCCGTCGTCGTCGCGGGACCGCCCGCCTTGGTCCAGGTCAGCGACGTGACCACCAACGCCACCTACGCCGTCTTCAGCGATCGAACCAACCTCTCCCAAGGCATGGTGAAGTTCGCCGCGCCGCCCTACCTCGGTACCAACGCCAGCCCCATCTTGGTCGCCAGCAATTCGTTCGAGGGCATCGCACCCGGCATTCGCAGGCCCGGCACCATCGTGGATGGATGGACCGTCCTGACCAATGACGTCTCCGTGGAGTTCCTGGGTGCGGACGCCCAGACGGGCAGCCAAGCCCTCGCCCTTGGAAATGGCGCGGCCGCATTCCGCAGCCAGTCTCCCACCGGCACCCGCTTCCGCGGCTCCGTCCAGCTTCGTGCGCATCCCGCGTCCACCAACCCCGTCACCGCCGCCATCTACATCAACGGCCAGATCGACCAAACCGTTGACCTCACGACGAATTGGGTTCGCGCGGATTTCCGGTTCCGCACCCTGTCGAACCGCGTGGACGTGGCGATCGCCGCGACGACGCCCCAGCCTGTTCCCACGAACGGGTCCCCACAGGGCGTCGTGATGGACACGTTCGTCCTCGAGCAACTGGGGGCCGAGTTGAGCTACCTGCCCGAGGAAAGCTTCGAGCCGGTCCTCGGCAAGTCCGGCACGGGGCGCTGGACGCTGGAGCTTTCGGATGATCGCGGCCGCGTGGCGGGCGTGCTCGATAGCTGGGAGCTTCGACTCACGTTCATGCAAACCAACCGGCCCGTGGTTCGGCTCACCAACGGCGTGCCTTACTCCGGCAACCTGGCCCCGGGCGAAAGCGCCTACTTCCGCGTGGATGTTCCCTTGGAGGCCCGGGCTGCCACCAACACGGTGTTTTCCGGGGTGTACCTGCCCATGCTTTACAGCGACTCGGGTATCCCAACCGGCAATGACCCCGGTGACGTCTTCGCACCCACCAACCCGTTTGTCGTGGGAACGAATGCGCCGCCCATCTTGCCCCAGGGCCAGCGCTACTACATCACGGTCATCAACCCCTATCCGGATCCGCAGCCGTTTGCCGTCCAAGCCGACCTCGACATCGGCTTGGTCGTCCTGGCCAATGGCGTGCCCTTCACGCGCTCGGGCACCACGCCCGGCTACCTCGATTACTACGCCTTCGACGTCAGCAGCAACGCACTCGGCGCGGCCTTCGAGATCCCGGCCATGACCGACGACGTGGACTTGTACCTCGCGAGGACACCCGTCTTGCCACGTCCCTTCCTGTACTCCTACGCGAGCACCAACCGCGGCACGACGCCCGAGGTCATCGCCATCACGCAGTCGTCCACCCCCGCCCCGCTCGAGCCCGGCCGATGGTTCCTGTCCGTGGCCACGCGCGGCACCAATTCCGCCAGCTACAACATCGTCGCCTCGGAGTTCGTCGCCGACGTCGTCCTGCTCACCAACAACGTCGCCGTCACCGTCACCAATGCCGTGACAGGCACGATGCAATACTTCGCCATCGACGTTCCGGACAATGCGACCACCGCCAACTTCCAGCTCACGGAGCTGACCGGCGACGTGAACCTTTTCGTCAGGAAAGGCCTGCCGCTCGTCGGGACCAACAACTTCGACTACGCCTCCAGCAACCCGGGCACCAACGTCGAGTCGGTCGCCATCACGGTGGTGTCGCAGCCCGTGCCGCTGGGGCCCGGCCGCTGGTACATCGGCGTCCTGCCCGTCGATCCCGCTCCCTTGGCCTATACCATCGCGGCAACAATCTCCTTCGATCGAATCGACGTGGAGACGCTCTTCGACGATCAACCCGTCGCCCGGTCCGTCGATCCGGCCAAGTCGATCGTGTTCCGCTTCGTCGTTCCCCCAGGCTCGCCGTCGGTCGCGTTTGAAATCTACAACCTCGACGCCGACGTGAACTTGGCCGTGGGCCAAGGGTCGGTGCCGGGCCCGGGCATTCGCACCTATTCGTTCCCCAAGCCGGGCCTTCAGCCGGAGTTGGTTCTCGTGACTACCAACGACCTAGAAGACTTGTCCGGCGTCTGGTACTTGGCCGTGGGAAGCCAATCCACCAACACGGCCCTTTTCGCCGTCCGCGCCGCGTTGCCCCGGGTGGGCGTGCCCATCTCCATCGCACCCACCAGCTCCCGGCTCTTCTTCGCGCCAGGACAACCGCCCGTCGTGGAGATCGACTCCGTTCCCGGCCAAGCCTACCTCGTGCAAACCGCCTCGCTGCTGGAGCAACCCATGACTTGGGTCGATTTCGGCGCGCCGCAGACGGCCACTGGCTACACGCTCAGGCTCCCGATTGTCGTGGGCGACGACGAGGCGACGTTCTTCCGCGTGGTTCCAGCCACCGGGCCTTGATCCTCACGACCGCAAGGGCCGGCCCTGGGACCGCGCCCGTCCTCGGGCGCTACTTCATGCAGCGGCCGGGCCTGGGACCGCGCCCGTCCCCGGGCGCTACTTCATGCAGCGGCCGGCCCCTGGGACCGCGCCCGTCCTCGGGCGCTACTTCATGCAGCGGCCGGGCCCTGGGACCGCGCCCGTCCTCGGGCGCTACTTCATGCAGCGGCCGGCCCCTGGGACCGCGCCCGTCCCCGGGCGCTACTTCATGCAGCGGCCGGGCTCTGGGACCGTGCCCGTCCCCGGGCGCTACTTCATACAGCGGCCGGGCCTGGGACCGTGCCCGTCCTCGGGCGCTACTTCATGCAGCGGCCGGGGACGGCCGTGCTCCCAAGGAATGGTCCCCGTGCACCTCCCGGCCGCGTCAACCGGGCGCGCACGAGTAGGAACGTGACGGCCAATCCGACAAGAAGCCCCACGAACGCGACGAGCGGAAGAATGCCGCTCATGGATGGCAACTCGGGCCATCCTTGTCGTCCGATGCCTTGCCGACCACCTCCGACACCCACTGCGCCACGGCGTCGCGGATGTCCGCTCCGGTCTTCAGCCGCGGCTTCACGAAACGGGGCGTGAACCATGGGAACCCGCCCACCAAGTCCGGCGTCACAAGGATTTGCCCATCGCAATCGGGCCCCGACCCGATGCCGATGGTGACCATGGACTGGCATTGGCGGGTGATCTCGGCCGCGACGGGTGGGGTGACCAGCTCGAGCACGCACGCGAACGCGCCGGCTGCCTCCAACGCGAGCGCATCCTCGATCAGCCGGGCGCGACCTTCGTCGTCACGCCCCTTAATCCGGTACTTCCCGCCCTCCTCCACGACATGCTGTGGCAGCATCCCAAGATGGCCGCAGAACGGAATCCCCTCCGCCACGATGGCCCGCACCTGGGCCATGATTTCACGCCCGCCCTCGGCCTTCACGAAGCCGGCACCGTCGGCCATCAACAGCCGGGCGTTGGCGACGGCTTGCTCGGGGGTTTCATAGGACTTGAACGGCAGGTCGCAGCCCACCAAGGCCCGGCACTGTGCCCGCGCGACCGCCCGGAGGTGGTGGCGCATGTCGTCCATCGTGACATGCGTCGTGTCGGGATGCCCCAGGACCACCATGCCCAGCGAATCGCCCACCAAGATCAACGGCACGCCCGCCTCATCCAGCAGCCGCGCCGTGGGATGGTCGTAGGCCGTGAGGGCAGCCACGGGCACCCCTCCCTTGCGGGCCCGGATGGATGCGGCCGTTTGGCGTGCGTGGGACACCGGGAATGACGCGCCGAGGGGATGCAATCCCAGCTTCAGCGATAGCGAGGCGCCATCTGGTCGTGAATCCACGCGTAGGTCTTCGCAAGCCCATCCTTCAGCCGCGTCGAGGGCTCCCATCCGAAGGCGGACTGGATCAACGTGTTGTCGGAATTGCGACCATTGACGCCCTTGGGGGCGGACAGGTTGTAGGAACGATGAAGCCGGATGGAGGCGATTTCCTCGACGATGTCCACGAGCTGGTTGATGGAGACGAGTTCGGACGACCCGATGTTGATGGGCTCGACGAAGTCGGAGTGGGTCAGCATTTGGGTGCCGTGGAGGCAGTCGTCGATGTACATGAAGGAACGGGTCTGCTGCCCGTCGCCCCAGATCTCGATCTCGTGCTTCCCGGTGAACTTGGCTTGAAGGACCTTGCGGCAAATGGCGGCGGGCGCCTTCTCCCGTCCTCCCTCAAACGTCCCGTTCGGGCCATAGACGTTGTGGTATCGGGCCATGCGCGTCTGGACGCCGAAGTCCTCGCGGAAATGGCGGCACATGCGCTCCGAAAACAACTTCTCCCACCCGTATCCATCCTCGGGCATCCCAGGGTAGGCGTCCGCCTCCTTGAGCGCCGTCACGTTGGGGTCGCGCTGCTTGTCGGCGTTGTACACGCAGGCGCTGGATGCGTAGAAGAATCGCTTCACCCCAATGTCCCGCGCGGCCATCAGCAAGTGCGTGTTGATCAGGACGCTGAGCATGCACAGGCCCTTGTTCAACTCGATGAACCCCATGCCGCCCATGTCCGCCGCCAAGTTATAGACGACGTCCGCCCCTTGCAGCGCCTGGTAGCAGGCCTGCTTGTCCTCCAAGTCGAGCACAACGTTCTCCACGTCCGCGTACCGCTGGTACCAATCCCCCTGGGGCTTGCAGTCCACCGACCGTATCCGCCGATAGCCTTGCCTTCTAAGGTCGCCCACCAAGTGGCCCCCAATGAAGCCGCCCCCACCGCAAACCACGACCATGTCAGAGGTGTTTCTCGCGCTCATTTGAATGATGAACAACGTGCCGTTCCGGACCGCCGTGGAAAAGATGGAAGTTGAGGTGCCTTCGGTGGGCGTTCATCCCGAAGTTGTGGGTGGTCCCGAAGACTTCGTATGCGCTCAACCCTGGGACCGCGGCCGTCCCCGGCCGCCCATCCATGCTCCCGCCTCGCGGGACCGGTGCGCCACCCGCTGTCCGTGCGCATCCCACCAAAAATTTCGGGATGCGCGGTTCGGCTGCGGCAACGATGCCGCACCCTCGTGCGCCAGATTGGGGCTGCGGACGCCAAGCATCCGCAGCCCCGCAGTTTGGTTGGGTTAGGCAGGCCCTTCATTGAAGAAACGAAGCCGGGATCCGGTTTCTTGCACTGCACGTTCAAAAATTTAGCCGTGAGTTCTTCCCGCTTGCCGTGGGCTGAAGCAAAGCGATCGGCAGGGGAGGGGACATGCCCCGGTTCCAGCCGCGAGACGTGGCATCCCGGCGGGACGGGAACGCTCCAGCGATGGAGCGGTGGGCGGCAGGCGTTGGCGGTGCAGCTCGACTGAGCCGGGACGACGCAGTTGAGTCGATCGTGCTTGCTCGATCTGCTCCCGCAAATCCTCCGTCGTTCGCTCGTTACAAGCCTCGTACCGGACCGCGCCTCGCTCACTCCTCGTCTTCCAGAGGAATCGGCTGCGCCATCGCTTCCGTCCCAACTGCCTCGTCCAGGCCTGATCCGGGTGGATTCGGTCCTTGATGAGATGCACCTCAAGTCGGTTGGAGTGCACTCGAACCTTGTTGGAGTGGACCCGAGATAGGTTCGAGCGGACCCGAGATGGGTTGCAGTGCGCCCGAGAAGGGTTGGAGTTCACCTCAAGTCGGTTGGAGTGCGCTCGAACCTTGTTGGAGTGGACTCAAGATTGGTTCGAGTGGACTCGAGATGGGTTGCAGTGCGCCCGAGAAGGGTTGGAGTTCACCTCAAGTCGGTTGGAGTGCACTCGAACCTTGTTGGAGTGGACCCGAGATTGGTTCGAGCGGACTCGAGATGAGTTGAGATGCACCAGAGATTGGTTGCGGTGCACCTCAAGTCGGTTCGAGTGCGCCCAAATCTTGCTGGAGTGGGCCGGGGATCGATTCGAGTGGACTCGATGTTGGTCGCGGCGCACCCGGGATCGGTACGGGAGAGGTGGCTGGGGTCTTCTATCGTTTTGCGGGCGGCCGTGGAACGTTGGTCTGGAAGGGAAGGGGTCCGGGGTTTCCCGACCCGGCGCGTCGAGGATGTGGCATTCATGCCGCCGCGTGGGGCACGCGGCCTACAGCATGACGGGTGGCGGCAGGGTAAAAAAGACACCCCGATCTCGCAGCCGAAGCCGTGAAACCGGGGTGTCCGAATCAAACCGGCAAGCCAGTCAGAGGATGACCGTACTTCCCGGGGAATTTTCAAGAATAGTTCAGTAGGATTATGTAGAGATTCCAAGGAACTGAACAACGGCCCCTTGGAAAGCGCTTGGGAAGGACTCTTAAGTCCATTCCCTAAAACTTCATCCTACCCAAAGAACCCCGATTCTTTGCTGAACAAGCAGCTGAAGAACCGGGCTACGGAGGAGAGTTGCCTCACCTTCGACATTTGTTCAACAGGTTTTTGAGTCTTTTTTTGACGGTGGGCTCAACCCGAAGTTGTCGTTGTTCTCGAAAGCGTCGTGTGATCTCAACCCTGGGAGCGCGGCCGTCCCCGGCCGCCACTCCATGCTCCTGCCCTGCGGGACCGGTCAGCTCTCCGCTGCCCGTCCAAATCCCGCCGACAACCTCGGGATGCACGGCTTGACGGTGCCCTGCGGCTGGCCCATCGCGTCCCCATTCCCGCATCCGCACACCCCGCTGCGCGACGCCCGCCGCCCGCGTGCCGCACGATTCAGGGCTTTGGAGGCGGTGCCTTCGGTTGCCCGGCGTTGTCGCCTGGCAAGAGTTCCTTCAGCAGTCCCACCGGCTTCAGCAGGAACAGCAGGAACTCCGGGATGTAATGCGGCTTCGCCTGCGGTTGGCCCAACGTCCCACGAACCTCGTACTCGAAGAGCTTCGTCACCGGCGACAGGACAAGGCTCAACAGGCGTCCGATGATCGGCGCATCGCGAAACAATTCCGCCTGCATCGTGGCATCTAGCCTGCCCGAAAAGTCCACCGCCCCCGCATACGCGAGACGCATCGTCGGGGAACGCATCTCGAAGTCCCTCGTGCGGATCGTTCCATTCGTCAGCGCATAGCTTGCGGTTCCTGAGGTGAAGCGGGCCTGCCCCAACCCCGGTGAAATGGCGTCCAGCAAGGGCGAGAACAATCCGAATACCGGCAACCCCCACAGGTAGCCGTCGCGCATGGCCAGCCTCCCCTCGCCGACGACGGTTGAGGGGTCGGACGTGCGCCCCGCCGTGACCTTTCCCTGCCCGGATACGGTTCCCTCCAGGCGATTCGTGCCGGGCCATGCGTCCGCCAGGAAGCCTCGCAGCGCCACGTTGGTCAGGACCAGGTCCAGGCTGTAGGCCGCATCGCGCTCGGGACCGGACCAATCGAATGAGAGGCCCCCTTGGACCTCGCCTCCATAAAACCCGGAACGCAAGCCCTCGATCCGAAGGGTTTCCCCGACGAGACGGACGCTCGCCACGAGCTGGGTTCCGCGAAGCTTCCACCATGAAAACTCGTCGGCCATCACGTCGAAACGGATGTCCGTGCCCTGGGTGCCCATGACGTTGACCACGCCATTGACGACCGAGCGGGGGGGCGCGGCGAAACGGTAGGGCTCCATCGTGGCCGCCGTGACCGGCCCAATGATCCGCGTCACCCGCCACACGGGCACCGTCGCCTGCGCGTTGGTGAAGGAAAGCAACCGGAGGCGCGTGTCGTACGCGGCCCCGGGGACGAAGGCATCCCCGTCGGACCGGGCGCGCACGTTGGCAAACGACATGATCCCGTTGGTGAACGCCACGTCGCCCTCGGCCCATGAGATGGGTTCCCCCCGCACGGTGGCATTCGTGGCCACGACGTGGGCCCGAATACCGAGTCGTTCCGGTGCCCCCCATCGCCCCCAAGCCTCGCCGTCGATCCGTGGCGGCGCTGGGAGTCCGATGCGTGCCAGTTCCCGACGCCCCTTTTCGTCCAGTAGTGGACCGACCATGGATGGAGCCAGCCCCGACTGGAACGTGAAGTGGTAGTCCCTCGTGATCTCGTTGTTCTCGTACAGCAAGGAAGCCCGGCCCTCGGGTCGTGTCAGCGCCAGGGGACCGATGCGCCAGAATCGATTCGTGTAGGTCACCCTTCCGGTGCCGCGGTCGATCGGGATGCCGCGGAACGTCACGGGCCCCACATCCATCTCTGCATCCAACGTCAAGTTGGCGAGGGTTGCCTCGCGCGTGGGCTTGTCGAAGCCCGACCATCGCGGTAGCTCGATGCCGACGGCTCCGTGAAAGCGTGGCGGCTGGTTCGACGGCCAGCGATAGGCCGCCAATTGCTCGCGCGCGGGCGGGGACAACCACGGCGCGATCCCCCGCGGGTCCGCGTCCGACCGGGCCGTCGCCGCCGCGCGTCTTCGGGACACGTCCATCTCGCCTTCGCCCACGACGGAGCCTCCCCCGAATCGCGCCTCGAACGGCCCCGTTGAAAACCACGGGGCCAGCCATTCCCAAGAGGCCGTGACGCCGTCCAGCGTCACGCGTGGCAGTTCAAGCCCGGCTGACTCAATCCAACCCCAGCCATCGACGTGAGCCAACGGCCGCAGGTACTCCCATGTCTCGTCCGTCTGGGGCGGTCGCGCGTTGGGCGTCACCCCGAGCCCCAGTGCGACGTCATCCAGCCCGGTCCAGGGGGTGCGCAGCCCGGCGAGGTCCAAGTCTGCCCATGCCTCGCGCCAGCCGTTCGTGCCATGCCAAACCCGGAGGTCCAACCCCAGTTCCTTCACGGCGGCGGTGTTGGTTTGCCACGACGCCTTCCCGTCCTTCAACGCCAGCCTGAGCGCCGTGCGATAACCGGGCGTCGCTTGACCATACCGAGCCCAACGCTCGTTGGGTCGCGGCCATCGCCACGGTGCCTCGGGCCCCGCCGCCAAGGGACAGGGTTCCGTGGATCCTTCGGCTTGCACCCAGCCCACCGTCCCCAAGCGATGCCCCAGGCGATCTCCCTCCAGCTTCCATGTCACCGGTCCGGGCCCGGTGTTCCCGGCCTTCCATTCCCCCGTCGCCGTCCATCGAGCCGCCCCGACGTCTCCCCATCGGGACGCAACGCCTTCGAGACGGACTTCCAGCTCGGCACGTGCCCCACCGTCGGTGCCTTCCATCGGTCGAAGGCGACAGGTCCCTTGTGCGGCCTTGGCCTGGAGCCATTCGTTCGAGATCCCGTGCGCCGTCAGCCGGAAGTCCGCTTCTGTGCGGAACGGATCCATCGCGTCGAGGCGTAGTTCCAAGGCGACCTCTGGGTCTCGATCGAAGCGCGTCGCCTCCATCCACGTCATGGCCTGTCGCAGGCCATCTTGCCAACGCCCCATTGAAACGGGTGGTGAAGGGGCGGACGCACGCCGCCGCGCGATCCATGTCGCGACGTTCGTCAGGCTTCCACGGGCGACGACGGATCCGCGCAATCCATGGGCGGACACCTCCTGGATTTTCCAGGAGTTGGTGCTCTCGAACACCAGCCGTGCGGACACGCGATCCAGGACGAGCGGTGGAAGGTTGGTGTCGCCGGGATCTCCCATGGGCACGGCCAGGCGGGCGCCTCGGATGACAAGGCCGGTGACCTCCGGCACGTGTCCTTGAAACATCCGCGACCAATCCAGTCGCACTTGGACATCATCCGCCTCGAACCGCCCACCCTTGGCGTCCCGGGGTCCCGACAAGCGCACCTTTTCCGCCACGATGCCGCGGGTGGCGCGAAGACGGAGCCGATCGAATTCCAGGTGGATGCCTCGCTGGCCCAATTGCGCGACCAAGGGTGCCTTGATGAAGCCCGGCAACCCCACTTGGTGAATCCATCCCAACGCCACCAAGAGCGTCATCAGGACGAGATAGACGGAACGACGACCCCAGCGAAACCCGCCCGCCGCCCGCCGCCGCCAGTCCCGCCCCCGTTTCATGGCATCCCCAGAAACTCAACCATCGCCTCGTGCAGCCCCTGCGGCATCTCGAGGCGCAGCGCCACCGGGTCATCGTCAAACCAAGCCAGCACGATCCGGCTTGCGCCCATGGCGGCCCCGAACCTCAGGCGCAACGAGCGTGCCGGGGCGCCCGGCGCCAGCGTGATGCGCACCTCGTGGTCCACGTCCCCCACCCGGGCCGACCGAATCACCGCCGCCTCGTCGCTCACCGCGTAGCGCATCGAGTCCCATTTCCCCAACCGATGCATCAGTTCTTCCATCGCATCCCCCACCGGCGCGGCGCCCCCTCCGGATGTCACCCTCCATCCGCCCGTCTCCCGTGACAGGGAACGTGTCCGACCGGCATGCAAGACCGCGACGGAGACCACCTGGGTGGGCGCGAACTTCCACGTCCGGAGCTGCCCGGCGGACTCGAGGTTGAACAAGATCGTCCGGGGCACGGCATAGACCGATGGCTCGTCGGTGCGTCGTGCGTACAACAGCGTGCCGACCGGGTTCGCCACCTTGCCCACGAGCAGGTGCCCGACCGTCTGGGTGCCGCGCGAGACGACGAGTTCACGCGAGGGCTTGTCCAAGCCATACGGCGCGAGGTCCGTCACCACGTCATTCACAAACTCCGCCACCTCCAGTTGCGCGATGGAGGACAACAACAACTCAACGGCGGACGGCTCGGCCGGAAAACGACGGGGCTGGACCACGAACCAATTGGTGCCTTCCCTTGCCGCAACGAAGTGGTTCGTGCCTCGCAGCTCGATGCGGTCCACGTCGGCCAGCGGGCCGAAGACCAACGCATCCCGGAACTCCACCATCGGCCGTCCCAGCGCGGCGAGGTCCTCGGCGAGGACGGTCACGACGTTGGTGTGGGCCATCCGTCGCACGAACCGCTGGTCCGGCGTGTTGGTCGGGGCACCACCTACCTGCAACCGGCCGATCTCCACGCCCCCCGACCACGCCGCCAGCTCCGCTTCCGGGGGCTGCAACCCATACGAGGCGCGGTCGATGACCGGCGCATCCGTGACGAACCCCGTCGCCCGCGCGGAGCCCACCTGCGCCAGCAAGGCCTCGATGCGCTCCCCGTCCGCCCGCGCCGTCAGTGGCTGGCGAAGCATCCACCGACGCCCCTCCTTTGCGGCCTCGAACACCACGCGTCCGTGCGCCGAGAGGCTGATCCGGTCCGGCGTCTTCCCGCCGAGGTCCATCAAGGTGCGGTCGCGCCACTCGGATCCGTGGGCGGGCAGGGCCGCGAGGAAGTTCGTGGGCGCGATGAACACGCCCTCGGCCCCGATTCGTTGGAAGTAAAAACGGGTTCCACCGGGCGCCACGTTGCCCATGCGGAGCATCCACGGTCCGGTGGGCGTGTGCAGGGTCACGGTGGCCTGCGAAGGCTCCAGCCCGAACGCCTTCAATCCCTCCGGTTGCGCCGCCACCTCCGCCGCCGTCACCCAGCCCGAAGGCACCAGCAGGGCGGCCTCCGCGAGGAATCGCTGCACGCTGGCCGACTGCGCGGGGTAGGGGACCGGCAGGACCAGCCGCCAACCGCCGTTCGTGAGTTCCGCCCGCACCACGGCGTTGGAACGCATCACCTCGACGACGGACACCAACGAGGGGTCCACGGGCTCATACGCCGCCACCGTCCCCGCTCCGCCGCGCACCGAGACGACGGGCCGGCGGTCCAACAGGTAAACGAACACCCCCAGCGCCACCGCCACCGAAAACAACAACCAATTGCCCCTTGGATTCATCAGGCCCCCTTAGTTGCGTCGCCGGAACCACACCACAAACCCCACCCCCAACACCGCGCAAGGCAACACGCCCAGCAACGTCCAGCGCAACGCCCGGAGCTGTTGGGGCGTCAGGTACAGCCGATACTCCCGGATGGGCTTCGGCCCGATCGCGAGCATCTCCGTCCGGTCCAGCAACCACGCCAACGTCAGCTCCGCGAAGTCCACGTTGCCAGGGTTGGTGAAGGCGTCGTTCGCAAACACATGCATGTCGCCCACGACCACCAACCGCGCCGTCCCGCGCCCCGCCGCCACCCCCGCCACGCCGCCGCGCTCCGCCGCCGCCGCCATCGGCACCTCCCCCACGCGATCCAGCCCCGGACGAAAGGCCACCGAGCCGCCGCGGAAGTCGGACCGCGTCATCCCGCCCGGGCCCGTCGTCGCCAAGATCACGGCCTTCGGCGCGTCCGCAGGGCGCATGTCGGGCGGCAACGTCCCCACCACGCGCGGCGCCAGGAAGAACAACCGCGACTCGCTCCGCGTCATCGGGAGCGTGATGGGATGCGACCCGAAGTTGGTCGAAAGAACGGAGAAGCCGCCCAGCGTGTTGTTGGTGTCCGCCGCGTACATGGGCGGGGCCGCGATGCCCCATTGCTGCAACACCTCCTCCAGCCCCGTCCGCAAGGTCGGCCGCGTCGAGTCCAGCCCCAGCACCACCCGTCCCCCGCCATCCAAGAACTTCACCACCCGCTCGATCTCCGTCGGCAGGAAGGGCTGCGTCGGGCCCGCGATGACGAGGATCTGGCAGTCGGCCGGCACGTCGTTCGTGCCGTCCAGGCGAATCGTGGTCACCCTTGCCCCCTTGCCCGCCAGCAAGGCCGAGAACCGGTAGTATCCCCCCAGCCGGTCCTCCGACTCCGCGCGGGCCTCGTCGTGTCCCGTCACGAAGCACGCCACGGGCACGTTCGTGCTCGCCAGCCCGGCCAGCGCCGATGTGAACAACAACTCCCCCTTGAAGCCGGATCGCCGGATCTCCTTCTTCGCGCCCAGCATCATCTCGTTGATGTTCGCGTCATACGCCGACAACTCCGACTCCGCCACCCGCGCCACCTGCCCGCCCGCGTCGAAGATCACCTGGTTCGCGTCCGTGCTGCCCAGCCGGTACGTCGTCCGCACCTGCATCGCCGTCACCGGCTCCACCTCGTTGTCCACGAAGCGCGCCCTGACCCGGGGTTGCAACTCCGTGTACTCGCGCAGCAACCCCTCGATGTAGCCCCGGATCTCCGAGTCCCTCGGGAACAACACCGTCACCCGGACGTCGTTCGTCAGCCCCGCCAACACTTGGCGCGTCAAGGGCGACAGTTGGAAGCGTCCCGTCCCGGAAACGTCCCGGCGCCACTTGAAACGCGACGCCGCCAGGTGGTTCACCAGGACGAACACGACCACCGCCGACGCCATCCCGACCACCACGGAAAACGCGATGCGCAGCCGCCGTGCGGGCACGAAGCTCGGCTCGTTCTGTCGCGTGGATCTCATTTCCATCGACGGCTCTCCACCACCCTTTGCGTCAGGAACAGGAACAACCACGTCGCCGTCAGGTAGAACACGACGTGTCGCCCCACCACGAGCCCCCGCGAGAAGTCCTCCATGTGCCGCGTCATCGAGATGTGCTCCAGCGCCGGCGCCGCCCATCCCGGCAGCAACCCGGACGAGTCCGGCCGGTACCCCAGCATCCACAACCCAATCCCAAAAAGGAACGAAACCATGGCCGCCACGATCTCCGAACGGGTCAGCGCCGAGGCAAAGCATCCCAACGACATGAACAAGCTGCCCACCAGCCCGATGCCCCCGAACGTCACCGCCACCACGCGCGGCTCGAACAAGGCCGCCTCGCCCGTCACCTGGCGCATCACCAGCAGCACCCCCGCCACCGGAAGCCATGTCAGCACGAAGAACAGCCACGCCCCCGCAAACTTCGCCAGCACCACCTCCCAGTCCCCCACGGGCGTGGTCATCAACGCCTCGTACGTGCCCCCGGACTTCTCGCCGGCAAACGAACGCATCGTGATCACCGGGGACACCAGCAACACCACCAGCCAGAAGTACGCCGTCTGGTAGAACAGCTCCGTCACCGGCGCCTCGTGCGGCATCTGCCGGATGCGCTCCACCAAGTCCACCAAGCTAAAGCCCGTGAGCAACAGCACGCCCGCGATCACCACGTACCCCGTCAGCGAGTTGAACTGCATGCCCAGCTCCCGAAGCACCAATGTCGGAAAGGCCCTCATCTCATTCCTCCTTCACCTTCCCACGGGTCAGGTGCACGAAGATGTCCTCCAGCGAGCGCCGACCCCGCGTCAGCTCCCGCAGCGTCCAACCGCGTGCCCGCGCCTCCCCGAACACCACCGGCCTCAGGTCCACCCCGTTCTTGGGCGACAACGTCACCCGCTGGTACGCCCCATCCAAGGGCTGCACGTCCGTCGTCTCCACGCCCGGCAGGTCGCGGAACGCGTCCATCAACGCCGCAGCCGGGGCCTCGATCTCCGCCACCACCTGCCCGCCAAGGCTCAGCCTTTGCTCCAGGTCCTCCGTCCGGTCCGCCGCCAGGATCCGTCCCCGATGCAAGATCAACACCCGCGAGCACGTCATCTCCACCTCGCTCAGGATGTGGGTCGAAAGCACCACCGTGTGCCGCTTGCCCAGGTCCTTCACCAGCGATCGCACCGACCGTATCTGGTGCGGGTCCAGGCCGATCGTCGGCTCGTCCAGGATGACCAGGTCCGGCTCGTGCACGAGGGCATCAGCCAGGCCCACGCGCTGTCGGTAGCCCTTGGAGAGCTGCCCAATGATGCGGCTCGAAACACCCGTCAGGCCGCATTGTTCCAGCACCGTGTCCACCCGCTCCCGCCCGCGCCGCCACCCGAGCCCCTTCAACCGGGACCGGAACTTGAGGTACTCGCGCACGCGCATGTCCAGGTGCAGCGGATTGTTCTCGGGCATGTAGCCGATCCGACGCCGCACCTCGTCGGGCTCGTGGAAGACATCGTGCCCCGCCACGCGCACCGTCCCGCTCGTCGCCGGGAGGTAGCTGGCCAGGATGCGCAACGTGGTGGACTTGCCCGCGCCGTTGGGCCCCAGGAACCCCACCACCTCGCCACGCCCAATCACGAACGACACGTCGTCCACGGCTGTTCGCCCGGGATAACGCTTCGTCAGGTTCTCGACCTCGATGATCGGCTTGCCTTGATCCATGCCCGTCCCGCCAACCTTGCCCGTTCGCCACCGTCCCCCCAAGCGGGATTTCCTCGGCCCGGCCTCCATCACCCGCGAACCATGCGTCCGGCCCCGACGGCATCGCCGCGCCCATCTACCGCACGGCCACGTTGACGATGCCTTCCTCGCGTCGGACGAAAGGGCCAGCCCGGCGATACGCCGCCACCAACAAGTCCACGCGGTCGCCCGCACGCTTCCCATTCAAGGCCTTCGCCAACCCCATCACGTCCCCGTGCGCCTGCCCGTCCATGCCATCAATCACCATCCCGGCCGCCACGCGGCCCGACGCAGGCCCATCCGCATCCACCGACTTGATGACCAGCCCGGCCGACGACCGCTCCACCGACAACCCCAGTCGCCGCCGCACCAGCCGGGCATCGAAGTAGTCTGCCTCCTTGACCAGGCGAACGGTGACCGTCCGGGCGGCGTTGGACCGCTTGAGCGTCAGGGTCATGTCCCGACCGCCCCCGGCAACGAGCCGTCGGTTGAACTCGATGACGTGGTCCACGGGCTTGCCACCCAGTTCCTGGATTTGATCGCCCGCCTTCAGGCCTGCGGCGTCCGCCGGGCTGCCGGGCTGCACCGACCGGATGACCAGCGGCCGACGGCCCGGTTCCAGCCGCGCCCCGAACCACCAGCCCGCGACCGAATCCCCGCTCAACGTCTCGGCCAGGGCCTCGTTCACGCGGCGGATCGGGATGGCGAAGCCGATGCCCTGCGCGCCCACGTTCGCCGGCAGCACCGCCACGCTCAGGCCAAGCAATTCGCCCTTGAGATTCACCAAGGGACCGCCCGAGTTGCCCGGGTTGATCGACGCGTCCGTTTGCAGCCAATCCTCGATGTCGAGTCGCGTTCCCTCGGGAACCGCGCCCGTTGCCCGACGCGATTTCGAGCTCAGGATGCCCCGGCTGACCGATCCGCCGAGGCCGAAGGGGTTGCCCAGCGCAATCACGGTCTCGCCCAGCAACAGGTCGTCTTCCCTCGCGAGCTTCACCGCCTTGAAACGCCGTCCCGCCGTCCCCCGTATGCGCAGCAACGCCACGTCCTTGGACGCCGACAACGCGATGCGCTCCGCCTCCAGCGTCTCCCCGGTGTCCGCGAACTGCACCCGGATGTCGTCCACGTCCTGGACCACGTGCACGTTCGTCAGCACGTATCCGTCGGGATCGATCACGACCCCGGAGCCGCGGCTGTACTCCTTCATCGTGGGCCGTTGGCGGTACCCGAAGAAGTCCGACAACCATTGCTCCACGGGATCGTCCAGGCGGCTCGAACGAACCCGTGTCGAGATGTTCACGACGGCGGGCATCACCTTCTCGATGGCCTGCACCGTGGCATCCCTGCGGATGTCGCCCGGCTCGACGATGGGCGTTGGCGGGACGGTGGCGGGCGGGGTGTTGGTCCCGGCGAGGGGTGGCAGTCCCCCGGCCAGAGCGATGGCTGCAATCGCCCACCTCGCCCAACAGGGCGGGCGGGCCGCAACAGGGGCACCGTTCGGCGTGGGAACGTCAGGGTGTCTTCTCATGGGATGCCGTGCGCCGCTTCATCCATTCTCCCCGACGGGCCCGATCTCCACGCGGACGTCGATGGAGCGTTCCTGGGTGCCCTTGTAGTGGCCGCGCGTGGGGGCCACGTCCCCGTAGTCACGCCCGACGGCGACCTTGATGTAACGCTCGTCCGGTTGGGTCCCGTGCGTGGGGTCCAGGGCCCGCCATCCAAGGCCCGGGAGGTAAACCTCCCCCCACGCATGGGATGCATCGGCGCCCGGCGTCCAGAAATACCCGGACACGTAGAGGGCGGGGATGCGGAGGGAACGGCAGAGGCCGACGAGGACGTGCGCGTAGTCCTGGCAGACGCCGGTGCGCCGTTGCAGGGCGTCGGACATCCGGGTGTAGGCATTGGTCGCGCGGGGCACGTAGGAAAACGTGGAATGAATCCAGCCCGAGATCCGCTGCGCGGCCTGCCATGCGTCGGTCTCCTGCCCGGCGATGTCGATGGCAAGGCGCCACAAGTCGGCGTCCAGCGCCACGTAGTCGCTGCCTTGGAGGTAGTCGAAGCAGCGTTCGAGCCGCCCGCATTCGTCGATGCGCGCCATGGGGAAGGGCGTGGCCCCGGGATCGAGGACGTTCGAGGCGTTGGTCTCCACGCGGCTGGTGGCCTCGATCAAGAGGGAGTCGTGGGGTTGGATGACCTCGAAGTGATGGACGCAATTCGCATAGAAGTCCTCGTAATGACGCAGGTTCACGGCCGGGAGCACCTTGAGCATGAACGAGTCGCAACGCTGGTGCTCGTTGGAGACGGGCCGGAGCCTCACCTCGTTGAAGCTCTCGCGCACCGGCGTCGCGTACCCGTAACGCGTGCGATGGACCACTTGGAGCCTAGCCACGCCCCGAGCGTCCGGCGGTCGCGCCCAATTTCAAGCACGGCATTTCTCCGCGAAGCCCCTCGGATCCGACGGTAGGGTGGGGCGACCTCGTCGCCCGCCGCCGTTCCTGGGCTGAATCATTCGGGGTTTGGGCGCTGAAATTGAGGCTCGCGCGACGGGGCGCGCCTTGGGCAACGTCCCGGTCAGATACCCGTTTCATCATGAATCCGTCGCGCGTTCGCGGCCCGAGCTCGAGGGCCGCCTTCACCTTGATCGAGTTGCTCGTCGTCATCGCCATCATCGCGATCCTCGCGGGCATGTTGTTGCCGGCGTTGGCCAAGGCCAAGTCCCGCGCCCTGGTGGTCCGTTGCAACAGCAACCTGAAGCAGTTGGGCGTCGCGACGATCATGTACGCGCACGACAACAAGGACCGGTTCCCCAACTGCGCCGGGGCCGTCTGGCCCTGGGACATCCCCGCCGCCGCCGCCAACGCCATCGTCAAGAACGGCGGCCAGCGCAACATCCTGTATTGCCCGGGATTCACGAAGCAGAACAACAACGAGCTCTGGCGCTTCACGACGGACTCCACCAACGAGATCACGCGCACCGACAACGGCTACCGGGTCGCCGGCTATGCGTTCGCCTTCGAGGGCGCAGGCCGGGTCCAGTCCACCAACATCACCGAGTCCCTCAACCCCAAGCCCTGGCGCATCGCCGGGGTGGAGGTCAACCCGGGCTCCTCCGAGCGGGTGATCATCGCCGATGCCACGCTGTCCGTCGGGGGCAACATGGTGGACCGCACCCGCAACCGTTACGTGCGCGTGGACGGAGGATGGAAGGGCCACCAGGCCGCCCATTTGAACGGCAGCATGCCCATTGGCGGCAATGTCCTCTTCCTGGACGGCCACACCTCGTGGACGCCGTTCAAGAAGATGGTCGTTCGCACGACCGACGACCCGGCGTTTTGGTGGTAAGTGCCGGGTGGAGGCCGTGCCCGGCGCGGCTCGCTCGTGTTTGAGCTCTACTTCACCGGGGCCGCTTCGCTGCCTCCCACCTGGGATCGGGGCGTGCCTGGCCGGCTCACGGTCCGGATCCGCGCGACCTCTGGGTCGTCTAGGACGCCGTCCCCATTGAGGTCGTAATGGGCCAGGCTCTCCCGCATGGCACCGGCGAACGCCTCCCGAAGCCGGTCCACCTCGGGCCCGTCAATCCGGCCATTCTTGTTGGCGTCGAAGTTCTTCAGGGCCCGTTGCGGTCCTTGGAGATGTCCTTTGCCACCGGGCCTCTCGATCTCCTTGGCCCCCGCCGTCGCCAGCGCTGCCATGGCCAACATCGCGACGGCGATTTGCCGCATCGCATGCCTCGTCGTCATGGGGACACCGTGTCACGATTCCTAGATTGCAACAACGGCGGATGACGCCCTCCGCCGTTGCGCGGACCCGGTCCCGCCAACGCGGTGCAGCCCGAAGACGTCGTGTGGGCTCCACCCTGGGAGCGCGGCCGTCCCCGGCCGCCAACGGGGCCGCGCAATCGCGTCTCGACTTCGATCCAGCGGCGAACCGAGACTTTGGCCGGGATGAAGAATTGGATCGCTGAATACGTCGCCGCGCAGCGCGCGACGCTCGCATCACTCAACGTCGAGGCCCTGGAAGGACTCGTCACGACCCTCCGCAAGGCATGGTCGGAAGACCGCCAAATCTTCGCGGTGGGCAATGGCGGCAGCGCCGCCAACGCCTCGCACTTTGCCGTCGATCTCGGCAAGGGATCGTCCGACAAGCTCGGAAAGCGTTTCCGGGTCCTTTCCCTCACCGACAACGTCGCGTGGATCACCGCGCTCGGTAATGACTACAGCTACGACGACATCTTCGTCCGCCAATTGACCAACTACGCCCGCCCCGGGGACGTCGTCATCGGCATCAGCGTCAGCGGCAATTCCCCCAACCTCGTGAAGACCATGGAGTGGTGCCGCGCCAACGGCGTCTGGACCGTCGCCCTCGTCGGAGCCAAGCGCGGTCGCATGGCCGAGCTGGCCGACCAATTGGTCGTCATCGACGACACCCATTACGGCCGCGTCGAGGACGCCCAGATGACCATCCTCCACCTGCTGTGCTACGCGTTCATGGAGACGGACGCCGCCACCGCTTAGCCGGAACGATTCAGTTGGGAGGGAAGTGATTGCGAAGCAGATGCTTGCGCAAGCCGAGGAGTGAGCGAGGCGCGGGCCGGTACGAGGCCCGTAACGAGCGAACGACGAAGGATTTGCGCAAGCAGATCGAGCAAGCACG
>CAIRNV010000394.1 GCA_903880005.1 uncultured Verrucomicrobiota bacterium | reverse complement strand
GCTATGCCGGGGGCGAGTTCGGGCCCACCAACCCCGGCAAAGTCTTCGCCCTCCGCACGGAGCCCGTCCGTCGCGGCCAGGCTTATTGGATTCGCTCGGCCGACGCCTACCCTCGGTTCTACGGGCCCTTCGAGGTCGTCGCGGCGGGCGATGGCATGGTCAACTTTGGCACCACCTTGGCCGCCGCTGGATTCCGGCTTCGCAACCTTTCCCCCGCGCCGCTCACCGTTTCGTTGAATTGGACCCATTCCGAGTCGGCGCCCGCTGGCCAGCCGGTCGTCGCCGGGACGCCTCCGCTGCTCCTGCGCGGGAATCGAAACCCCACCAACCTCACCTATGAGGTTTCCAGCTTGGTCGTGAACAGCCCGAGGTCATGGACGCTGGCCCCGGCCGGCGAGCAAGGCTCCGAGGCCGAGGTGGTCCTGGGGTTGGATCGCTCCGCCATCACTAACTCGGTCGGCGACCTGCTCGCCGGGGTGTTGCAATTCACCGATTCCCTCGGCCAAACCCGGGTCGATGTCGGGGTCAGCGCCAGCCCCGCGTCTTCCGCCGGGCTTTGGGTCGGGTCCGCCGTCATCACCCAAGTGGGCCAATACCTCCAGACCTACCAACGCGACGCATCGGACAACCCCGTGGTCCAACCGGACGGCTCCTATGCCGTTTCGGGCGTGGTCACCAACCTGACGCCCGTGCCCAAGTCCTTCCCCCTTCGCCTCATCGTCCATAATCCCGCCTCGGGTCCGGCGACGCTTTGGCAACGCATCTTCCAGGGCCTTAATGCTTCCAACAACCCCGTCGTCGCCAACCAGGAATCCGTCTTGTCCGAGTCCCAGCTCGCCAGCGCCCGTCGCATCAGCGCCAGCCAATTGCCGTGGTCCGAGCAAAACCCTGGCTGGTCCTTCAACGGCCCGCTGGGCATGAACGCGACGGTCACCGTGACCGTCACCAACCGGTTCGACCAACACGAGTCCAACCCCTTCCTCCATACCTATCACCCCGACCACGACAACCTAAATGCCCGGTTCTCGCAGGAGCTGCCGCAGGGCTCCGAATCCTACACGATCACCCGCGAGATCACGCTTAGGACCGCCCCGCCTGCCATGGACTTCAACGCGCGTGTCGGGGCCGGTTCCACCCTGGGCGGCGAGTACATCGAAACCGTCCGGGTCTTTGGACTCGCGCGCGGCGGCGGAGCCACCGACGTCCGCCGCTTCGACGTCCGCGGCGTGTTTAGCCTGAATCGCATTTCCGAGATCCCAACCCTCACGCGGGCGCCATGAACCAACATCCCCTGCCAGCCATCCCAAAGACGTCGTCCCAACGCACCCCCCTTTTTCCCAGCCATCCCATGAGAACCCATGTCATGAACCCCAAGTCCACCGCAACGCCCCGGCTCCTGCCGTGGCTCGCGTCCTGCCTCGTCGCCATCGGGTCGCTCCTCGCACCCGCACCCGCCCACGCGCAACCCTCACCCAACGCGCCGGACCGGCTCACGTACCAAGGGTTCCTGGTGGATGCCAACGGCGCGGCTCTCGCGGCCAACGCGCCTAGGAACTACGACATTGTCTTTCGCATCTACAACGACGCCAACGGGGGCACGTTGCTGTGGTCGGAGCAACAAACCGTCACGGTGGACCGCGGCAACTTCAGCGTAATGCTCGGCGAGGGCGTCGCGGTGACGGGCCAACCCCGTCCCGCTTTGTCGTCCCTCTTCAAGGGAGTGGACGCATCCGAGCGGTATATCGGGCTCTTGGTCAATGGGATTGGTTCGGGAAACACCGCCATCGAGATCAATCCGCGCCTGCGCCTGCTTACCAGCCCGTATGCATTCCTTGCCCAGCAGGCCAACAAGTTGGTGAATGCGGATGGCTCCGACCTCTTGTCCGCCAACAACAATGCTTTGATGCTGGATGGCACCGTCTCTGTCCGGACCAATGGTTTTCTTGAGCTGGGCGGCGGCCTTGCCAAGGAGGCTAACTCAGGCCGACTTGGATATGGACTTTTGACGCCAGGAGCCCTCGACATCTTCGGCGGAGGGACCACGGCAGCCAACCGCCAGATCAAGATCTGGGCCGAAGGCGGCACGACCTTCACGGGTCCGGTCACGGCCACCCTCTTCAACGGCAGCGGCGCCGGGTTGACTGGGGTGGTCAAGACGAGCGCCGAGGGCCACATCAGCGTTGGCGACAACACGGTTGCTGGCAGCGCCGGATACGGCAAAGCACTGATCCTAACCGGGGCGCCTGGCGGGGAGAACTCAGACCCCTTGTGGCTCGCAAGGTTCAACGCCTCCGGAAACAACTCCGAGCTTCGGGTGAACATCGGGGATGACCCGGGTGCAGCGAACGACAAGCTGGTGATCGGGACGACGCAGGGCAATGGTGGCAATTTCACGCAGACCGGATCATGGACACCCCTGTTTGGATTCACGGGAGGCGGCAACCTCGGCGTGGGAACGGACAGTCCAGTGGATCGGCTTGATGTTCGGGGTGGCATCACCATGACCCAAGGGGGGCTTCGGATGGACAACACCTTCACCCAGCAAGCCAAGAACAGCGCGGGTACCTACGAGATTTTTCTTTGGCCCCGATGGTCCGACAACGTCATGTACCTGAACTATGGCTCGGGTGGATTCCACATTCGGAACAACAACAGCCAGACGGCGATGTTCATGAGGCCCGACGGGAGGGTGGGCATCGGGACGTTTGAACCTGTCACTTCCCTCCACATTAACTCGGGCGACCCGCGCACCCGCATGACGCAGGCTGGAACATCTGGGTACATGGAGGTGGGACGAGCGGGTGCATGGAACAATGGTTTTGCCTTCGTGGGCCTCAACAACCATCGGGTGGGCGCCAGCTTCAATTTCGCGAGCTATGACGGCGACTCCAACTGGGACTTTTATTCGGATCGCAGGCTTAAGAAGGACATCGTTGATGCCGAGCCGATGCTGGAGCGGGCGTTGAAGGTCCAGGTGCGGAGGTTTCGATGGAAGGAGTCAGAGGGTGACAGCAAGCACATGCTTGGGGTGATTGCTCAGGAGGTCCAGCCCCTGTTTCCGGACATGGTGGGCGAACAGGAGAATCCACAGTCCCACGAGAAGCACCTGACGGTTGGGTACGGGGACTTTGGAGTCATTGCGATCAAGGCAATCCAGGAACTAAAGGCCAGCCATGACGAGGAGGTCCGGCAATTGCGGTCGGAATTGGCGGAGCTGAAGTCGCAGCTCAAGGATGTCCTTGCGGCCGCCAAGCAATTGCAGGGTGCGGGTGACAAGGGCAAGCAGGCGGCAGCCGTGGGTCGCTAGTGAGTGGTTGGCCGGGCGTCGAGCGCATGGCATCGCGTGTTTTGCCAGGATGCGGGGGCCATGCCGGGAATCAATCCATGGAGGAACAATGAGAACCTTGCGTAGATTTGTTGGGGTGCTGCTCTGGGTGTCGGCGGCGATCCGCACGGCCGCGCAGCTTGCCCTGCCGATCGAGTTCCGCCACGTGCAGAACGACGAGGTGTGGCTGAACTTCCAGTCGAGGCAGGGCGTGCCGATCTCGACGATATCCAATGCCCCGCCCGGATCGAATGGCAAGCTGCCGACGACGAGTGCCTCCACGGGCTTGACAGCCACCGCCAGCCCCAACCAGTTCAGGTCGTTCTTGTCCTTCGGCGCCGCCTTGGGCCTGCCGTTGTCACAATGGCAGCAGGCCAGCAATTCCGCCGTCCTCAAGGCGGGCACCACGGCGTTCAACGGGTCCGTGGCGACGCAAATGCGCCTTCCGATGGCCCTGAGCGCCGGTGCTCCCATCGTGGTGATGCGACGGGCCGTGGTGGGCGCGACCTACCTGAGCCGACCGGTGAGCTTCTCCTTCGGCGAGGTCATACTCCCGCCGGACACGGACGAGTTTGACAAGCCCTTGGGAAGCACGCCGCG
>CAIRNV010000393.1 GCA_903880005.1 uncultured Verrucomicrobiota bacterium | reverse complement strand
CGGCTCGCCCGACGGGCCCGCGGCGATCCCGGTGGCCCAGTTGGCGACCGTGCGGGCAACACCGTCGGAGTAGGCCGTCTGGTTGGCGCCCTTGGTGAAGACCGGGGCCGCGTTGACCTCGCGCACGACGACCGTGAAGGAGTTGGTGACGTCGGCCAGGCCGTCGGTCACGGCCACACGCACGGTGTTCGTCGAGGGTCCTTGGGCTTCCGTCGGCGTCCATGCGAGCGCGCCCGCTGCGTTGACGGTCATGCCCGTGGGGCCGGTCACGAGGCGGTAGGTCAACGCCTGCGCCGGGACATCCGCGTCCGACGCGGACAACGACAAAGACAAGGGCGTCAACTCGTCGATCGTGCGGTCCGCGATGGTCGCCAGCACGGGGGCGGCGTTGACCTCGTTCACGACGACTCTCAACGAGTTGGTGACGGTGGCGACGCCGTCGGTCATGGCGACGAGCACGGAGTTCGTCGAGGGCCCTTGTGCCTCCGTGGGCGTCCACGCGACGGCGCCGGCCTCGGTGACGGTCATGCCCGTGGGCCCGGTCACGAGGCGGTACGTCAGCGCCGGCGCCGGGATTTCCGCGTCGGTCTCGGACAACGACAACGACAAGGACAAGGGCGCCAGCTCATTGACCGTCTGGCTTGGGAAGGCGGAGAGAACCGTGGCGGACGTCATGCTCATCGTCTTGTTGCCCCCGGAAGACATGACGAGGAAGGAAGGCTCCGCTTGCGGCGTGTTGAAGAAGTTGAGCGTGCAGAATCCGGCGGCGCTCAAGTCCCCACTGCGCCGCAACGTGATTTCGGCAAAGGGAGCGGTGGTGTTGCCTGGGATGGTTTGCGCGGTGCCATCGGTGCCTCCCACCCGATCAAAAGTCACCGCAATCTCAGAGGTGTTGAACGAGCTGACCGGCTGCGCTCCCTGGATGTTGGGCTGTGCGTCCGGGTCGGAGGTTTGGAGGGGAATTTGGGTCCACTGGGTCGGCTGGTTGCCGGAAATGCCCGTGAGGAACGAACCGTTCAGGAACTGGGCGGAGTTCTGGGGCCCGGCCAACTTAACGTTGTGGATCTTTGGGACGTTGATGCCACGGCCCCCGGAGACCCCGACGTAGAACGTGCCCGCCCAAATGTTGAAGCTGGAGGCTTTGTTTTGGAGGTTGACCTTGACGGTTAGGTCTTGCTGGCCCTGCTGCCACGTGAGGGTCGAGGCATCCACGCTCAGCTCCAGGCCTTGGGCGGCCGTCTCGACGCCCCAAAGGCCTGCAAAAGCCAGCGCGGTCGCCCTACAAATCATCTTGATCCCTGAATTCATCGACATCCTTGGTTGGGGTTGCATCGCCTCATCTCTGCCCTTCCCACTTGAAGTCGCGCCTCGACGGTCCCCTTCTCGGCTGGCCTTGTCCCGCTACTGCTTCCGCCACTCCTCGTCCCGTTTGCTGTCCGGAAAACCTCGTGGGCAAATCGTCATCCAACGCCAGTTCCCAGCGCCACTTCGTGGCCACCTGGGAGCCGACGGCTGACACCTGCCCCCATGTCCCGTTCACTGGGTCATCTGCAAATTCAATCGCAGGGGCGGCACCCTGCCCGGCGTTGGCCTCGAAGACCAAGCTGCCTTTGTTGCCGCCGAAACCAACCGGAAGGGGCGGCGGAACCGTGAGCGAGATCGATTCAACGCGAATCTCCACGGAGCCCGCCTCCACCGGCACCTCCTGCGTCAGCTTCGGATCAACGGTGGACGGGACATTGAAGAAGGACTTGGCTCGCGTGCCGGCGACGTCGCCGTCCAATCGAACCTGCCACGCCACGGAGCCATCCTTGACCCCGGTGGTGTCCAACTCCAGGTCGCAGAGGGGCCAACGAGACCCCGGCGGAATCACCACGCGACGGCTGGGAAGGAAGGACAGCGCCTCCAACGTGGACATCCAAGCCCCCCGTGGAGCCGGGTGATCTGTCTGCATCAATCGGGATTCCACGAGCGGGCTATTTTCCAGGCCCAGCATGCGAGCCTTGGCGATGCGAGGGGCCGGTGACGGGGCGCCCGGAGACGTGGGAGCCATCACGAACATGAAGGTTGCAGCCAGAACCGTGTAGCTTTGGGTGCCGCGATTCTCGAGGAACAGCCGTACCTGCTGGCCTGGCTGATCTGCTTTCAGAACGCAACGGTTGGAGGCGACCGTCGCGACCAGGTCCGCCGCATGCAAACAGGCCAACGCCGAGGACGACGCGAGCACGCCCGTTGTGAGATTCCGGAAGTTCATCGACTTGGCTCTGGTTCTCCTTCCATTCCATTCGTCATGGATGGGTGGGAGATTTGCGCTCGAACCGGTGGGATGTCTCCATGGCGTTGGGTCGCGGTCAAGGATCAAAAACGAACCCGGATCGGCCAGGTGCAGCCTTTCAGCCTGAAAACGGCGGCTAAGCCGTCACGATTCAGTGGGGAGGGAAGTGATTGCGAAGCGGATTCTTTCGCAAGACGAGGAGTGAGCGAGGCGCGGGCCGGTACCAGGCCCAGAACGAGCGAAGGACGAAGCTCTTGCTAAAGAGGATCAAGCAAGCACGACCGACCCCACTGAATCGTCCCGGCTCAGGGGGTCCTGACCTGCACGCTGCTGGTGTAGGGGCTGTTGACGCCGCCGTTGCCCAGCGCCCGGATGCGGAAGTAGTAGCGGGTCTTGCGAGCGAGGCCGGTCACGGTACAAGCCGTGGTGTTGGCCGCGACGACCCCAACTTGGGACCATGATTGGTTGTTGCTGGAAATCTCCACGCCGAACCCCGTCTCGTTGTTGGATCGATCCGTCCACTTCAGTTGCACGGATGTTGGGGAGGAGGGGGTCGTCGAGGCCGTCAGGCCGCTCGGTGCGATGGGTGCGGTCGAGGGCGCAGTGATGGAAACGACGGAGGACGGCGAGCTGGTGCCATTGCTGTTGAGAGCGGCGACTCGGTAGAAATAGGTGGTCCCTTGGGTGACGGAGGCGTCGTTGTAGGCCGCCGACGAGGCTTGCCCGACTTGTGCGTAGGTACCGGTCGAGGACGTGGCGCGCTGGATGGAGTACGACGTCGCCGCGACGGCTGGAACCCATGAAAGGGCGACCTGCGACGAAACCATGGATGCGCGCACCCCGATGGGAGTCGTGGGAAGGGATGTGGCCGTCACCGGGGTCAGCAGGCCGGGAAGATTGAGGCGGCCGCCCGTCCGGGTGTTATTGGCGACGGAAGTCGTGGGGGTCGCGGTTGCAAGCAGGCGACTGCGAAGCTGGTCGGCGGTGGCGTTGGGTTCCTGGGATGCCAGCAAGGCGACCGCCCCGGTGACATGCGGGGTGGCCATGGAAGTGCCGCTGATCGTCGCGTACGAGGACGACGGGTAGGTGGAGGTGATGCCCTCGCCCGGGGCCGCGAGGTGAACCTTGTTCGCCCCAAAGTTCGCCCAGGTGGACTTGGATCCGGATGCATTGATGGATGTGACGGACACGACGCTGTTGTAGGAGGCCGGGGCCACGGAGGGGGTGATGCCGGACGGGGCCACGGTGGTGTCGTAGTTGGCGGGATACGTGGCGGTGGAGTCGTTGTTGAGGGCGTTGCCGTTGGCGTCGCCGTTGCCGGCGGCGGCGATGAAGAGGACGCCTTGGTTGGCGGCGCGTATTATGGATGCGTGCAGCAGTCCGGAATAACCGCCGCCGCCCCATGAATTGTTCAGCGCCACCAGGTCCAGGTCGGGGTGCAGTTCCTTCAGGCGCGTGAAGTAGTCCACGGCCTCGATGGCATCGGCGGTCGTGCCGCCCGTGGTGCCGAGGAACTTCCCGCTGATGATGCGGACGTTCCAGTTGACGCCGACGACCCCGAGCCCGTTGCCGCCAGCGGCCCCGATCGTCCCGGCAACATGGGTCCCGTGGGTGTCGGCCCCGCTGGTGTACACGACCGGCGAGTTGGCGGCGAAGTTCCAGCCGTTGACGTCGTCCACGTAGCCGTTGCCGTCGTCATCCACGCCGTTCACAGGGTCGTAGGGATTGACCCAGACGTTGGCCCTCAGGTCGGGATGGCTGACGTCCATG
Organism: uncultured Verrucomicrobiota bacterium; assembly: GCA_903880005.1. Classification (GTDB taxonomy): domain Bacteria; phylum Verrucomicrobiota; class Verrucomicrobiia; order Limisphaerales; family UBA9464; genus UBA6176. The sequence continues at coordinate 1,114 of CAIRNV010000393.1, read as the reverse complement.
CCCTCGTCGATGACTCCCACGACGACCGAGGAAGATCCGACGACCCCGTTGGCCCAGACGGCCTCGGCACCAGCGCCAAACCCGGAGGCCTTCAAGCCCCAGAGGTTGGAGAACAGCGGGTCGTTGGACACTTCGTGGTGGCGATAAATCCAGTTGGGCTCCGCCGCGACGACACAGGCATGGCGCCTGAGGATCTCGGCCGCTGCCCGGACCTCCAGCGAGCCCGCGACGAGGTCAAGGTCCCGCCAACCCCTCGCCCTTGCGTTGGCCCCCGGCCGGCGAACCCGTCGCTCGCCCTTGAGTCCCGCCGCCAAGAGCGCCGCCGCGCGATCCTTCTCGGATGCCCCGTCCCGATACTCCACCAGGAGTTCGCCGGCGATATAGGCGGGCCCTCCAGCCCTCTCAAACACGATCGCGCGTTGCGCCATGACAGGTGACACCATCAGGGCGGCCGCCGCCCATCCCAGAGACTTCCAGGGGTTCATGTCCATCACCTCACGCATCCAGCGCCGCCCTGTAAACACAAAAGTTGGCCACAAGCGCCCGCGCCTTGGCGTCCGTCGCCGGAAACGGGGCGGCGGCCCATCCCATCGCCCCGGCGGCCGCAGAATCGCGGGGAGGATGGTTCGTGCGGCCAAACCGTAACGATGCAGTGGGGAGGCAAGTGATTGCGAAGCTGATGCTTCCGCAAAACAAGGAGTGAGAGAGGCGCGGGCCAGTACCAGGCCCGTAACGAGCGAAGGACGAAGGATTTGCCGAAGCAGATCGAGCAAGCACGATCGATCCAACTGAATCGTTCCGGCTAAGCCGTAACGATTCAGTTGGGAGGGAAGTGATTGCGCCGCAGATTCTTTCGCAAGACGAGGAGTGAGCGAGGCGCGGGCCGGTACGAGGCCCGTAACGAGCGAAGGACGAAGCTCTTGCGTAAGAAGATCTAGCAAGCACGACCGACCCAACTGAATCGTTACGGCTAAGGGAAATGGGTTCGCCTTCGGACGGGCCGGGTTGGAGGATGACCGCATTACATCCCCATGAATGCACGAGACGGTTTGGCCGGCGTTGGGCGTGGATGGTTGGGCGGTTGGACATGGGCGCTCATGTCGAGCCTCCTGAT
>CAIRNV010000392.1 GCA_903880005.1 uncultured Verrucomicrobiota bacterium | reverse complement strand
GGAGTGAGCGAGGCGCGGGCCAGTTCCAGGCCCGTAACGAGCGAAGGACGAAGCTCTTGCGAAAGAAGATCCAGCAAGCACGACCGACCCAACTGCATCGTTCCGTCTTAGCTCCGGCTGGGTCACGACCCGCAGCAGGATGCCGCCGCCTCCTTGCACGACGGCCGGGTGAAAGTGGAAGCGGCTTCCAGCCGCTTGCCCAGCATGCATCCGTGCCGCCGCGTGAGGGCACGCGGCCTACATCTCATCCTTAACGGCTGGGTCCCGGCATGGCCGGAACGATTCCGTTGGGAGGGAATTGATGGCGAAGCAGATCGAGCCAGCACGACCGATCCAACGGAATCGTCCCGGCTTACCCCATCCACCACGTCGCCACCCAACGGGTCGCGAAGGCCATCACCCATGCCAACGCCGTCATGTAGCCCAACTGGAACAACGGCCATCGCCATCCGTTCGTCTCCCGACGCACGACCGCCATCGTGCTCACGCACTGCATCGCGAACACGTAGAACACCATCAAGGACAGCCCCAGCGTGGCCGTGTACACGGGCTTTCCATCCGGCCCGCGCTCGCGCTGCATCCGCTCCGCAAGGCTCGTGATCGCGCCCCGGTCGCCCACGTCCGCCTCCCCCGCGTTGTACACGACCGACATCGTGCTCACGAACACCTCGCGCGCGGCAAACGAGGCCACGATCCCGATCCCGATCTTCCAGTCGAAGCCCAGCGGCTTCAGGACGGGCTCGATCCAACGCCCGATCTGCCCGGCCATGCTGTGACGGAGGGCCTCGCCCGACTGCTCGCGATCGATCCGCAGGATCTCCGCCCGCAGCACCGCGTTCGTCCCGCCCGGCCCCTCCCCGGACCGCACGTCTTCCACCCACTTCGCCGCGTCGTCCGCAGGGGTCCCGGCAGGCAGTACGCCGGACTTGCGAACGATCTCCACGCGCTGCGCATCAAATGCCGAGGCCTTCGTCCCGTCCCTTGGGAACGTCACAAGGAACCACAACAAGATGTTGATCCCCAGGATGACCGTGCCGGCCCGGCGCAGGAAAAGGCGCGAACGATCCCACATGTGCCGCACCATGACGGCCACGACGGGCTTCCGATACGGGGGCAGCTCGAGGAGCAACGGCGGCGGCTCGCCCTTCAGCAACGTCCTCTTGAAAAGCCACGCCATCCCCAACGCCCCGACAATCCCCAGCAGGTACATCCCCGTCAGGACCAAGCCCTGCACCAACGCGCCGCCGGGAATGCACGCCGCGATCAACACCGTGTACACCGGCAACCGCGCCGAGCAGCTCATCAACGGCGCCACCAGGATCGTCGCCAGCCGGTCCTGCGGCGTCTCGATCGTCCGCGTCGCCATCACCCCGGGAATCGCGCAGGCAAACGACGACAACATCGGGATGAAGCTCTTCCCGTGAAGCCCCACGCGGCTCATCAGGCGATCCATGAGGAACGCCGCGCGCGCCATGTAGCCGGAGTCCTCCAGCAGGCTGATGAACAGGAACAACAGGCAGATCTGCGGGAGGAACACCACGACCGAGCCCACCCCCGCCACGACCCCGCGCGCCAGCAGGTCGTTCAGGTCGCCCGGCGGCATCGCCCCCGCCACCCAACCCGCCGTCGCCTCCACGGCCGACTCAATCCAGCCCTTGGGCCATTCCGCGAGCCAGAAGATGCTCACGAACAAGGCCAGCAAGATCCCCGCGAAGATCAACGGCCCGACCCATCGATGCGTCACCACCCGGTCCACGCGGTCCGACCACGTCTCCCCCGGGGGTGCCGTCTCCCGCGTCACGCCCATCTGGATGGCCGCCACCCGCGCGTACCGGGCCTCGATGGCCGCGCTGCGCCAATCCGTGCCCGCCGCCTCCAGTCGGCCACGCGCCTCCCGCACCTCGGCCAGCAATTCCGGCGGATGCCACCCGCGACGCGCGTCCTGCGTCCGGTCGTCCGACAGCAACAGCAGGGCCTCGGCCGACGCGAGGCGCTCGCGGTGCGGATGCAGGGCCACGAGCCGGGCCTGCAAGGACCTTGCCTCGCGCCCGAACGCCTCGGGCAGCTCGGTGAAGTCGCGGGGAATCACCCGCGTCGTCCCGCGGGCCGCCTGCGCTTTCAACGCGGCCGACAACTCGGCCACGCCCGTTCCGTCGCTCGCCACCACGGGATGCACGGGAACGCCCAGCGCGGCCGCCAACGCCCGGGCATCCACCTCCTGCCCCGACGCCCGGGCCACGTCCACCATGTTGAGCACGACGAACACGGGATGCCCCAGCTCGATCACCTGCGTGGCGTAGTAGAGGTTGCGTTGGAGATTCGAGGCATCCACCACCACCAGCACGAGGTCCGGCGGCGCCACCTCGGGCTCGCGCTGGAACAGCACGTCGCGCGCGACCCGTTCGTCCGGCGACTGCGGACTCAGGCTGTACGTGCCCGGAAGGTCGAGGATCGCCACGGGCGCGCCCGAGCTCGTCCCCATCAGGGCGCCCTCCTTTCGCTCCACCGTGACGCCCGCGTAGTTGCCCACCTTCGCGCGCAACCCCGTCAACGCGTTGAACAACGTCGTCTTGCCGCAATTCGGGTTGCCCGTCAGGACGACCAGGAACGGACGCGGTGCCTTCGCGGGGGCGTTCATGGTTGCCGCACCATCACCCGGTCCGCCTCGTGACGGCGCAGGGACAAGTGGTAGCCGCGGACCCGGATCTCCACGGGGTCGCCCAAGGGGGCGTACCGGACCATCTCGAGCGTCGTGCCGGGCAGCAGGCCCATCTCCAGGATGCGGCCTCGATGCTCAGGCGGGATGTCGATCGTCGTGACGACGCCACGCTCGCCGGGCTGGAGTGAGGACAACGGCTGGACGTTCATCGAGCAGGGGATGGAGGGCGGGTCGCTTCACCGTCAGGAGGGGAAGCTCATCCCGCCCGCCGGCTCGACCCAGATGACGTCCGCCAAGCGGGCGCTCAGGCCGAGGCGCGCGTTGCAGACCTGGCACAAGACATGGGACTGAAGGCTGATCACCCGGACCCGTTGCTGCTCGCCAAACCCCATTTCACGCAGCCGTTGGTTCGTCTCCGCCGAGCCGTCCAGGCGGCGCACCACCACGACGTCGCCGGCGCACGCGCGGCTCAGCGGCCGCAGCACGGGGACGCGTTCCCGCGAGGGCTCCCGCAACGCAAAGGGGGGGACGGAGGTGTGTTCCACCATGCCGATGACGCTACGGACGCCGGCGTCGGAACGACAAGGCACCCGGTTGTCGCCCCCTTGCCATCCTTTGTTGCGACCTTGCCCGGGCCCGACGCGAGCGTTGCGGTCCCCGGCATCGCTGGTACGGTGCCGACGTCTCGGGCCGCAACCGTGTGGCCCGTGAACAATTCCACCGCAAAGACATCACTGCACCATGGCGCACGAACTCGCACCCCTCCCCTACCCCAAGGAAGCCCTTGAGCCGCACATCGACGCGCTCACGATGGAGATCCACCACGGCCGTCATCACAAGGCCTACGTGGACAACCTGAACAAGGCCCTCGCCGGCCACAGCGCCCTGGAGGCCAAGCCCCTGGAGGCCCTGATCGCAGACCTCGCCTCCGTGCCCGACGCCATCCGCGGCCCGGTTCGCAACAACGGCGGCGGACATTGGAACCACACCTTCTTCTGGAACCTGCTCGCGCCCGGCAAGGGCGGATCGCCCTCGGGCGACCTCGCCGCCGCCATCACGGCCGCGTTCGGTTCCTTTGAGACGTTCAAGGAGAAGTTCGAGGCCGCCGGCCTTGGACGCTTCGGCTCCGGCTGGGCCTGGCTCGTCGTCCAGGGCGGCAAGCTCGAAATCGTGTCCACCCCCAACCAGGACAACCCCCTCATGGGCAAGTCCGTCTCCGGCGTCGAAGGCAAGCCCATCCTCGGCATCGACGTGTGGGAGCACGCCTATTACCTCAAGTACCAAAACAAGCGCGCCGACTACCTCAAGGCCGTCTGGAACATCGTGAACTGGGACAAGGTGGCCGCACTCTACGCCGCCGTCCGCTAGGCCACCTCGCCGACGTCATGCACTCATGGGGCGGCCTGGTGGCCGCCCCTTTTCGTCCCGGCCCACACCCTCCCCCTTTCGCTCCCTACCGCCACTTCCTCCACCTCCACGTCCAACCCCGGCTCCCTCATGCGCATTGGCATCCTCAGCGACACCCACGGCCATCTCGACCCGGCCATCCGTGACCTCTTCAAGGGGGTGGACCACATCCTGCACGCAGGCGACTTCGGCTTCGCGTCCATCCTGCTCGAGCTGGAGGACATCGCACCCGTCACGGCCGTGCTCGGCAACACCGACGACCCCGGCACCGGCTACAAGGAACTCGAAGTCGTGTCCCTCGGTGGCCGCACCTTTGTCCTCCACCACATCGTCGATCCGGCGCACTTGTCCGAGCGGATGCAGCTCGCCTGCCTGCACCATTCGCCCGACGTCATCGTGTACGGTCACACGCATCAGGCCCATCACGAGGTCCGCGATGGCCGCCTCTACCTCAACCCGGGCTACGCCGGCCGCCGAAAGCAAGACGAGCGGCGCTCCGTCGCCATCCTGCGCATTGAGGACGAGGTCGAGATCGACTTCATCGACCTCGAATGACCGGCGGATCCCGTCGCCGCGGCTAAGCCGGAACGATTCGGTTGGGGGGGGAATTGATTGCGCCGCAGATTCGTTCGCGAGACGAGGAGTGAGCGAGGCGCGGGCCGATACGAGGCCCGTAACGAGCGAAGGACGAAGCTCTTGCGAAAGAAGATCGAGCAAGCACGACCGACCCAACTGAATCGTTCCGGCTAAGCATCGCCCGTCGCCATCATGATCTCGCGCTTCCACCAGGGGCTCTTGTCGATCCTCGCCGCCGTCGGGGCCTGTTCCGCGTTGGTGGGACAGCCGGCGCAACGCGCGGGCGGCCCCACGCCCGCCGCCTCCCACGCCACGGGGCCGTCCTTTGAAGTTCAATTGCCCCCCGGGTTCCACCTCGCCGCCGAGTCGCGGCTGCTCGTGGTGGCCGCCCCCCCGGGCCCGCGCGAGCCACGCCGCATGCTCGACGCCGTCGGGGCCGACGCGCCCACCCTCCTCGGGACCGACGTCGCCAATGTGCCACAGGACGGACGCGTCCGGCTCGGCGAGGGATCGACGCTGTTCCCGTGGGATCGCCTGCGGGACTGGCCGGCGGGCCGGTATGCCGTCCAGGCGGTCCTCGTGACCAACCGGGACCTGTGGTCGCCCGGCGCACCCGGCAATTGGTTCTCGGAGCCCAAGCTGGTGGACGTTGCACCCACCACGCGAGGCACCACTCGCCTGGAGCTTTCCCAGCAAGTTCCCCTGGAAGCCCTGCCCGCCGAGACGCCGCAGGTGCGGTTCCGCAAGGTGCGCTCGGAAATCCTCTCGCGGTTCTGGAAGCGCGACATGTCGTGCCGCGTCGGCGTGGTCCTGCCCAGGTCCTGGGCGACGGAGCCCTCCCGACGCTACCCCGTGGTGGTGGACATCGGGGGCTTCGCGTCGCGCTTTGAACGCGCGTTGTCCTGGGCGCGACAGGACTCCCAGCTGGCCAAGGATTGGAACGAGCCGGACGCCCCGCAGTTGATCTGGGTCACCGTCGATGGCGCGGGACCGTTGGGAGACCCGTACCAGGTGGATTCAGAGAACCACGGTCCATACGGCCGGGCGCTGGTGGAGGAGGTGTTGCCCGCGATCGAGCATGAGTTCCGCGGCCTCGGCCAGCCCTGGGCTCGGTTCACGACGGGCGGATCGACCGGAGGCTGGGTGTCCCTCGCCTTGCAGGTCTTCTACCCGGACTTCTTCGGGGGGTGCTGGTCTGGGTTCCCCGACCCCGTGGACTTCCGCGACTTCCAATTGGTGGACCTGTACCGCGACGCCAACGCCTTCGTCGCGGCGGACGGCCAGGAGCGGGCCTCGGCGCGCGGGTTGGACGGACGGACGCAGTTCACGATGCGACGCGAGGTCCGTCACGAGAACGTCCTCGGGCTCGGGGGCGTGTTCACGCGCAGCGGCGGACAGTGGGGGGCGTGGACGGCGACGTTCGCCCCGCGCGGAACCGATGGCTGGCCCGTGGCCGGCTGGAGCCCGGTGACGGGCGCCATCGTCCCGGGAACCGGCACGCGGTGGGCGCGCTGGGACCTCCGTCGCGTCATCGAGGACAACTGGGAGACGCTCGCCCCCAAGTTGAGGGGCAAGATTCGCGTGTGGGTGGGCGAGGCGGACGAATACTTCCTCAACCACGCCGTGCATCGCTTGGCGGATTCCATGGCCCAGCTCACGCCTCCCGCCGAGGCCCGGTTCGAGTTCGGCCCCGGCCAAGGACACGGATGGAATCCGCGCCCGCCCAAGGCCATGTGGCGCGAGATGCAGGCCGCCGCCGACGCGGGCGCGCCCAAGGAATCCGGCCGGGACGCCTACTTCAAGTCCCGGTTCCTCCACGGCGCGGCCTGCGCGCACTGCAAAGGCGGGCGGTAGGAGGAAACGCGGGCGGGAGGAATGGCGGCGCGAAGAAACGCTCGCACGAACGAACGAGCACGAGGACGAAGCCAACGGGACGCCGAGGGCCGTGGAACCTACTGCGAGGGTGTTCCGCCGAGGTTGGTGAAGACCATGGCGAGCGCGCCGATGATGGCGACGCCGAGGAGGATGCCCACGATGAGGAAGATCTTGTTGACCTTGTTGTCCTTCTTCGCGAAGCCGCCCTTCGGGGCGACGACCATCGTGTTGCCCTCGCCGAGGCGCACGGTCTGGCGGGGTTGCTCCGTCTGCTTCTTGCCGGTCTCGTAGCGGAGTTCGACCTGCCCGAGCCGAAGGATCTGGCCGGGCTTGAGGACCCCCTCCTTCTCGGCGGCCAACGGGGCGTCGTTCAGGAACGTGCCATTCGTCGAGTTGAGATCCTTGACCACCACGTCGTCGCCCTTGAGCCAGACCTCGCAGTGATGACTGCTGACGGAGGGCTCGGCGATCTGGAAGGTGTTGTCCTCGACTCGGCCGACCGTGGTCTTGCCCGAAGACAATTCAACGGAACGTCCAACAAGGCCTTCGGTAAGGACAACCAGCTTAGGCATAGCGTGCGTCCACCAAGTAAAGGGGCGGGAACGTCGAAGGGTCAATGTCCGATTCAGCCCTTGCGCAAGATCAGGCTGCGGAACTCGTCGAACAGCGGCGTGCTGTCATGCGGCCCCGGCGCGGCCTCCGGATGATACTGCACGCAGAAGACCGGGCGCGTGCGATGCCGAAGCCCCTCCACGGTGCGGTCGTTGAGGTTGATCCGGTTCACGACGACGTCGGACGGCAGCGAGTCCGGGTCCACGGCGAAGCCATGGTTTTGGGACGTGATCTCCACGCGCCCGGTCTCCAGGTCCTTGACCGGTTGGTTGCCGCCGCGATGGCCGAACTTCAGCTTGAAGGTCTTGCCTCCCAACGCCTGGCCCAGGATTTGGTGCCCCAGGCAGATCCCGAAGATCGGGATGCCCGAGTCCAACAGAACCTTCACCTCGCGCACGATGCCGCCCAGCGCCGCCGGGTCCCCGGGGCCATTGGACAGGAAAACGCCGGCCGGCCGCCGAGCCAGCACGTCCGCCGCCCGCGTGTGCGCCGGCACCACGTGCACCTGGAACCCCTTCTGCCTCAGCCGCCGCAGGATGTTGTACTTCACCCCAAAGTCGAAGGCCACAATCGGGATGTCCGCCGGGGGCATCGGCAGGCGCACCTCACGCGGCGACCCCGTGACCGGCCCGTTGCCCTGCACCAAGGAAAAGGCCGCGCTCTGCCCGTCTTGGGGATCCCAGTCGAAGGCCTCCTTGTGCGTCACCTCCGTGACGTAGTCCCGGCCCTCCATGCCGCCCCACTCGCGGGCCCTTTGCACGGCCTCGGCATCCGACAAGCCCTCCGTGGAAATCGTCCCGGGCGTCGATCCGCGCGTCCGCAACCGCTTCACCAACGCCCGCGTGTCGAGGCCTTGAATCCCGGGAATCCCGTTCTCCTCCAGGTAGGAGTGCAGGTCCTGGTCCGCGCGCCAGTTGGACACCACCGGCGACAACTCCCGCACCACGAACCCCGCCGCATGCGGGCGCCACGACTCCACGTCCTGGCGGTTCACCCCGTAATTCCCGATCTGCGGGTACGTCATCGCCACCACCTGCCCGCGGTACGACGGATCCGTGAGGATCTCCTGGTACCCCGTCATCGACGTGTTGAAGCAAACCTCCCCCACCGCCGTGGTCCGGGCTCCAAAGGAAAGGCCGTGGAAGACGGTCCCATCGGCCAAGGCAAGAACGGCGCGCGTGCTCATCAGGTGGAAGCTTCGCCCGGCAACCCACCATGGGGCCGGACAAATTGGCGCGGAGTATGGGCACGGCCGTCCCCCGGTCAAACGTGGGTTTGAACCCGGACCCTTCCATTGAGGAAACGGATGTCGCCACAGAGCCCCCGCGAAACACACGCGTCGAGCCGCACGCCCCAACCACGCGGCAGCAATTCCTCGGTAGCCTCCCATGGCATCGGCCGCCGTGGGATCTGGCTTGGGTAGGGAATCGCACGCGGAGGCGCGGAGACGCGGAGATCTCAGCAAGAACTCTGCGTCTCAGCGTCTCTGCGGGCGGATTACCCTCATGCATCCGGAGACGCCCCTCGGTGGCCCCCCATGGCATCGGCCGCCGTGGGAATAGGCTCGGGGAGGGAATCGCCCGCGGAGACGCGGAGACGCGGAGATATCAGCAAGATCTCTGCGTCTCAGCGTCTCTGCGGGCGGATCACCCTCATGCGCGCACGCGCTCTTCATGATCTCGTAGCCGGTAGTGATGCCTGGCAGCGTCGCCTTGTGCGTCCCGACCGAGTCGCGGTGCCACAGCACGCCCTTCTCGTCGAAGACGCCATACGGAAGCGGCGTCTGCGGGAAGCGGGGCTTCGAGCCAAGCATCCCGAGCATGATGAGCGTGAGCAGCACCGCCGCGGCCGCCATGATGACGGGATCCATTTCGGGGGAAACGAGCGTGAAGCCGAGCATGGAGCTGCGTCGCGGGCGCGGACGCAGGGATGGACGTGTGTGAATACGATGT
>CAIRNV010000391.1 GCA_903880005.1 uncultured Verrucomicrobiota bacterium | reverse complement strand
GGGACGTTCCTACTGTCGTGTCTCACAAATGGCTGGTGTTTCGCCGCGAGGGATTTTCGTGTCCAACGAGGCGCGAGCGACGAGCAGACCCGCAGAGGTCTGTGAGGAGCGAGCCACGACGTGGGACGCGAAAAGAGCCGCGGCCCTTCGGGCTGCTCCAAGAATGCCCCGGGGCTTCGTGGTTCGTCCGTCACAGACCGCTGCGGGCATGCTCCGTCCTCACGCCTTGCCCCGGGGCATTCTTGGAGCAACCAAACACCAGCGATTTGTGAGACACGACACGAGCCAAACGAGGAGTGAGCGAGGCGTCCCGCAGACGCGGGATAACGAGCAAACAAAGGGGGACTTGCGGGGGCAAATCGAGCCAGCACGACCGATGCAACGGAATCGTTGCGGACGAGGTCTCATGCCCTCGTTGGCCGCACCGGTTCCATCCGAGGCTTTGATTTGGCGGCAAAAACAGGGGCTTCCCCCGAAATCAAAAGCTCGGGCGTGACCCCGTTGCAACGCCCACGCCCATCGTCACCCCCCTCGGCACCGGAGCGCCGCCTGAATGGTCTTCAATGGAAGAAACAGTTGGAGTGGATTGGACGGCATGGGCACGAAACCGAAGCCCTCGTAAAAGCGCTGGGCGCCCTCGTCCTTGGCGTCCACGAACAACCCGACGCCGCCGGCCGCCTCAAAGATCGTCATGAACTTCTCCAGCACCGCCCCCAGGAGCATCTTGCCCACGCCCTGTCCCTGCACCGACTTCGCCACGGCGAGGCGCCCCAGCAGGACCCCATGGATGTTGTCCGGCAGCTTCCTCGCGTCCTCGGGGGGCAGCTTGCCCGGAATCACCTGGCACAGGGTCAGCGAGAAGTAGCCCAGGATGGGCCTGCATTCGCCGGCATCCGAGTCCACCAACACAAAGGTCCTCGCGATGCCACGCTCGGCGTGCTGGCGGGCTGTCTCGCGGAGATACCGGTTGAGCGGTTCGCTGCCGCAGTCGAAGCCGTCGCGGTCATGCACCCTGGACAGCGCCTCCAGCCTACGCATGGCTCAGGCAACGGGCCGCGGCCGCCGCATCCTTGAGCCGACGGTTGGGCTTGGGCGGAGCCTCCAGAAGCGCCAAGACCTTGCGGGCATCCCGCTGCGAAAGCCGAATGACGGTCTCGCGCTCCACAATGCGCTGCGCCTCTTGATAGGCCGCCTGCACAATGAACTGGTTGACCGTGGCCCCCGATAGCTCAGCCGCCCTCTCCAGGATGGCCCGCATTTCGCCCGGGACTCGGGCGGTCGTCCGCTTCCTTGCCTTCTTGTCGGGGATGACCATGGATCGAGGGTGCCATTGTGGCACCGGGAGTCAACGACCCGAAAGTCCGCGCCCACGCCGGAACGATTCAGTTGGGACGGCAACGACGGCGAAGCCGATCGAGCACGCACGACCGATCCAACGGCATCGCCACGGCGAAGGCGGGGCATTCCCCGCGTCTTAGCGCTCCGTTGTTGAACCTTGTAAATCTTCCATGTCGTGGAAGATTTCATCGGATGATCGAGCGAGCCGTCGTTCCCGTGGTCCGTGCCGCCCTGGCACGTCAGGCGGCCGTTGCCTTGCTGGGGCCGCGTCAGGTGGGGAAGACCACCCTGGCACTCGAAATCGCCCGGCAATCCAACGCGGTCTATCTCGACCTCCAGAGGGTTTCGGACCGCGCGAAACTCACGGATCCATCGGCCTACCTGTCCCAACTGGAGGATCGGCTGGTGATCCTGGATGAGGTGCATCGGACGCCGGACCTATTCCCGATCTTGCGGGGCGTCATTGACGAGGGGCGCCGGCGCGGACACCGGACCGGACGCTTCCTGATCCTGGGCTCGGCCTCGACGGAACTCCTTCGACAGAGCGGCGAAAGCCTTGCGGGCAGGATCACTTACCTGGACCTGGGCCCGCTCCATCCCGGCGAAGTGGGGCCCGGGGATGATGAACGGCTCTGGGTAAGGGGCGGGTTTCCAGACAGCTTCCTGGCGCGCACCGCGTCGGACAGCATGGAGTGGAGGCAGGACCTGATCCGGACCTATCTGGAGCGGGACATCCCGCAGTTTGGTCCGCGGATCCCTGCCGAGACGTTGCGGCGCTTCTGGACGATGCTCGCTCACTCGCAGGGTGGGATGCACAACGCGGCGCGGTTGGCCGCGGGACTGGAGATCAGCGGCCAGACGGTCAGTCGATACACGGACCTGTTGGTGGACCTGCTGCTGGTCCGGCGGCTGGCGTCCTACCACGTCAACGTGGGCAAGCGATTGGTGAAGTCGCCGAAGGTGTACATCCGCGACAGCGGGTTGTTGCACGCCCTGTTGGGAATTGGTGATCGGGATGCACTGCTGGGGCATCCGGTGGTGGGTGGAAGCTGGGAAGGGTTTGTGGTGGAGAGCCTGCTGGCCGTCGCGCCCTTGCGAACGGTGCCCGGGTATTATCGGACATCCGGTGGTGCCGAGATCGATCTCGTGCTGGAGTTCCCGGGTGGACGTCGTTGGGTGGTTGAAATCAAGCGCAGTCCGGATGCCGTGGTTTCGCGTGGGTTTCACGAGGCCTTTCGCGACCTGGAGGCAGACAAGGGATGGATCGTCCACGCGGGCAGCGGGCGGCATCCGCTGTCGAAGGGGATGGAGGCCATTGGCCTTCGTGACCTCATGGCCGAGGTGAAGGCGGAGTCCTGAATCCAGGGCGAGACGGCGAAAGGGGGGATTCCAACGAAGCCGAATCGATTCCGTTGAGAGGGAAGTGATGGCGAAGCAGATGCCTGTCGATGCCGACGCGGAATGCACCGAAAACCAACGGTTTGAAATGCACGTGGGAAGGAGGAATGACTGGCGTCGATGAATCAAGCAGATGGACCGAAGGCACCCATGACCCGTGCATTTCAAACCGGCACGAACCATGGGATTTCGGATCGGTGCTGGAAGGAGAACCTCCCGCCGAGATGCAGAGCCGCGGAGACATGAGGAAAACCTTTTCTCCAACAAGGCCGTTGGGTTCCAGGGATGGGGTGGCCCATCGAAATCCACCCACCGACCCACGCAACGGCCCCAAGCCTGCGAGGCCTGCCATGACCCGAGAGCGCCAACGGCGCGACACACGCCAGCCCGGGGCAACGCCCCGGGTTGGCACGCCCACCACCGATCCAAGCCCTGAAAGGGCGAAACAAACGATGGTTCATGGAGACATTCCAAAAGAGCGCCGAGTCGCCTGACCGACGGCATCGTGGCCCATGCGGAACCCAAAACCTCCGCGTCTCCGCGCCTCGGCGGGAGACTCCGCTTCATGTGCCTAAAAGATCTCCCCGACACGTTCCCATGGCATCACGGGCCGCATGAAACGACTGAAGATGAACCTCCCGCCGAGACGCAGAGACGCGGAGCCAT
>CAIRNV010000390.1 GCA_903880005.1 uncultured Verrucomicrobiota bacterium | reverse complement strand
TTGATCACGGCGGACGGTCGGAACAAGGATTGGAAAGCCCCCGCCCAGCCGGACGCACCCCCCAAGGCTGCGTCCGGGCATGTCCATTGACCTGGGCCGGAGCGCTCGCGTCCAGGAACGGCGGCGCGGCATGAGATCGCACAATCTTTCCGGTGAATCCAAATGCGTTGCCCCCACGCGTTGGGCCGAGGGCCCTACCGTGCGCCGTGTTCAGGTGCCCAGCCTATCATCCTGCCGGCCCAACCTCCGCTCGCCCGGGGGATAAGGCGCCGGTTTCAGACCGAGATGCCCGTCAACCGTGATTCGCCGGCCCGCGCCTCCATGTCATCGCGCGCCTTCCGCCTTCTTGCCGCGCTTGCCCGCCTTCGCGCCCATGGGGGCCACCACGTCGTTCGTCGTGTATCCGGAGCCCGCTCGCTCCCCCCAAGCCCGGGGCTCCAGGCTCACTTCCTTTGCCAACCTCGCCGACATGGCCTCCGCCTCCGCCGGGGTGCTCACGATGAAGGGCCGCACAATCACCACCAACTCGCTCCTCCCACGGGACCGTGACTCCCTCCGGAACGCCGCGCCCAACACCGGCAATCGACCCAGCCATGGAACGCCCGAGCGGTCCTCCGTCTCCTGCTCCTCCACCAAGCCTCCCACCACCACGGACTCCGCGTGCCGCGCCATGAAGGTCCCGCTGACCGCCCGCGACTGCACCACATCCACCGCCAGGCTCCGAAACCCGCCGCCTTCCGAGGGCACGGGGATGCTCGCGCCCTGCCGACGCAGGGATGAGTTCTCCTGCACCAGTCGCAAGGTCACCGTCCGGTCCGCGTTGATGTTCGGCGTCAGGAGCAACGTGGTGCCGACCGGCCGGAACTCGACCTGGGCGTTCGCGTTCTGCGCCACCACACCGTTGCCGCCGGTCGGGATGGTTGCACCGCCGCTGAAGCCACGGACGATCGGCACCTCCTCGCCCACGAACACGCGGCTCACTTCTTGGTTCGCGGTCAACAGCAGGGGCGTCGCCACGGACCGCAGCCGGCCGCGCGTCTCGAGCAACGACAGCCTCGCCCGCACGTCTTGTCCGAGGTACTGGAACACCATCGACTGCGAGTCAAAGCCGCCCCCGCCCGGGCGCATGGATCCGCCTCCCACGCCGCCCGAGCCCATCCCCGGCGGCCCTTGGATTTCGCCCGTGCTCCAGGAGCCGTTCACAACCCCGTCCCCGGCCGTCCTCAGGAACGAGTAGTCAAACGCCGAGTTGAAGCCGTCGCCCAATTGAACCCGCAACACCCGCACGTCCAACAGCACCATGGACTGCGCCACATCCAGCCGCCCCACCAACATCCGGATGTCCCGCAGCGCGTCCTCGTCGGCCGTTCGCACCACCAAGCGGCTTTGACGGCGCAACACCGCCACGTGAATCCCGACCCTTCTCCCCAGCCCGCGCTCCGTCGCCACCCAGCTCGCGGCGTCAGCCATCGCCCCAGGCCCCAGGCTCGCCGCATCCCCGCCACGTCCGCCGGCCAATCCTTGGATCTGCTCGGCGCTGAGGTCCGTGCCGCCCATTGCCACGTCCCGCGTCCGCGCAGCCGAGCCGGTCCCGCGCGTCCTCCCGCCCAACCCACCCCCGGCCACGCCCATCCCGACCAACCCATTCATGCCGCCCATTCCGAGCCCGATGCCCCCCATGCCCAGCGCACCCCCACCTCCCCGCATCCCGCCTCCGCCCGCGCCCGAACCCTGCGCCGCCGTCCCCAGACCCGACGCCCTCTGGTCCATGAGGTCGAAGCGTTGCAAGCGCTGCTGCAAGTCCATCGTCCCCGCGTCCTCCGACTCCAGGCCGCTCACCGAAACCCGGTCCCCGAAGACGTCGGCGATCGCATGGGCGATGTCCGCGGCATTGGGATACAACAGGGTGAAGACCTCCGTGCGTTCTTCGCGCATCGCCTCAAGGTCCCGGCGAAACTCGCCGGCCGCATACACCCGTACCACCCCCGTG
>CAIRNV010000389.1 GCA_903880005.1 uncultured Verrucomicrobiota bacterium | reverse complement strand
TCCTTGGTAGCGCCGCCGCAGTTTCCCCAACACCTCCTCGCGTGTTCCCGTGCTCATTGAATCGTCCATGCCGGCCACGGTAACAGGACTTCTGGCGCAACGATCCCTCCACCCCCTTCGCCCAGTACCCCCGCCGGTAACCAACATTCTGGCGCAATTCGGCCCTCCGGGCGCGCGCCCTTGCGGGCAAATCGGCGATTGACCCGGGGCGCGGCCGCGTGATTTCCTTCCGCCGTCCGAGTTCAGCATGCGGTGTCGGCGTCACGGTGACGGTTTGCAGAGGTCGATTTAGTTCGTCCCCCTCAATCTGAGTTCTGCCTGGGGCAGATTCCCACGCGGTGTTTGAAGCGGTCGTAGTTGTTATGGAAAATCAGAACCGTCTGTTCGTGGGCAATCTTTCCTACCAGACGATGGAGCGTGACATTCAAGATCACTTTGCGGGCGCCGGCGTCGTCCTCAACGTGAACCTGATGCTCGACAAGTTCACCGGTCGTTCCCGCGGATTCGCCTTCGTCGAGTTCGCGACGTCCGAGGAAGCCCAACGCGCCGTTGAAATGTTCCACGGCAAGGACCTCGGCGGGCGTGCGCTCACCGTGAACATCGCTCGTCCCCGCGAGGAGCGCGCCCCGCGTGAGGGTGGCTTCGGCGGCGGCGGTGGTGGTGGCGGCTTCCGCGGCGGTGGCGGCGGCGGCGGTGGTGGTTTCCGCGGCGGTGGCGGCGGTGGCCGTGATCGCGGCGGTGGCGGTGGCGGTGGTGGCGGCGGATGGCGCGGCGACCGCGATCGCGGTCCTCGCCGTGACCGTTACTAGGCGCCCCGCGGCCGTTTCCGGCCGCTGGCAATAGCCTTTCATGAGACGCCGTCGGGCCTTGGCCCGGCGGCGTTCTTGTTTCCCGGGCCGCCTTGGCCTCACGCTGTCGCATGGCCAGCTTGCATCCCCGCGATTGCCGCGTGACGGGCGTGACGTTGTGGTTCCTGCCCGTGGCGACCCGCGTCCCGCTGAAGTTTGGAACGGAGGCGTTGACGTCGGTGACGTGCGCGCGGGTCCGGATGGAGGTGGTGGGCCGCGACGGAAGGTTGGCGCATGGGTGGGGGGAGACGCCCTTGAGCGTGCAATGGGTCTGGCCTTCAACAACCGCCTACGCCCCGCGTCATGAGTCGTTGAAGTTGTTTGCACGCATGCTGGCGCAGGCCTGGGCGGGGTCCATGGACTGGGGGCATCCGATGGAGCTGGGGCATGACTTCGTGCGGGACTGGCTGCCGCGGTTGCATGGGGACTTCAACGCGAGCGGCTTGGCCGGGGCCTCGGGTGCCCTGGAGCCGATGCCTTGGCTGGCGGCGTTGGTGGCGTGCTCGGCCTTTGACCTTGCCTTGCACGACGCCTACGGGCGGCTCCACGGCGTGCCCACGTATGAGACGTACCAGCGCCCTTGGATGACGCGCGATCTCGCGGACTTCCTCACGCCGGAGGCCGGTTCGGGGGTCGAGTTCCGGGGGCGCGACGTGGCCGACGGGTTGCGACCGCAACGGGTGGAGACGCTGCGAGCATGGCATTTGGTGGGCGGACTGGATCCCGTCCACCCTTCGGAGCTTCGGGGCGACGAGCCGGACGACGGGCATCCCGTGTTGCTGGCGGATTGGATTCGGCGGGACGGGCTCAAGTGCCTGAAGGTGAAGCTGCGCGGCACGGACGCGGCATGGGACGAGCAACGGTTGCTGTCGGTGGACGCCGTGGCGCGGGAGAACGGGGTGGAATGGTTGACGGCGGACTTCAACTGCACGGTGCACGACCCCGCCTACGTGACGGAGATCCTGGACCGGTTGTTGGTGGATCACCCGGGTACGTTCGGGCGCTTGCTGTATGTGGAGCAGCCCTTCCCCTATGAGCTGGCCGAGCATCCCATCGACGTGCGGGCGGTGTCCGCGCGCAAGCCGCTCTTTCTGGACGAGAGCGCGCACGATTGGCGCGAGGTGCGACGTGGGCGCGGCCTGGGATGGACGGGGGTGGCGCTCAAGACGTGCAAGACGCAGACCGGGGCGTTGTTGTCGGCGTGCTGGGCGCGGGCGCACGGGATGACCCTGATGGTGCAGGACCTGACGAATCCCATGCTGGCGCAGGTGACCCACGCGCTGTTGGCGGCCCACGTGCCCACCATCATGGGCGTTGAAACCAACTCCATGCAGTTCTACCCGGACGCGAGCTTGCCGGAGGCCCGCGTGCATCCAGCCCTCTACCGGCGCAGGGAGGGTTGCATCGGCTTGGACACCGTGCGCGGGCCCGGGTTCGGGCACCGGATCGAGGAGGCGACCCGGGAATTGCCGGAGCCCGTGTACGCGGGCTGAGCGACCTTCCCGGCGCGTGCGCCGACGCCGCGCCCTTTACCCGCGAACCAACGCGAGCGCCGCCTCGGCCATCTTGGGACCCGTCAGGCCGTGCCGGACGTAAAGCTCCTCCGCTAGGTACGCGGATTGGCCGAACTCGCCCTCGATGCCGAGGGAACGGACGCGATGCGCGATGCCGGCGTTGGACAGTGCGTGGGAAAGCTGCGCGCCCATGCCGCACACGACTTGATGGTCCTCGATGGTGACCAGGCGCCCGCCGCAACGGCGAACGGCGTCGCCGATCGTGGCGACATCGACGCGGTTGACGAACGGGTGATTGATGACCGTGGCCGAGACCCCCTGGGCCGCGAGGAGCTTGGCGGCCTCCAGCGCCTTGCTGAACAAAACGCCGGAACCCACCAGGACGACGTCCGTGCCCGCCTGGATCACCTGCGCCTTGCCCCACTCGTAGGCCGTGCCCTCGACCCAGCGCACGGGGTAATTCTCGCGTCCGACAAAGAACAGGGCGGATTCGCCGTCGCGCCCGGCCTGGCGTTCCTCGGCGATGCGCCGGATGGCCTGGTACATGAAGGCCTCGGCTTCCTCGGCGCAGCTCGGGGCGATGACGACCGTATGCGGGATGGCGCTGACGGCGGCAAAGTAGGTGGTCGCCTGGTGGGAGGCGCCATCGGCGGCGTCCTGGAAGCCCACGTGGGAAAACATGGCGATCACGGGCGCCTGCGAGAGCGCGGCCATGGTGAGGGGCAGGTTGCCCTTGGTGACGCCGAACTGCCCGAAGGTATCCACGATGGCGATGTAGCCCGCCTTGGAGAGGCCGGCGCCGACGGACACCATGTTGGACTCGGCAATGCCCACCTCGACGAACCGGCCGGTGGCCTTCTGGAAGGTGCTGATGCCGGTGGAGCCCTGGACGTCGGATGAAACGGAATAGACCGGGTAGCCCTCCATGGCGGCGCGGATGGCTCCGGCTGCGAGGCCGGCCTGGACCTTGTCCTTCTTGATGGAGGGAACGGGGCTGGCGGCGGCCGGGGCGGCGGCGGCCTTGGCCTTCTTGGCCGCCTCCTTGGCCTCCCAGTCGGAGCGCAGGGCGCGGGCCCATTCGGCGAGGTCGGACGGCGTTTGCCCACCAAAGATCTCGTCCACGAACTCGACGATTTTCTCGCCGTTGGCGAGGGGGAAGCCATGGCCGCCCGCCGCGTTCTCCATCGTGGCCTTCACGCCGTAGCCCTTGATCGTCTTGACCCACAGGCACACGGGGCGGGCCGGGTTGGACCGGGCGTCGGCGACGGCCTGTTCGACGGCGAGGTACACGGCTTGAAGGTCGTGGCCGTCGTTCACCTTGCGCACGTCCCAGCCGAGGTCGTCCAACGCCTCGAACGTGGGCTGCATGGAGAACGAGTCCTTGGTGATGCGCCCGGACAACTTGGTGTCGTTGTCGGAGACGGCCATCACGAGGGGGTTGAGGCGGCCCTTGGCGGCGAGGCCGGGGATGGCGGCGAACGCCTCGCGCGCCTCGCCTTCCATCGAGGCACCGTCGGACACGACGACCACCGTGACGCGGTCGTTGCCGGTCAGGCGGTCGGCCATCGCAAGGCCTTGCGCCTGGGGAAGGGCCGACCCCAGCGGGCCGTTCGAGAGGAGCACGCCCTCCGGGTTCAGGTGGGACTCGCCGTGGCCCGTGAGCTTGGAGGCGATGGACCGAAAACCCTTGAGCGAGTCGAACGTCATGCCGTCGAACCCGTAGTTGGCGCGGAGCGCGTAGATGCCGTTCTCAGCGTGGCCGGCGTCGTTGACGTAGTGGAAGGCCTCGTGCCACGGGCGGCCCGTGGTGGTGAACATCAACCCGTGGATGGCGGCGTTGAGCTCCGCGAAGGCCGCCGGGCCACCCCAATGACAGGCGGCCCCGCCATTCACGGCATGCACGTCCATCAACGCCACCAACGCCCGTGTCGCACGCGGGCACCCCAGAACGACGTCGCCGCCGGCGGCGTTGCGCACCCGGGTGGCGTGCGTGGGCGGACGCGTGGGCGTCCCGGCCAGGCGTACGCGCGGCACGACCGGGACCAGGGGAGGAAGTTCAACCTTTGCAACAACGGAGTTATCAGCAGCCATGACGAGGATCTAGGTGGAGAGCAACCGCAGGGTGGAGCGCCGTTCCCACGAACAGCGCCGGCATTGTTACGAGGACGCCGCCCTCGTTGAAACGGCAAATTTGGGTCGCGCCCACCATGCGGCGCTTCCCGAGGTCGCGGTGGATCCCGAAAATGTCGTCGATCGCTCGATGCTGGGATCGCGGCCCGCCCCTTGACCCCGGAGGACATGCCCGAAGAATCGGGGCATGCCGATCTACGAGTTCGCATGTCCCCGTTGCCGTCGCATCTTCAGCTTCCTGAGCAAGCGGGTCCGGCCCCGGGACACCCCCGCCTGCCCGAAGTGCGGCGGGCGCGAACTTCAGCGCGAGATCAGCCGGTTTGCCCTCATCAAGGGCACCGCCGCACCCGCCGCGCCGGATGCATCGGCAACAGGAAGCCATGAAGGCCCTCCCATGCCGGACATGGACGACCCTCGCATGGAGCAAGCCATGGGCGAGATCGAGCGGGACATGGAACACATGGACGAGAACAACCCGCGGCACATGGCCCACATGCTGCGCAAGATGCAGCAGGCCATGCCCCCTGGGATGATGCCCAAGGACATGGAGACGGCGATCCGCCGGCTCGAGAAGGGCGAGGACCCGGAGAAGATCGAGGCCGACATGGGCGACGCGCTGAGCGGTTGGCTCGGGGACGAATCGCAGGGCCCGGGCAGCGGCGGTGGCGCCTATTCAAAGGATCCCGGCCTGTATGATTACTAGTGTCGTGTCTCACAAATCGCTGGTGTTTGGTTGCTCCAAGAATGCCCCGGGGCAAGGCGTGAGGACGGAGCCTACCCGCAGCGGTCTGTGACGGACGAACCACGAAGCCCCGGGGCATTCTTGGAGCAACCCGAAG
>CAIRNV010000388.1 GCA_903880005.1 uncultured Verrucomicrobiota bacterium | reverse complement strand
TGGCTCATGACGTCCCGCGACGAGGGCCGTACGTGGTCGGAGCCGCGGGAGCTGCCGGCCGCCCTCACCGGCGACCGACACGTGGCGCGGTATGCCCCGGACGGGCGCCTCTTCATCTCCTTCCGGGACATGGCGCGGGAATCCGTCACCCGGGGCGACTGGGTCGCGTGGGTGGGCCGGTACCAGGACATCGTCCGGGGGCGAGAGGGCCAGTGCAGGGTCCGAGTCATGGACAACCAACACGCCTTCGACTGCGCCTATCCCGGCGTCGAGGTGCTACCCGATGGAACCCTTGTGACCACGACCTACGGGCACTGGGACGCCGGGCAGGCGCCGTACATCGTTTCGGTGCGCCTACGCCTCGACGAGCTGGACGCCCGCATGCCCCGTCGTTGACCCCACGCCCATTTCATCATGCCTTGGTTCCTCCTCATCCTCGGGCTCCTCGCCGTCGCGGCCTGGGGCATCACCCGCCTGGGATCCGTGTCCGCCGTCGAGGCTCGGGCCATGCTCCAGGACGGCGCAGTCGTGCTCGACGTGCGCACGCCCGGTGAGTTCGCAGCCGACGCCTTGCCGGGGACCATCAACGTGCCCCTCGACCACCTCCACGCGCACGTCGCGTCCGTCGTGCCGGACCGGGCCACTCCTGTGCTGCTTCACTGCCAATCGGGCGGCCGGAGCGGCCTCGCCTGCAAGATGCTGCGTCGCATGGGGTACGCACGCGTTGGAAACCTCGGGTCGTTGGCACGTGCCGCCGCCATCCTGAAAGGCGCGCCTTGATCGCGAGGCTCGTCAGGGTGCCGAAGCGACGGCCTCGACACTCGGCCGGCTCGGTGGTGTAGGCGAGGCTGGGGTGACGGAGTTCAACTGACCGCAGTCCTCCGTCTCCAGCCCCAGCCTCGATTACCCTAAAAACGGCAGTGGGCGTGGGGATCCGTTAGACCCTCAGGTGGAGCCGAAGGCTCGGCCCGTGCCGTGGGCCGCGTGCCCTCACACGGCGGCAAGGATGCCGCACCTCCGAGCATCTCTGGGGAAGGGTGGCAGCGGCATCCTGCCGCTGGACGTGATCCAGCCAGAGCTGAGACGACTCTGCCACGTTTCTGCCGGGTGAGGGCACCCGGCCTACAATCCGGGCCGGCCCATTCCAACCTCACCCGCCGGGTAAGGTGTCGGATGGATCCCGCAGGGCCCCTTTGCCTTGATGGGACGGCCATTTCCCTGCCGTGAAGCCCTCTTCAACTGCCGTCTTGAGGTACAATCCTCGGGACCGTTGAGGCCAGGTGTCCTTGTGCTTTGTGATCCACCCGCCCGGAGTGCGGTGCGAGCGCTGGCTAATGCTTGGGGAGGACCGGGACGCGGAGGATGCGGATGAGATCGTCCACGGCCAACAGGTTGTATTCACCAAGAAGCGGCAGGACTTCGCGGTTGGGCGCGGCCAACAGGTGTTCGATCCCCTCATCGCCCAGCATGGGATGCTTCGACGCCAGCCACCGCCGGGCGATGTCGTCCGCAATGGCTTGGATGCGAAGCGCCTCATCCCTCAGCGCATCGCGCGGACGGGCTTCGAGTCCGTCGGCGCTCGCGAAGGACAAGAGGCGGGCCATGTCCGTCAGCGCGCCGGACGCGACCATGACGTCGTGCAGGACGAAGGTGTTCTCCCAACCCGGGGGCAAGGCGGCGCGCATCCACGCCAGCAAACGTTGGGGGGCGGGGGCTTGTGATTCATGGACTGCATCGATGATGGCCTGCGAATGCTCCTGGACACGGAGCCCCGCATGGGTTTGAGGCGACGCGACGGGCGGCGCCGGCTGCCAGGGCGAGACGGCATCGTCGGCTGCCTCGATGGGATCCCCTGCCCCGCCCGGTGCTCCTGCTGAACCGACGGAGGAATTCGTCTTGGGTCGTGCCAACGACACCGACAACAACAGCGTCGCCGCGGCCAGTGCCCACCATGAAGGATCCGAGGTGGTTTTCATCGGGGCACCTCCGACTCGTCGAGGACCTTCAGGACCTGCCGGGTTGCCAGCGCGGGATCGATCTCGCGCCCGAGCTCCCAGGCGTCTTGGTAAGCCGCGTCCAACATCATGTTGAAGACCCACGAGGAGATGAGGCCCGCGTGCGCGGCATCCATCGGGGGGTGTCCTTCGAGGCTCTCGCGAAGGGCCCGACGGAGGCCTTCCACGTCGGCACGCAGCCGGGGCGAGACCTCCACCGCGATGCCGTTGTCGTTGCCAGGCGACGGGAGGGATCGGGATGCGTCCGAGTTCATGACCCCAACCCCTTTTGGCAACGATGGGTGACCTGGTTCAGAGTGCTCGCCGGAGGCCGTCACCGTTGCTGTTGGCATCGGTGCATGCAGCCATCGGTGCGACGGCTTGAGGAGCAGGTGAACGGCCCATCCGGTCACGAGTGCGGCGATGAACCAGCGGACGCTGGCGGGTCGCAAAGGCCAAGGGCAGGCAAGGCGTGGCATGGCGGTTACTTGGCGGGCGCCGGGGTTGGCTTCATGGGACCCGCTCCGTAGCACTCAAATGCAAGGTCGGGGCCAAATCCCAAGATAGGATCCCAATACACCCAGTTGACCCTCTGCGGATGGATGATCGCCCTGGCGGTGGTGGTCGGCACGGTGCCCCATCGAGGGAGAGCGGGACGCACCCAGATGGACTCGGTCCGGGGCGACAAGCCGGGAATGTTCTGGCCCGATGAATCCGGGCGACTGTCGCAAGGAGACAAGGCCGGGATGGAATCTGGAAACCGGAGGTGGAGCCGTGTCCACCCACCCAGGGTTTCCAGCAGCGGGGATCGTTTGGGAAGGGTTGCAGTGAGCATGAGGGTGAAGTCGGACGTCTTGGATAAAAGGGCGAGTGGGCCAGCCGACCCCATGACCTCGCATCGCCAATTCTCGCGGGATGCCCGGGAAATCACGAAGGGTTCCCGGCTTGTGGTGGACGATACGACCTCCACGGTGCCATCCGCGTCCACCAACCCATGCTCCTCGACGGTCAGGAATGATCCATTGGAAGGGAACACGATGGCGAAGGCCGGGGCCTCATGCTTCATGATGCGCCGGTGGTAGAACTCGCCGCGGATGCTTGCCTCGGTGGTTCTCCATGAGTGAAGGCTTAGCCCATAGGTGTCGCCGAGCGAGCCAGTGCCCAAGGAATGGCCCAAACTGCAGGACTGCAGGATGAGCATCATCGCAAGATTGATTGGATTCACCATGGACGGCTACGACGCGGACCTGGGACCGGCAAGAGAGGGTTCCAAGATGTCCCACGTTGCTCGGCCGGAATGATGCATTGGGATCAGTCGTGCTTGCTCGATCTGCTTGCACAAATCCTTCGTCGTTTGCTCGTTACGGGCCTCGTGCCGGCCCGCGCCTCGCTCACTCCTCGGCTTGCAGAAGCATCTGCTTCGCAATCCCTTCCCATCCCAACGGAATCGTTCCGCGTTAGGTGAACCTAAAAACGGCAGTTGAAGGGGGCTTCCAGGCAGGGAAATGGCCATCCCATCAAGGCAAAGAGGCCCTGTGGGACACATCCGAGACCTCACCCGGCGGGTGAGGTTGGAATGGGCC
>CAIRNV010000387.1 GCA_903880005.1 uncultured Verrucomicrobiota bacterium | reverse complement strand
CCCAGGGCGGGGATCACGCGCATGGGGTGGACATTGCCGGCTTCGATTCCAGCCCGAGCGGCGAGGGACGTCCGCACAGCAACATGCCCCCCTTCTATGTCCTCGCCTTCATCATGCGGGTTCAGTGAACCGACCTTCCATCCCCTTACGCACATGAAAGCGCACCTTTCGTCCTCCTCTCCCATGAATCCTGGCCTTGCGTCCCCGCTGATGTCGGCGTTCCGCCGGTCCATGGCCTGCCTTGTTGCGGCCGGCAGCATGGTCCTGCACGCCGTGGAGAAGCTCCCCATCCAGGCCGAATCGGCCCGCGACCGCGTCAATTACCGTTCCTTGGGTGGGCTGCCCCTTTCGGCCACGGTGGACACGCAGGTCGGCTCGGATGGCCGCGCCCCGGTCAATGGCAACGAGAACGCGTCGGGTAGCTTCAACGAGCCTACGGCGGGGCAGTTTCAGCCATGGATGCCGTTCAGCGGCGGCGCCGTGGCGTCGGACTGGGTCACCCGCTCGTTGTCGTCCGTGCTCTCGGGAAGCACGAGCTTCGCGAACGCGATGGCGGACATGCAGCTTCCCACCGGACGAAGCGGGACGAACGTGGTCGTTGCGTTCAGGAAGGTTCGCATCGGGTCGCCTTACTTGAGCAAGGCCACGCCCTACTCGTTCGGAAGCGTGATCGAGGTGCCGGACCTCGACGAGGCGGGCCAGCCGCTCAACATCCTCAAGGAGCGGTACTGGATTGCCGAGCCCTACTCGACCAACAGCCATGCGAACACGGGCTATTATTGGAGCCCTCATGCGCGCAAGGTCTATGCGGTCCAGGCCGGCCCCGTGCGGGTGACATGGCGGCGTGTGCAGGCTTATACGGCTGCCACCAAGCCCGCCAGTTACTCCAATCCCGGCGGCGGCGCGAGCTACGTCACCAACGGCGCCAGCATCTACCTCCTCTACACGGCCACCTACGTGGTCTCCGGCAGCGCGTCCCAGCCTCCCCGGACCATGTACTGGACCGAGCGTGAGTTCCGGAACCTGGGTCGCCCCGTTGCCATCCCGCCCGCCAAGGTCGGGGCCGTCAACGTCGTCTTCAACAACCAGTTCCCTCGCACCGTCACGAAGGAGTATCGCGGCCCGGGATACACCAGCCCGGTCGATGGCAACACGAACGCGGTCCTGAGCGAGCTTCGGACGGTCTGGTACGACCAAAGCCAGGGCTACTTGTACGCCTTCAACCAAGAGGGGCGCGTCTTCGTGGAGTTGCTGGGCGACATGCGCGAGGACGGCCAGACCCGCAACCCGTTGGGCTTCGAGATCGTCGATGTCATGAAGCAACCCATCCCCCTCGACCTCGACTGCGACCTGGGCGAGCGGATGGTCCCGCCCGCGGGCGCGTCGCTGGCGGACCTGCGCCCGGAGGAAATCCAGCAGGGCCCGGGCGTGCCATTCAGCCATGTTCATTACGCCCCGGGCAGCACCGTTCCCCAGCTCTACGCGGCCCGCGCCACGACCAACCCCAACGACTGCCTCGTCCACTGGTTGGAATCGGGCGTCCAAGGCATCCTCTGGCCCAAGGTCCTCGGGCGT
>CAIRNV010000386.1 GCA_903880005.1 uncultured Verrucomicrobiota bacterium | reverse complement strand
GCCGCGTGCCCTCACGCGGCGGCCAGGATGCCGCACTCCGAGCATCTCTGAGATAGAGTGGCAGCGGCATCCTGCCGCTGGACGTGATCCATCCAGAGCCGCGACGCCTCTGCAACGTTTCCGCCGGGTGAGGGCACCCGGCCTACCACCCAGACCAGTCCATTCGAACCTCACCCGCCGGGTGAGGTCTCAGATGGATCCCTCAGGGCCTCTTTGCCTCGATGTGACGGCCCTTTCCTTGCCTTCAAGCCCACTTCAACTGCCGTTTTAAGATTCAGTGGGGAGGGAGGGGATTGCGCCGCAGATTCTTTCGCAAGACGAGGAGTGAGCGAGGCGCGGGCCGGTTCGAGGCCCGTGACGAGCGAAGGACGAAGCTCTTGCGGAAGCAGATCAAGCAAGCACGACCGATCCGCTTAGCGCGGCGCGCATGCGCTTCTTGTCGATCTTCCCCACGCTGGTCCGGGGGATGGACTCGACCACCGCCACCTCGGTCAGCAGGGCCCGTTGATGCAGCGCGCCCGCATCCACCGCCGCGTGCAGGTGCCGCAGCAGATCCCTCGGCGTGGGCGCGGGCAAGCCGGGGCGCAACACCACCTCCGCCCGCGGATGCTCGTCCCATTTCGCGTCCGGGACGCCAATGACCGCCGCCTCCGCCACCGACGGATGCCGGGCCAGCACGTCCTCGATCTCGAGCGACGAAATCCACTCGCCGCCCACCTTGATGACGTCCTTGATCCGGTCCGTGATCCGGATGTAGCCGTCGGCGTCCATGCGCGCGCCGTCGCCCGTGTGAAGCCATCCGTCCTTCCACAGGCGCTCGGAGGCCGCCGGGTCGTCCACATACCCCGCCGTAAGCCATGGGCAGCGAAGCACCAGCTCGCCCACCCCCTCGCCGCCCGGCGGCAACTCCCGGCCCGCGTCATCGACCACGCGCGCCTGGACCAACGGAAGCGGGAACCCCGTCCGCGTGATCACGTCCACCGCGTCGCCCGCCTCACCTCCCTCGCCCATCAACCCGGGCCGGATGTGGGAAACGGCCACGATCGGGCAGGTCTCCGACATGCCATAGCCGCCCACGATGCAAATGCCCCGCCCCATGGCCTCGCGTGCCACGGCTGGGAGGAGGGCGGCGCCGCCAATCACCAGCTTCAGCCGACGCCAGTCCACCGCTCCTGAAGACGGATGCCGCAGCAGCATGAGGAGCAACGTCGGCACGCAATGCGAGAAGGTCACCCGATGGCGCTCGATCAACGTCAGCAGCATCGCGGGCTCGTACTTGCCGGGATACACCTGCGCGAGCCCCAGCGTCACCGCGATGTACGGCACCCCCCACGCATGCACGTGGAACATCGGCGTCAGGGGCATGTACACGTCCGACGACCTCAGCGCCATGGGCTCGTCATGCACCGCCAACGCCATCCCCGCCGCCAGCGTATGGAGCACGATCTGCCGGTGCGTGAAGGACACGCCCTTCGGCTCGCCCGTCGTCCCCGTCGTGTAGAACAACGTCGCCGTCGCGTCCTCGTCGAGGTCCGGCCATGACGCCAACGGCTCCGTCGAGCCAAGGCCCTCCTCGTACTCGCCCGCCACCGGGAACCCCTCGGGGGCCTCCCACGGCCCATCCGCCAGGACCACCACATGCCGGACCCCGCCGAGGAACCCACGAAGGCCCGCAACCAGGGGAAGGAAGTCGGCGTGCACGAACAAGACCGTGTCCCGGGCATGCCGGATCGTGTAGCCCACCTGCTCGGGCGTGAGCTTCACGTTCACCGTGTGCAACGTCGCGCCGACGCACGGCACGGCGAAGAACATCTCCAGCACGCGATGGCTGTCCCAGTCGAGCACGCCCACGCGGTCGCCCGGCCGGACCCCGAGGCGCCCCAGCCACGCACCCAGCCGTGCCGTGCGGCCCAGCCACTCGGCGTAGGTCAACGTCACCCGATCCCGGTACTGGATCGTCCGGCCGGGGGCCCATGCGCGGACCCGGTGGAGCAAGTCACGGATCAGCAAGGCATGGCCGGGGCGCGGGGTTCCCGCTGGATCAGAGGTGGACATCGCCCTTCATGAGAAGGCGACCCAAGGCAAAAGGCGAGCCCGGGCATCGGCGGGACGCCCCCCAGGTGCTGGCTGCTCCGTGACGTCACGCCTTCACGCCCACGGGTGCGGCACGCCTTCGATACCGTGCCGGCGTGCATGGGGGATGGACATGGGATGGGCTCACGCGCCGAAGCGCCGAAGCAGCGGCCGAGGACGGCCGCGCTCCCAGACGCGCATGCCCTGGGACCGCGCCCGTCCCCGGGCGCACCCTCCATGCCCTTTCCAACGCCCTGCGGCGGCCGAGGACGGCCGCGCTCCCAGGCGCGCATGCCCTGGGACCGCGCCCGTCCCCGGGCGCACCCTCCATGCCCTTTCCAACGCCCTGCGGCGGCCGAGGACGGCCGCGCTCCCAGGCGCGCAGGCCCTGGGACCGCGCCCGTCCCCGGGCGCACCCTCCATGCCCTTTCCAACGCCCTGCGGCGGCCGGGGACGGCCGCGCTCCCAGGCGCGCAGGCCCTGGGACCGCGCCCGTCCCCG
>CAIRNV010000385.1 GCA_903880005.1 uncultured Verrucomicrobiota bacterium | reverse complement strand
GGTCTGTGAGAAGCGAGCAACGACGTGGGACGCGAAAAGAGCCGCGGCCCTTCGGGTTGCTCCAAGAATGCCCCGGGGCGTCGGTGTTCGTCCGTCACAGACCGCTGCGGGTATGCTCCGTCCTCACGCCTTGCCCCGGGGCATTCTTGGAGCAACCAAACACCAGCGATTTGTGAGACACGACACGAGCCAACTCGCCCCTCACGGGCAGGTGAGACAGCCGGGGACAAAACATCGGGCGACCAGCCGTCTTCGCTGAATGCTTGGCCGGAACGATCCACCCAATGGAATCGTTCCGGCCCACCAGCTCATCCCCGTCCCGCCACCCGAGCGCAGACCGCCGCATGCTGGGCCGCCACCGCTCGGGCGCTACGCCCTGAAACGCTCGCACGCACCGCCTCGGGTGAAGCCAGCCTCACCCGCCCGAGCAACAACTCCTTCAGCTTCAAGGCCAGATCCTCCCCCGATCCCGGCCGGAACAGCATGCCCGTGACGCCGTCACGAACAATGTCCACGTTCCCGCCACTCGCCGACACCACGGCCGGAACACCCATCGCCATCGCCTCGATCAATGCCACCGAGCACGGCTCGTTCGTCGAAGGCAACACGAAGACATCCGCCCCCGCCAACACGCCCTCGATGTCACGCGTCGGACCCGCAAAACGGACCGTTCCCCCCAGTCCACGGGCCTCCATCACCCGGTGCAACTCGGATGCAAAGGCCCTCGCATCCGCCTCGTCCGGCACCGGTCCCCAAATCGTGGCCTCGATGCGCCGCCGGAGATCCGCAGGCATCACGGACAACGCCTCCAGCAGCAGGTCCCATCGCTTCCACCGGACCACGTTCCCCACACCCACCACACGCACCGCGCCCCCGCTCGTCACCGCACGGCCGGCCAAGGGGAACTCGAAGTAACGATCCGCGCCACATGCCGAGATGGTTTCCACCCGACCCGGGACAGGCTCGATCCCGTAGTGTCGGCCTTGATTGGGGGTCAGCAGGATCGTCGTCAGGCCGGGGGTACCCGCGATGCGACGGTACATGCCGGTGCGACGCGCGTAGGCGTGGTTCGTGAAGATGGTTGGCCTGCCCGAACGTACCATCCACGAGGACAACAGCAGCGCGCCCCGCGAGTGCCCGTTCACCACGTCGAACCCCTCCCTCTTCACCAACCGCCTCAACGACGGCCACGCGCAAGCGGCCGACAGCAGCAGGCGGAGGTGCGAGGGTGATTCCCCCAGGGCAAAACGCGCCTCGCGCACCTCCAACCGGGGCAATCGCACCTGGTGGAAGCCACGGCGCATCCACACCACATGCTCCCAGCCCAGCGCGGGGCCATGCGACGCAATCCCCCTCAGGTAGGACAAGATCCCGCCGTTGTCCTCCGAGGCTCCAACCAAGTGCAGGATCCGGCGCATGCGAACGCGGGGGCCATCCAAGGCCTAGGGCAAGGGCACGGCGACCGAAGGTGACGGCCCGCCACCGTGGCGGCGACGCCACCACGGCACCGCCGCCGGGGACACGATGGGCACCGTGGGCGCCACATCGAGATCCGTGGCCCGGGCCTCCGCCTTCTCCCGCAACAACAGCGCGTAATCCACCGCCATCACCATGCCCAGGTGCAACCCAAACGTGTTCAACGCATACTCCGAGTCCCCGTGGATGAAGACGAAGATCCCAACCTTCATCAGCCAGTACGCGGCGTTGGCGCACGCCAACCTCAGGAACACGTCCTCCGCCCCATGCCTGCGAACGTGCAACAACGTCCTCATGGCCAGCACGGTGCCCGCCAAAATCACGCCCATCAGGCACACCGTGCCCGGCAGGCCCGTGTTCACCATCAGCCCCACCGGGCCGTTGTAGAACCGCCCGTACTCCACATGCTCCGCAATCGTGCCGTAAGGATCCTGCGCCATCATCAACGGCACGGTGTCCGTGGATTGGCCGAACCCACGCCCGCGCCACAGGAAGTCCGGGATGAGCTGGATGCCCACCTCACGCATGACCACGCGTCCCTCGTATGTCTTCTGGGCATCGGCCACGGCCACAGGATCCAATTGGATGCCCGGCAGGACGGACAGGGCCCGTTGGGCCGACAACGGGAGATCCGGCCCCAGCGCATAAGCCAGCAACAGCACCAAGGCCATCAACGATGAAACCAACACCAGTCGCAGCGGCCTGATGACCCCTTGAGCCCACGCACACGTCAGCAGGAAACCGCATTCCAGCATCAACACCGCCCGGTGCCCGCCCGGCAAACCCAACGCCACCGCCCCCACCAAGGCCGGCACCAGCCAGATCGCCGACGAACTGAACACCTTCCGGATCGGCACGACCATCACCAGCCATTGCAACAACGCCATCGACACCAACGCAAACGACTGGAAACGCCGGATGCCCGTCGCCTCCGACCCAAACTCGAACTGCACCGAGTCCACCGCCAAATCCAGGAAGTAGAAGACCCCCATCGCGGGGCCACCCACCGCCAAGGCAAGATCCGACACCAGGAAGCTCAGGCTCAGCAGCAAATGGATCGTGAACCACCTCACCAGGTCCGCCTCGGACAACCGGATCGTGAGGAAGACCAATGCAAATGACGCGCAACCCACCTGCTGCAAGTACTGCCGTCCCCCCATGCGGTCGCCCCCCAGCACCCGCAACCCAAACCCGTGCGTCCGCATCAGGTAGAACAAGACCAGCACGTACCCCAGCATCAGCAACACGATCCAGCGATACCGACGAAGCCGCTCGCCAAAGCCAGGGCTGTACTTTCGTGTCGCCAGCAATGTCACGATGCCGGACCACCCCAGCAATCCTGCCACCTCCCAGACGAACGGCCGGCCCGGAAGCAACGGCATGATCAACGCGGACCCCCCCGTCGCCATCCCCATCAGGGCGCTCAACCGGGCGTGATGCGGCAAGGTCACCAACCAACCCACCCCGGCAACGGCCAGCACCAGCAGCATCGTCTCCGATGCCATGAAGAACCCGAACACCAGCGCCCCCAGCAAGAGCGTCGCCCACAGCAGGCCCTTCTGGACCTGCATCTGTGACTCCATCGGGCTCATGTCGGCTTGCCCCCGTCCACGCCGTCACCGGCCGCCCAACGCCCCATGCGGGACCGGACGCGACCCGGCCCCAGGACTTCCATCAAGTGGTACAAGCTGGGCCCCACCAAGCTGCCCGTGCACGCCGCCCGCGCCGGCTGGGTCAACGCCCCCGCCTTCACACCCAGCTCCCCCGCCACGCGCTTCAGCTCCGCCTCCAGCGCCGCCGCCGTGAAGCCGGACGCGTCCAACCGTTCATACGCCGACCGCAGCACGCCCAAGTGCTGCCGTTGCAACGCGCCCAAAGCCTTGGCTTGCACCTCGGCGGGAACCTCCATCTCCTCGTCCGCCTTGAAGTAAAACCCCACGAACGCCGCAAGTTCCCTGAACAGCAAGCCCTTCTCCCGCGCCGTCATCAGCGCGGCCGCCCCATACGCCGGGTCATGCCCTCCCGTCAGCACGCCGGCACGAGCCAGGTACTCGCGCCCGACCTCCACAAACCGCCCGGGCTCCATCGCCCGCGCGTGCTCGAAGTGCAGCGCAGCAAGCTTCTTCTCGTCGAACCGCGCCGGGCTTCGGTTCACCCGGTCCAGGTCGAACCGCCCCACCAGTTCCGCCACCGACAACAGCTCCTTGCCATCCGCCGGGGACCACCCCAGCAAGGACAGGTAATTCACGACGGCCTCCGGCGCGTAACCGTCCTCGATGTAGTTCGTGACCACCGCGCCCTTGTCCCGCTTGCTCATCTTCGAGCCGTCGGGGTTAAGGATGAGCGGGATGTGCGCGTAGCGCGGCGGCTCCACGCCGAACGCCCGGAACAACGCGATGTGCTTCGCCGTGTTGGACAGGTGATCCTCGCCGCGGATCACGTGCGTGATGCCCATCTCCAGGTCGTCCACCACGTTCACCAGGTGGAACACCGGCTGCCCGTCGCTCCGCACCAAGACCCAGTCCGGGTCCGCCTGCTCACGGTCGGTCAACTCCCGGCGAACGTCCCCCACGATCATGTCGGGGATCGTCACCGCCTCGCGCGTCATCCGGAAGTACACCGCTCCATCGCGGTCATACGCCAATCCCCGGTCCCGCAACTCCGCGATGCGCCGCCGGTACCACTCCCCGCGCCGGCTCTGGAAGTAGGGCCCGCGGTCACCCCGGCTCGGCCCGTCGGGGTCGGGTGTCGCCGGGCCCTCGTCCCAGTCCAGCCCAAGCCAGCGCATGCCCTGGAGGATCACGTCGATGGCGGCCTGGGAGTTGCGCGCCGTGTCCGTGTCCTCGATGCGCAGCACGAAGGTGCCGCCGTGATGACGGGCAAACAGCCAGTTGAACAGCGCCGTGCGCGCCCCCCCGATGTGAAGGTAGCCGGTGGGCGAGGGCGCGAAGCGGACGCGAACGGGCAGGGACATGCAGGCCTGGGCTTCCACCTATTACTCCGCGTTGACCAGCTTCAAGGCCCCGATGCCGCCCGGGTTCCACGCCGTGAAGATGATGTACACCTCGCGGTTGGCCCCGCTGCCCGTCACGTACCAGCACGCGTCGTGCATGTGCTGGGCGTACTCATATCCCAGCTCCTCCTTGGGCTTGATGGTGCTCAGGATCACCCGGCGCTTCTTGTCGATCACGTACAACGGGCCCGGCGTGCCCTTCGGGCCGTCCAGGCACGCCGCCAGGACGTAGTCACCCCAGACGTCCACGTCGCACACCGTGCTGCCCGGCGGCAGTTGGTTGTTCTCCAGGAAACCCTTCTCCTTGGCCGACCAGACATGCACCTGCGCCTCCGGCCGGGCCGACACCATCAAGTGGCCCGTGCCCGGGTCGAACGTGATGCCGTGCGGCGTGCCTGACATCTTCTTCCCGCCAAAGAACTCACCGCGGAACTTCAGCGGGTCCACGTCGGCCGGCATGAAGTACGCCTTCCCGTAGCCGTCGGTCACCCACACCGTGCCCCCGGGCGCAAAGGCCACGTCCGTTGGCGCATAGCCCTTGCCGTCGGCGTAGGGACCGCCGGGGGGGATGCGCACCTTCGCGGCGTTCTTGAAGCTGGTGTCGCTGACGTAAACCTCCCCCTCCACGTTGTCGGCCGCCGCCACGAGCGGTCCCTTGCCCTTGCGGCCCACGATGTCCGCCCCGTGCAAGTTTCCCTTCTTGAACGCCGGGTCGCCATCCACCACCCACGACTTCGTCAACCGGTCGCCAAAGCCCACCCACCCGACGTTCTCCAAGCCCCAATACACGACGTCCTTCTCGGCATCGACGATCACGGTCCCGTGGGCCCCCTTGATCAAGGGCAAGGCCTCCACCGGGACCGGCACGGCGCCGACCACCGGCGTGAACGTCCAGTACCCTTGCCCGGACACCTGGAGGTCGCTCCGCTTCACGCGCGGGCCAGCGACCTTCACCGGGCCCTTTGCGTCCACCACAAACGGCATCGTCCACGCGGCCGCCGGGGTCGCGCTAGCCTTCGCGACCTCGTGCGCGTCCACTCGCAATCCGCCCGCCAAGAACAACCCGGCGACGGCACAGCCGACGCCACCCCAAAGCACTCGCTCGTTCATGCCAGGACCCTCCCAAAAATCGGCCGGCCGAACCAACCCTAAACCGTGATGATTCAGTTGGATCGGTCGTGCTGGCTCGACCTGCTTGCGCAAATCCTTCGTCGTTCACCCGTTACGTGCCTCGAACTGGCCCGCGCCTCGCTCACTCCTCGGGTTGCACCAGCAGCTGCTTCGCAATCACTTCCCTCCCAACGGAATCGTCACGGCTAAATCTCGACGGAACCCCGCCGGGGACCTTGCCCGGATGGACCCGGATGGCCGGCCTCTGCGGACCTCGCAGCCAACCCGGCCGCCCGGGCGCTTCGCACCTTTTCCGTGGGCACGTAGCGCGCGGCAAACTCGGCCCGGTACTCGCCGAACGTGCCGGCTCGCAGGTGCGCGCGGATCTGCGCCATCACGTCGAGGTAGAAGTGGGAGTTGTGGATGCTCACCAACCTCAGCCCCAGGATCTCGTTCACGTTCAGCAAGTGCCGGATGTAGGCCCTCGTGTGGTTGCGGCACGCGAAGCATGGGCAGCCCTCCATGATCGGCCCCAGGTCGCCCTTCACCGCGCCGCCCTTGATCGCAAACGTCCCCGACCGCGTGAACGCCGTCCCGTTGCGCGCCACGCGCGTGGGCAGCACGCAGTCGAACATGTCCACCCCGCGCGCCACCAACTCCACCAACTGCGCCGGCGTCCCCAGGCCCATCGCGTAACGAGCCTTGTCCTCCGGCAGGTGCGGCTCCGTGATCTCCACCGCCCGCATCATTTCCGGCTCGGGCTCGCCCACGCTCACGCCCCCGATCGCATACCCGTCGAAGCCCATGGCCACCAACTCCCGCGCGCAACGCTCGCGCAGGTCGGGAAAGCAGGTGCCCTGGACGATCGCAAACCGCTGCTGGCCCTCGGCGCGCGGCTGCTCCAGGCACTCGGCCGCCCATCGAAGGGTTCGCTTCACCGCCCGCAGCACCTCCTCGCGTGACGCGTGGTGCGGCGGGCATTCATCGAAGACCATCGCGATGTCCGACCCCAGGATGCGCTGGATCTCCATGCTTTCCTTGGGGCCCAGGAACAGGGGCTTCCCATCCAGGTGGCTGCGAAACTCGACGCCGTGCTCCTTGATCTTTCGAATCTTGCCCAGGCTGAAGACCTGGAAGCCGCCGGAGTCCGTGAGGATGGGCTTGCTCCAGTTCATGAACCGATGAAGCCCGCCCGCCTGGCCGATGATCTCCATGCCGGGCCGGATCGCGAGGTGGTAGGTGTTGCCGAGGATGATCTGCGAGCCCATCTCCTCCAGCTCACGGTTGTCGAGGGCCTTCACCGAGGCCTGCGTGCCCACCGGCATGAACGCCGGCGTCTCAATCACCCCCCGGCGGGTGTGCACCCGCCCCAGCCGCGCCCTCGTCCCCTCGTCCTTCTTCAGCAACTCAAACATTCCGGCCCCAGTCTCCCCGGACGCCCTCCGTTGCCAAGCCGCGATCAGCCGGCGTCGAGCGCCGCCCGCGCCAACACCACCGCCGCCAAAGCCGCCGTCTCGGCACGCATCACGTTCCCCCCCAGCGTCACCCCTCGGAAGCCCGCGTGGCGAAACCTCGCCACCTCGTCCGCGTCCCAGTCGCCCTCCGGGCCCACGGCGACCCACGCGCGGCGAACGCCCGGCCCGACCTCCCTCGCGGCGCCCAGCAAGCTGCGGCGATCCCCGTCCAACGCCGCGATCCAGCCCGCCTCGTCGGCAGCGACGGGTCGCAGCCACGACTCCAGGGACACGGGCGGCGTCACCTCCGGCAACCAGGCCACGCCGCATTGCTTGGCCGCCTCCTCCACGGTCCGCTCCCATTCGCCGCGCCGCCGCGCCGCCTCCTCCGGGTCGATGCGCACGACGGAGCGGCGGGCAAGGACGGGGACGATGCACGAGACGCCCGCCTCGGTGCACTTTTGCAAGGTCCAGTCCCACGCCTTGCCCTTGATCAAGGCCGCGACCAATCCCACCGCGACGCGGGGCGGCTCCCGTTGGTCGAGGGAGGACACGACGGCCTCGACCCCGTCGCGGCCCACGCGGGACAGCCTGGCGGACGCGACCGCCCCGTGGCCGTCCAGCAACTCCACGACGTCCCCCTCGCGGAGCCGGAGCACGACCGCCGCATGATGCGACTCACGCGGCCCCAGCGTCACGGTGCCGTGCATCAAGGCGCCGCGTGGAGCTAGGAAGCGGTGCATGGCGACGAAGCCCCCCGGCGACATGGCGCTACGTGAAGAACTCCTTGGCCCGGTCAAAGAAGCCCTTGGCCCGCGGGTTCACGCTCTCGTCGCACAGCTTCCCAAACTCCTCGAGCTTCGCCTTCTGCATGGCGTTGAGCTTCGTGGGGACCTCGACCGTCACCCGCACGTGCAGGTCGCCCACGCTGCCGTCCTGGAGGTTCTTCACACCGCGCCCCTTCAGCCGGAACAAGTGCCCCGGCTGCGTGCCGG
This sequence comes from uncultured Verrucomicrobiota bacterium, assembly GCA_903880005.1. Lineage (GTDB taxonomy): Bacteria > Verrucomicrobiota > Verrucomicrobiia > Limisphaerales > UBA9464 > UBA6176. The sequence continues at coordinate 6,075 of CAIRNV010000385.1, read as the reverse complement.
CCGGGATCACGATGCGCGCCTTGCCCGTCAACGTGGGCACGTCCACCTCCCCGCCCAACGCGGCCTGCACGAAGCTGATGGGGACCTCGCAAAGCAAGTCGTCGCCGTCCCGCTTGAACAGGTCGTGCTCCTGCACGCGCAACACGACGTACAGGTCGCCCGAGGGACCACCTCGGAACCCGGCCGCGCCCTGGCCGGACGACCGCAACCTCGACCCATCATCGACGCCCGCCGGGATGCGCAACCGGACCGTGGCCGGCTGCTGCACGCGTCCCTCGCCCCGGCATTGGCGGCACGGGTGCTCGATCATCTCGCCCCGACCCGAGCAACGCGGGCAGGGCTGCTGGAAGGAAATGAACCCGTTGCCCGTCACCACGCGCCCGCGCCCATGGCACGTCCGGCACTGGACGACGCGCGACCCCTTCTCGGCCCCCGAGCCCTCGCACGCGCCACACTTCCCCATGCGGTCAAATCGAATCTCCTTCTCCACGCCCTGGACCGCCTCCTCCAACGTGATGCCCAAGGTGTATTGCAGGTTCTCCCCTCGTTGCGGCCCGCCGGTCTCCTCCTCGCCACCCATGCCAAACAAGCTCTCGAAGATGCCGCCCGCGCCCCCGGCGCCGCCGGCCGCCTGGCGGAAGATCTCGAACGGATCGATGTCCACGCCGCCGCGCCCGCGCCCGGCCCCGCCCGCCCCGGCCCGCGCCCGGGGATCAAACGCCGCATGCCCGTACTGGTCATAGGCCGCGCGCTTGTCCGCGTCGCTCAACACGCCATACGCCTCGCCCAGCTCCTTGAACTTCTCCTCCGCCGCCTTGTCGCCCGGGTTCTTGTCCGGGTGATACTTCACGGCCAGCTTCCGGTAGGCCTTCTTGATCTCGTCGTCCGAGGCCCCCTTCGCCAGCCCCAGCACCTCGTAGTAGTCGCGCTTGCTTGCCATGGCGTCGTCCTCAGGCCTTCGGCGCGTCCCCCTGCTCGGCGACCGTCGGCGACGCGACCGAGGCGGGCGGCCGGGCCACCACGACCGACGCCGCCCGCAGCAGGCGTTCCCGGCACCGGTAGCCACGGCGCATCTGCTGCACCACCTGCCCCTCGGGCACGTCCAACGTCTCCTGCTGCGACACGGCCTCGTGGAACAGCGGGTCGAAGGGCTTGCCCATCGCGTCGATCTCCTCCACGCCAAACTCCCCCAGCACGCCCCGCAACTGACCTTGGATCATCTGAACCCCGGCCCGGAGCGTCTCCACGCTCGTCCCCGGCATCTGGGCGGCCATCATCGCCATCTCAAACGTGTCCACGACCGGCAGCAACCGCCCGAGGACCGACTCAACGGCCGCCCGCCGCGTCTCGTCGCGCTCGCGTTGGGCGCGCTTCTTGAAGTTCTCGAAGTCGGCGTACAACCGCAGGTGCCGCTCGTTGGCCTCCGCCAACTTCAACGCCGCCGCACGCCATTCCTCGACCTGCGCCGCCGTGGGCGTCTCGCCCGCCGCCTGCGCCGCCGCCGTTTCCGTTCCGTCCTGCGGCACGTTCGCCGCCCCGGTGGGATTCTCGCTGCTCATCTTCTTCCAAAACTTCCAGTTCAGAGGACGCCCACGCTATCGACGCCCGCGCGTCCCTTCAACGCGCCATGCAAATCTTGTTCCGGGCGCGGAAGCAGGCGCCACCCCCAAGGCGCAGCACCAGTTTTGATGCCGCATCCTCCACCCATCGCCCGCCCGCTGCCCGCTGTCCGCGCCACGCTCGACGCTCACCCCCTCAACTGCCCAGTGCCGCGCGCGATCCACTTGTAGCTGCACAATTCCTCCAGCCCCATCGGCCCGCGCGCCCCCACCTTGTCCGTGCTGATGCCAATCTCCGCGCCCATCCCAAACTCGAATCCGTCGGTGAAGCGCGTCGAGGCATTCCAATACACGGCGGCCGAGTCCACGCCCGCAAGAAAGCGCCCGGCCACCGCCTCGTCTCGGGTCACGATGGCGTCAGAATGGCCCGACCCGTGCCGCGCGATGTGGTCCATCGCCCCGTCCACCCCGTCCACGACGGCAACGTTGAGGACGAGGGCGTTGTACTCCGTCCCCCAATCCTCCTCGCAGGCGAGCCGCACCACGTTCGGGCGGTTGCCCACGCCCCATCGCACCCCAGCCAGCGAGGCGGCGTCCGTGTGGAACTCCACCCCGCGGCCCGCCAGGCGGGAGGCGACGCAGGGCAGGAACGACTCCGCGACCGCGCGGTCCACGAGCAGCGTCTCGGCGGCATTGCACGTGGAGGGCCGTTGGCACTTGGCATTCTCCACGATCAATTCCGCCATCCCAAGGTCCGCCTGGGCGTCCACGTACACGTGGCAAACCCCCTTGTAATGCTTGATGACCGGCACCCGGCTCGCCGCCGTCACGGCCCGGATCAGCCCCTCGCCCCCGCGTGGCATGCACAGGTCCACATACTCCGTCAGGGCCAGCAACTCCGTCACCGCCTCGCGATCCGACGTCGTCACCAGTTGGATCGCGTCCGAGGGGAAGTGGTCGCCCAAGGCCGTCCTCCCGGCCCCCGCCAGCAAGCCCGCGATCAGCCGGTTTGAGTTCATGGCCTCCTTGCCCCCGCGCAGGATCGTCGCGTTCCCGGTCTTGAAGCACAGCGACGCCGCCTCCGACGTCACGTTGGGACGCGACTCATAAATGATGACGATCACGCCCACCGGCACCGCCACCTTCGTCAGCCTCAGGCCGTTGGGACGCGTGCGCTCGTCCAGGACCCGTCCCACCGGGTCGGGCAAGCCAGCGACCTCCCGCAACGACGACGCCATCCCATGGATGCGCTCCCCGGTCAGCGCCAGGCGGTCCATCATCGCCGAGGACAACCCCAGCGAGCGCCCCACCTCCAGGTCCAGCGCATTGGCCTTCATCAGGTCCCCGGCCGCCCCCTCCACCGCCGCCGCCATCGCCAGAAGGCAACGGTTCTTCTCATCGGATGACAACGACGACAACGCCCGCGAGGCCGCCCGGGCGCGCCGCCCCATGTCCGTCATGTGTTCACGCAACGTCACGCGCCGCAGGCTATCCACGTCCTCTGGACGGGAACAGCCTGGAATCCCTCCCATGGAACCCGCGCTTTCCTTTGCGCGAAAACGGACAACCCTCCGCCCGTGCAACTTCCGGGCGCATCGGGGCAGATGGCGGACGCAGGGGAGTCCCCCAGCGCGTTCGCCGCCCTCCAGCAAGTCACCGTGCCGGACCTGTGGCAGCAGCAGGCCGTGTCGGCCCTCCGAGCGGGCAAGGACGTCGTCGTGCATGCCCCGACCGGCGCGGGCAAGACCCTCGTCTTCGAGCTGTGGTCCAACCAAGGCCGCAATCGCTCCCAGGCCATCTACACCGTCCCAACCCGGGCCCTCGCCAACGACAAGCTCGCCGAGTGGCGCGCCCGCGGATGGAATGTCGGCATCGCCACCGGCGACCTCTCGGACAACCTCGACGCCCCGGTGATCGTGGCCACGCTCGAGACGCAGAAAAACCGCCTCATCCATGGCGACGGCCCGTCGCTGCTCGTCATCGACGAGTACCAGATGCTCGGCGACGCCGACCGCGGCCTGAACTACGAGCTGGCCATCGCCCTCGCGCCCGAGCGCACGCAACTCCTCCTGCTCAGCGGCTCCGTGGCCAACCCCGAGCAAGTGGTCCATTGGCTCCGCCGACTCGGGCGCGACGCCGTCATCGTCCGTCACGACATACGGCCCGTGCCGCTGGAGGAGGTGCTCGTGACCCAGCTCAACTGGAAGCTACCCACCGAGATCCGCTCGCATTGGGCGCGGTTCACCGCCCGGGCCCTCGCCGAGAACCTCGGCCCCGTGCTCCTCTTCGCCCCGAGGCGCGCCCAGTCCGAGGCCATCGCCGCCGAGATCGCCCGCGAGCTGCCCAACCCCAACCCCCTCGTCCTCTCCGAGCCCCAACGTCGCCTCGTGGGCGAGCACCTCGCCCGCATGCTCCGCGCGCGCGTCGCCTACCACCACTCCGGCCTCTCCTACGGCATTCGCGCCGGCGTCATCGAGCCCCTCGCCAAGGCCGGCCAACTGCGCGCCGTGGTCGCCACCATGGGCCTCGCCGCCGGCATCAACTTCTCCCTCCGCTCCGTGGCCCTCACCGCCGACTCCTACAAGCGCGACGGCCAGGAAATCCCCATCCGCCCCGACGAAATCCTCCAGATGTTCGGGCGCGCAGGTCGCCGGGGCATCGATGAGACCGGCTACGTCCTCGCCCACCCCGAGGGCATCCGACTCCGCGACGGGCACCCGGCCGTCCTGTCCCGTTCGCGCATGGTGGACTGGCCCGCCCTCCTTAACCTCATGGCCGCCGCCGACGACCAAGGAAAGGACGCCTTCGCCGAGGCCGTCCGCGTGCAGCAAAGGCTCTTCACCACCAAGCCCATCTTCCTGGGCGTCGAGGCCTCCCTTCGCAATCCCGACGTCCCGTGCGGCCTCAAGACCGACGCCGAGCGCGCCCGTCATGTCCGCCGTCGCGTGCGCGAAATCCTCAATTCACGCGGCGAATGGCAACCGACGCCCTCCTTCCAGCAAGCCCCGCTCAGCAAGGTCCGCGTCCTCGTCCCCGCATCCTCCACCGCCCAGGACGCCTCCGCGCCCCCCGCCACGACCCAGGACCCAGGCCCCCCTCGCCTCCTCCCCGCCCTCGCCGTCGCCGCCGCCCTCGAGGACATCGGCACCGGAGGCCTCGCCAAGGTCGCTGACTCGCCCGAAGGCCCCCTCCTCGGCCGCTCCATGATTGTCGCCGAACGCATCGGGACCGACCGCGTCCAGTTGGCCAAGTGGGTGCGGCGGGCGACCGGTTGGCACGGGCGCGAGGCCGCCATCGAGACATGGCATGGCTCCATCGCGCCGTTGCTGGAGCAACACCTCGCCACCCAACGCCTCCACGTGGTCCGGATGGACGTCCACCCGCAGCACATCGTCGCGATGGTCTCCCTGGCCGACCAGTTGGTGCGCGTCCCCGTGGACCGCGCCGGCGTGCCCCTCTGGCAACCGCCCGAGCGCGACATCTTCCCCCCCGACTGCGCCCGATGCCCCCTCACCGCCACCTGCGAGGGGCTCGGGGCCGGGTCCGGCACGGCCATGCTCTGGCGTCGCCTGGCACTCGTCGATGCCCGCGGCAAACCCACCCGACGCGGTCGGGTCGTGGGCTTCTTCCAGAACGGCGACGGCCTCGCCGTGGCCGCCGCGCTCGAGGATGCCAAGTACCCCTTGGACGAACTCCTCTACGACCTCGCCAACCTCGACGCCGGCCATCGGTTCGCCGGTGATGACCATCGCTGGGGCGGCCGCCTCGCCATGGCCTGCCACGCCCGCTACGGCATCCAGACCGTCGAGGGCTACCTCGAGAACGGAGTCCCGCCCAAGTATGGCGACGGGGCCAGCCTCGTCGTCCATGCCCTTCACCGCGACCCCTGGAGCAAGCGCCGCTTCGTCACCGACTTCCTCGGCGATGGTGACATCGACCGGGTCGTCATCGAGTGGCGCAGCATGCTGCGCCAGGTTGCGAACGCCCCGGACCTGGACTGGGACCGCTGGTCCGCCTTCCAGGACATGGCCCGCGCCCTCCTCGCCGAGACCGAGTCCCCCACCGACACCGACCTTCCGCCCCTCGAACATCACCAGACCAAGCGCATCGAACATCGCCTGGTCCTCAAGAAGCACTAGTGTCGTGTCTCACAAAGCGCTGGTGTTGGGTTGCTCCAAGAATGCCCCGGGGCAAGGCGTGAGGACGGAGCCTACCCGCAGCGGTCTGTGACGGACGAACCACGAAGCCCCGGGGCATCCTTGGAGCCACCCGAAGGGCCGCGGCTCTTTTCGCGTCCCACGTCGTGGCTCGCTCCTCACAGACCGCTGCGGGTCTGCTCGTCACTCGCGCCTCGTTGGACACGAAAATCCCTCGCGGCGAAACACCAGCCATGGGTGAGACACGACACTAGGGGCATCCGGCCCTGAGCATGGAACCGCGTCTTTCGCCGAGCCGCAGACGCTGGGATCTGACGTCGCGGCGGGGCATCCTCCGCTTGAACGAATCGAAGGCATGC
>CAIRNV010000384.1 GCA_903880005.1 uncultured Verrucomicrobiota bacterium | reverse complement strand
GCATGGCACTGTGCCCCGCGTGACCGGTGGATCGGCTGGTCCCCGGCCCAGCGCGCCATCGCGTTGCCCCGGGTCGTCAACAACACCCGCTTCCTCATCTTCCCCTGGGTCCGCGTCCCCCACCTGGCCAGTCATCTCCTGGGCCGCGTCACCGCGCGCATCGCGGCGGACTGGGAGGCCAAGTACCGCCATCCCATCGAGCTGTTGGAAACCTTTGTCGATCGCAGCCGCTTCCGGGGAACCTGCTACCGGGCGGCCAACTGGCTGCACGTCGGACAAACCACGGGCCGGGGCCGGCAAGGTCCCGGCGGCGTTCTTTCAACCCCCATCAAGGATGTCTACCTCCAACCCCTCCACCCCCACTGCCGGCAACGTCTCCGCACCGCCACCCAGCCTGGTCCAACTCCTCCGTGAAGTGGGCCTGCCCCAGGAGGACCTGGCCGTGTGGCTGGAGGACCTGCGCCAGGCCCTGCTGAAGATCCTCCAAAGCCCGGGCCAGGATGCCGGGTTCATCGAGGAATCCATCCGCCTGCGTTGCCGGGAACTGGAGCGACGCCTCCTCCAGGCCGCCCTCCAAAGGCAGGCCGACGCCGTCCCGGTGATGTGCCCGAAGTGTGTCCACGTCCCGTTGACCGAACGGTGGCGGCAGAAGAGCCGCCCCATGCGGACCCTCTCCGGCCCGGTGTGCGTGACCCGCAGCGGCGGGTACTGCCCGAAGTGCGACGCCCACTCCTATCCCGCCGACGCCCGGCTGGGCTTCTCGGATGGATCGACCGCCTCGCCATTGCTGCGGGAGGTCAGCGCGTTGCTGGTCAGCAAGATGCCCGCCGGCAGGGCGAACGGGCCATCGGGATGCTGCCCGGGCTTGAGGCCCAGATGGCGCGGGGGATTTCCAAGCCCCTTGCGGGAGAGACCCGGCCGAGGCCGTTCACGTTGGTCCTGCAAATCGACGCATGGAACATCCGGGAACGGGATCATTGGAAGGAGACCGAATCCATGCGGGAGCGGGGGGCGGACCTTTCGCGCTGGCATTGGGTTTACACCGGGACGGTCTATCGGCTGGACCAGCGATGCGTGCTGGGTCAACCGGGCAAGGAGCGCGCCGTGATCACCGAGCGCAGCCATGTCGCCACGCGCGAGGGCGTCGAGACGATGACGCGCCGGCTTCACAGCGAGGCCATCCGCCGGGGCCTTGCGACGGCGGAGCGGGTGCTGGTGATCGCCGACGGGGCGGTATGGATTTGGAACGTGAGCCGGGACCGGTTCCCGAACGCGGTGCAGCGCTTGGATCTCTATCACGCCAACAGCTACCTGTGGGCGGTGGCCCACGAGCTTCATGGGGCGGGGAGCGCGGCCGCCCGCGAGTGGGTCAGGCCCCTGCTGCGGCAGGTGAGGGAGGATCAAACCCCGGCGGTGATCCATGAGTTGAAGGAGCTTCTGCCCACGCTGACCGAGGCGCAGGCCAAGAAGGTCCACGCCACGGTGGAGTACTACACCAACAACCTCCATCGCATGAAGTACAAGGAGGCTGAGGAGCGGCACGAGCCGGTTGGGTCTGGCACGATTGAATCGACCTGCCGGCAGTTTCAATGCCGGATGAAGCGCTGCGGCCAGTTCTGGACCCAACCCGGGGATGAAGCCCTGCTGACCCTCAGTTGCTTCTGGAAAAACGGGCACTGGGAAAAGCTCTTCCCTCACGCCCAACTGACCAGCGTTTCAAGAAATTGACCCTCCATGCCATGCCTTCCAGGAGGCATCCCATGGGGAGTGAGATGCACCCATTGCCCCCCCTCGATCAATCAATGCCTCGGCCACGGCGCAAAGTCCGTGCCGGCCCGCAGCTACCTGGCTCTATCGTCCCGGACGTTCATCGAGTGAAGGCTGCGCTGCCTTGATCTGATTCTCCTGGATCGTGACATCTCCCGCCTGTTTGCCGAGGCGGATCCCGGTCTTCTGCCTCCCACTGCCGGTATCCTCGATGATGTTGTTGCGGATAACGGTCCCCCGGGTGGCGCCGTCCACAAACAAACCCCAGCCTTCGTTGTCGCGCACGGTGTTGTTCTCAAATGTGACACGATGCGCGGCCATGGGCTCGGTCTCCGCCCGCCAGAAGACCCCACCGCGCTTGTTGCCGAGGATGGTGTTCTTTCGGACGAAGTTGTCGCTATCCTTGTGCCCGATCGACATGCCGTGGCCGCCGTTGCCTTCGAGCCAGTTGCCCTCGGCCACGCCGCCCCGCACACGCCAGCAGAAAAAGACACCATCGTCGTCGTTGGCGATGGCTCGGCTGTTCTTCACCGTCGGCCGTTGGGAGCCGCTGCCGGGATGCAGGCCGTACCCCGCGCAGCGTTCCACGACACAGCGATCCACTGTGACATCATTGGACTGCTGGAAACTGATGCCGTCTCCATTGTATTCCCGCACGATGCACCCGGTGATGACGCAGTTGTCACCGCGATAGAGGAAGATGCCGGCGGTGCGGCAGCCATCCACCCGGGTGGGATTCTCGGAGCGATTTCCGTCCACGGCGAGATTCTCCACGCGGGCATCCTGGAGATGATAGCCGCTGATGACAGGAAAGACCGTGGCGGCGAAGCCGCCGTCGGACATCATGATGTCTGCGTTCATCGCGCGGGTGAGGGTGAAGTGGTTGGAGCGCGCATTCAAAATCGTTGCGCAGACACCGTGAAAGTTCTGCTGCTTTTTCGACGCCACGTAAACGCCGCGCCCAATGGCGAAGCCCTCCGGGTTCTGCACCGTGATGGCCGCCTCGCCGAAGTCCCCGTCCGCCGCCAGCAGAGAACGATGCTCCCGGTCCTTTCTGAGCACAGTCTTGTCGCCAGCGCCGCGCACGGTCACGCGGCTGCGGAGATGAAGTGAGTCGCGCATGCGATACTCGCCCGGGCCAATTTCGACCACGCCACCGCCGAGGTTGCCGACGTAGTCCACGGCGGCCTGAAGCGCGCGATTATCGCTGCCGGTGATGTCGGCGTCGCACAGGCCGACGGTGATGCGCACGGCAGGCTGGGCGTGGAGTTCATTCTCGGCATGCCTGCGGCCGGCCTGGTCGGCCAGGGCCGTTTTGTCGAGCAACCCGGTCATGAGCAGCAGGCATGGAAGGAAGGGTTTCATAAATGTTAGCAGGGAGTTGAGTGTTGGCATCTCGTCCCGGCTTGCCTCTGGAGCACGTATGGCATCAGGAACATGCGAACTGGTTTGCATCCTCTTGCTTTCTGGCGGGGGTCACCGGTTTGGTCTTCGCAAATTCCTCTGAGGGGACCGGCATTTCCTTCGCATCGCCGTCGATCTTGAGACCTACCACTTTGTAATCCTGTCCGATGGCGCGAGACAGGTCCACTTCCCGACCGGCGGCGTGCTGGACATCGGCTGCGAGGCTAGTGTCACCCAACTGCTTCCGATTCTGGTCGTTGTCCAGCATGGCCGTGGTGTTGCTGACGATTCTCTGGTGGATGGCGATCTCTTCGGCTTCCATCCGGGCTTCAAGCTGACGAATTTGGGACTCCGCCTTTGATCGGATCGCACTGCGAAGCCGTCGGTCGTTGAGTTGGACATTGATGCCGTCCCCAATCGTCCACCCCTGATGGCGGTCATCGAATGTTTGAGAAACCGAAGGAAACGTCGTGCCTTCAAGAAACGTGGTGACGTCATAGCGTCCGCAAACAGCCTGTTCGCGCTGGAGCCGGCCTTGTTCATCGAAAACCGGGATGAAGCGTTTGCATGGTCCCGAATGGAACAGTCGCCCGCGCCAGGGTGTGCGCACCGTCGAAGCGGAGCTGCGGCTCTTGCCATGGCTAATTCCCTCCTCCAATGACTCCGGCGAGGAAGCGGTTGTCGTTCTCGTTGCCTAGCAGCTTGCGGGCGCGCTTGGGTGAAATGCGGACATCCGCTCCGAGCAGGCCGAGCCATTGCAGGAACTTCAAGTTCCGGAGCACGGCCTCGTCGAGCCGCTGAGGCGTCAGCCGTTTGCTCTTGGCCGCCTTCATCAGCCGGTCGAAGACCTTGCCCAGCATCCCCGTTCCGTCGTTCGTGATGCAGATGCTGTCGCAGCCCGCGATCACCGCGTCCACGCTCATCTCGTCTGCCGGCCCGTTCTTCCCAAAGCCATACATCCCGATGGCGTCCGCAATCGTCACGCCCTGGAATCCAAGCTCGCCCCGGAGGAAGTCCGTCAGGATCGGCCGCGAGGTGGTCGCAATGTGTTTGGGATCCGGGTCCAGGGCCGGGCAGGCCAGATGCGCCGTGCAGATCGTCGTGCAACCGGCCTGGAAGCACTCGCGGTACATCTCAAGATGGTCCCGCATCAGCGTCTGGCGATCGAGATCCACCACGGGGTACGCGTCGTGGCTGTCGTGAGGCGTCGCCCCGTGTGCCGGGAAGTGATAGGCCATCGTGCCGCAACGCGCCCGGGTCACTCCGCGCACCGCCGCCAGACCGAACTCGCGCACCATCTTGAGATCGCCGGCCGTGTTCCAGGCCATCATGATGCCAGTCTTGTGGAGCGGCACGTTCAATCCCGGACCCGGAAAATTGTGCAAGCCCACGGCCCGCCAGCGCCGTCCGAGGATTTCGGCAGCCTTCTCCGCTGCGGCGGCCGCTGAAGCCTTTGCGGCATGAGCCAGCCATCCGGGGTGGTACCCCAGTCCCGCCGAGTAACCGTGTATCCAAAGCGGCAGCCTCCGGTGCTGCAGCGACAGGGCCTGCGCCCGGTTGGTCAACTCGCAGAGGTCCGCCGCGTCCACGTCCTTGAGATTTCCCCAGACTAGCAGCGATCCGCACCGGTAGCGGACGATCTTCTCCTGCAGTGTCGCGGGTTCGAGATACGCCATCAGCAACTGCCCTACTTTGTCCTCCAGCGTCATTCGCGACAGGATGGCGCCGAGGTCGGTGCGGCTTCGGGTGTCCGGGGCGCCCTGCACCGATCCCGGTAGAAACGCGGCCGCCACTCCCGCGCCGCCCGCGATCAGCGCTTCGCGGCGGGTTGGCAATCGTCGTGGCTGAACCGACGGCTTCGGCAGGGTGGTAAGGAGTTTGCGGGTGGGTTTCATGAGGTACGCTCCGTAGGTCGGCTCTGCGTGTCCTGAAGACACGATGAAGTCGCGCCGGGGCAGATTGCTGACGGGTGCCTTGCCTGCTTCAAGCTTCATGGTGCCGGGGTTACCTTGATCTCCCGTGCCTTGATGGCCTTGTGCAACGTCCAGTTTTCGTCGCGGTGGTAGAAGTCCGAATAGACGACAAGGAAACGATCGGGTCCCAAAGGAATCAACGAGGTGTAGCCGCAAGTTGAGTCCCGCCATCCGGTGTTCTCGTAGTGCAAGCCGATCGCGGGGTGGACAACGTGCGGATTGGACCAGTCGCGGCATTCGGGATCTTTTGAAAAACGCAAGGCGACGCCAGGACGGCCCTGGACGCTGGCGACCACGCCGTTGTCCAGCGCGATCAACCCCGGCAGCGCGGTGTGGACGCTCAGCCGCTCGGGTCGCTCCCAAGTGCGACCTGCATCGGTTGATCGCGTGATCCAAAGGTTGGCCGTCGTGCCCGCAGTCTGGCCTTCGACCCGGACCACGCAGACGAGCGTGCCGTTGGGGCGACGGACGATGCTGGCTTCCTCCGTGCCTTCCCATCTCTGCTCCGGGTTCGAGCCCATGATCGTGGACCGGTATTTCCACGTTCGGCCACCGTCCGTCGAGGCCACCAGGCATGTGGCCAAATACGGCGTGGCGTCGCCGGACTTGGGCAACATCATCGCCCCCGCGAGCGTTAGCAGGGTACCGTCCGGTAGCTCGCACGTCTCTGCGTGCTGGGTCCCCCACCGCACGTGGGCTGGGGTGAGCGGGGCATCCAAAGCGACAAGCCCGGTCTCGGAGTTCTGCCCGACCTTGGGGCGAACCATGGCCAGATCCGGGAAGTCGAACGGCGCATCGACCTCCTCAGCGGCACCGCCGGGGGCACGTCGCTTCATCCGTATCACGCGCATCTCGTCCGGGAGATCCGCGTAGCGGTAGAACTCGGCATCAGGAGCCACCCAGGCCGGCGGCAGCCGCAGCGGCTTCAGTCCCAGCTCGGCCGGTCGCAGGGTCTTGAAGCCGCCGTAGTCGAGGTGCGTCCCGTCTTTCGTCACAAAGCCCGGCGTTGTTTCCCGCTCCCTACGGTCGTCCTCGGACTCGGGCACCCATGTCTTGCCTCCGTCATGCGAGAAGAACTTCTTGTTGGAGTAACTGGCGCCCCCGCCGTAGGAGTCGTCCGCGGTCTGGTACCCGCCCACGATGTTGCCTTTCGGGGACAGCCGATAACCCGGGAACTGATAGAAGCCCCATCGCCGTTCCTCGAGCGGGCCGATGGCGACCAAAACGGGGTCGGCCATTTCCACGCGGAACTTGGCCCGCTCCTTCGCGGGCACGGGATGCGGAGGTAGCAGCCACGTCGTACGTTCGATGCTGGCGGGCTGCCCGGCGGCTTCGTTCTTCGAATACAGGGAGAGGATCTGCCCGTCGTCCAGCGCCACGGAACTGGGGAATCCGAAATGCGCATCCCAAGTGTCCCCGCGCAGCGTGATCTCGTGCTCGACGTCCCACGTCTTGCCGCCGTCGTGGCTCACGCAGGCCTTTTGGCTGAACGGATAAAAGGTGTGCCGATAGCCGTAGGTGCAGAGCAGGCGGCCGTCTTGCAGAACGGACAGGTGCGGGGGATAGCCCCACATGGGCGTGATCTTGGGTCGTGTCCAAGTGCGACCGTCGTCGGCGCTTTCGATCTGCCAAATCTTGTCGGAGATGTAGCAATGGAGCGCGTGCTCTCCGCCGCGGCGTCTCCAATTCTTCGGCGAGACGCGGAGGACGGCGACGATCTTGCCGTCGGGACACTGAACTGCGTGGGGCTCGCGGAGGCCAAGGAGTTCGTCGTCGTGAAGGGACTGTTTCCACACGATCTGCCAGGACTGCCCTTCGTCCTTGGATTCGGCGGCCGCGAGAAACGGTTTGCCATCAATCAGGGTGCGTCCGAGGTAGAGCAGGCGGCCATCGCGCAATACGGCTGGCCCGTGTGGAGAGTGAACCGGAGTCGGCATGCGGGCGCTCCAGGTCTTGCCGCCGTCCTTGGACAACGCGGACCAGAATCCGACATGCTCCTTCAACTCGTCCGGGGTGAACTCGTCTTGGCGTGCCTTCCAGCGTGCCAGTTCCGCCGGGCTGGCCTCCACTTTGCCCGTCGCGTCAACTCGCACCGGGGCATTCGCGGGCATGAGCAGTCCGCGGGCCAGGTCGAGTGAGCCACTGGGCTCGAACGTGCCCAAGGCCTCGAGACCCGCTGAGGTCCGCCACGTAACCAAAAGGTTGCCGGACTTCAACGCCACGATGCCCGCGTCGCGGTCGCTTAACGGGCTTTCGGCCACCACCACCGGGGCGCTCCAGCCTCGACCATCCGTGCTGCTGCGCGTGAAACGGATGTCGCCGTAGGGATCGTCCTCGCCCTCGCGACTTCCGGTGAACGCGGCAACGATGTCGCCGTTGGACGTCTTGGCGACCGTTCCCCAACCGGAGGATTTCTCGTGCTGGCGGTAAACGGGCTGCCGTTCCGTCGTGGCGCGGACCTGCACGTCCATGCGGGAGTAACGCAGTTCGTCACGTTGAGCCGCCGCCAGCACTGCGTCCTTGGCAAGATTCTGGAGGGAGAATCGATCTTCCGTGACATCAGATTCGCGCCG
>CAIRNV010000383.1 GCA_903880005.1 uncultured Verrucomicrobiota bacterium | reverse complement strand
CCGGGCCCGCCACCAGTCCCGGAGCCGTGCCGCACCCCGGCGCACGGCGGCGGCGCCGCGACGGACCATGTCGATGACCGCGCGGCCCATCCGAAGCGCCCGGTCGATCAGCCAGTCGATGGCGGCGTCCACCCGTTCGCGCAGTCCGGCGAGAATCTCCCGCAGCCGCTGCGACAACCGGCCGAGTCCCGCCTGGTTGGCCAGGAACCCGATGGCGATGGGCAGGGAACTGGACAGGGCGCTTTCGACGAATCCGGCCGCCACCTCGATGGCCCCACGGGCGATGCCGGCGATGCCATCGAGCACGCGGTTCACGATCTCCAGCATCTGCCGGAGATATTCCATGAACGATTCGATGGCCCGGTAGATGGCGATCAGGGTGTTGATCACCGGCATGATGCCCGTGACATCGAGCAGGGAGAGCAGCCAGCGGCTGGCCCAGCCGATCACCCGTTCGGTGATGAATCCCACCACCCCCTGCACCACGCTGTCCCAGAGGCTCGACAACCGCTCGGTCAGCTCACGCCACAGCCCAGCCGGACCTTCGTTTACCAGCGTGGCCACGAAACCCCAGACCCCGGTGGCCACTTCCAGCATCGACCGCAGCCGCGCCACGATCGCCGGATCCAGCCGTCGCGCCAACCGGGCGAAGATGTTGTCGACGGTCACCCCCAGCACCTCGAGCACGAACCCCAGCACCGACCGGAGCGAGAAGTCCGCCGGCGGCTGGATGCCCGCCTCGCGCACGGTGCTGAACAGCCAGCCGGTGAATCCGGTGAGCAGATGGGTCCCGATCCGGCTGAAAAATCCTGTGAACCCGGCGCCCATGGCGCGCAGCAGATTGGCGAGGAACCCGAGCGGATTGGTCAGGATCGATCCGATCGCCCCCGCCGCCTTGGCCAGAATCTGAACCACCAGCTCGGGCGGCACGTTGAAGATCCGGAGAACCGCCTGGAAGAACGCCCACGCGGCCCCCGGCAGATCGCCGTCAACGAAGATCCGTCGCAGGATGTTCAGCGCGGTCTGTTGCACCCGCGGCCAAAGTTCCGGATCGCTGAAGAACTGTCCGAAGACCGGGATTCGCGCGAGCACCTGAGTCTTGATGAAATTCTCGACCGGTTCGCGGATGCAGGCCGGGACCCGTTGCCAGATCGAATTAAGGATCAACAGCGGCAGTTGCAGGAGGTCCCCGTAGATCGAGATCACCTTGCGCACGGTTTCCAGCACCAGCTGCAGGAACGGCGTGAGCGCGTCGAAGCCACGCATCAGCCAGTCGAAGAGGACCGCCACCCGCTCGTTCGCCCAGGTCACCAGCGCCGCCACCGCCTCCTCCAGCCAGCCGAACGCCCCGGCCAGCCAGGACAGCAGATCGCTGGCGCGCAGGCCGCCCACAAGCTGCGTAAACACCGATCCCACCCCGGCCACGCGTTCTGCAAGCCAACGGCCTGCCCCCACCAGAATCCGCCGCACCGTCCCCAGGATCGCCTCCACCGAGGGCAGCACCGACGCCAGGGTGTCCCGCGATTCCGGCACGCCTTCGCCGCCGTCCATGCCCCCGGCCACGCCGTCGAGCTGGGTCGACAGCTGCTGGGCGTGCTCGCCCATTTCCCGGACGAAAGCCGGCGGGATCAGTTCGGCCACCTTGGCCGCCACGTCGGCCACGGGCTGCCAGACGGGCCGGGTTCGTTCCTTCACCCAATCCCAAGCCTCGCCCGCCTTGCGGCTGATCCAGCCGATCACGCCCCCCTGGCTGCCCGCCGTTTCATCGCCGCTGTCGGCCGGGCCGAACAGGACTTCCTTGAACCAGTTCCAGACCCGTTCCGCCGCCTCGCGCACGGGGCGGACCCATTCCCAGAAATCCCGTCCGAGCTGCTGGATGCCCTCCCAGACGTCGCCCCCAAACTGTTGGAGCCACTGCACCGCCGGAGCTCCGAAGTCGGCCCACAGTCCGGTGAAGAATTCGCCCACCGGCCGCAGGAATTCCGTGAGCCGATCCCATGCGACCCCGACGGTTTCGGTGACGAACGACTTCAACTCGCCGATGGCCTGCATCAGTGGTTCGCAGTTGCCGGACACCAGCGCGGACGCGATCGCCGCCGCGCGTTCCACCAGCCCCGCGAAAAGATCGATGAGCTGTCGGGGTCCCTCGAACGGCACCAGCGCCCGGAGCGTCGCGATGTATCCCTCCCACGCTCGCGCCACCTGGCGTCCTAGCCAGCTTAGGATTCCCTCGTCGACGATCGCCCGCACCGTGCGCGCGAACTCCGGCGAAATGGTCTCCAGCAGCCGCCAGCCGAAATCCCGCACCTGGTCGACCGCCCAATCGGCAACGTCCCCGAGCGTCTCCGCGGCGGAATCGTAGAGATCACCCCAGAATCCCCGGCGCACGCGGGCCGGTTGCTGTTCCACCCCGGCGACCTCGGCCTCGCCGCGCTGCTGGGCCACATGCGCGAGTTCGTGCGCCAGGAGGAATCGGCCTTGGGCCGTGTCCGGGGCGAAGCAACCCTCGTTGAAGGCGATGTGCTCCCCGACGGCGAAGGCGTGGGCCTGCATCGACTCGCTCAACCGCACGGCGTCGGGCCCGGTGTGGATGCGGACCGTCTCGAACGGAAGGCCGAACCTTCCCTCCATATCCTGCCTCACCCGCGGTGGGAGCGGCTCGCCGCCTGCCTGCAGCGAGACCACTTCGCGCTCGAGAGAGACGGGAAGGTCCTGTTCCTCCTCGATCGAAGGCCGGGGTCGTTCGGGTTCGATCGACCGGGTCACAATCCGCCGCACGGCACTCCGGCCGCCGTCCCCTCCTGCTGCCCATCCACCTCCCCCTCCCGCACCCTGTCCTTCGCTGCCTCCCGCCGCGCCGGCGAATCCCGAGGACGTCCTCAACACCCGCAAGGCGATGCGATCCGCCTGTCGCTCCGCTTCGTCCTTGACCGCACCCAGCTTCAGCCGGGCATGGACTCCCGGCGGCAGAAGCGCCGGCTGCCCGTGCGCCCGCGAGCGTTGGGTCGGGACCGGCGGTTTCTGGACGCGGACGGGAACGGGCATGGCGTGGCTCGCTCAGGTGCCCGAGAAGAACTGGTTGAGAATCCAACCCGACTGCCCGGTGAGCAGTCCGGACTTCACTTCGACCTTCATCCAGCTGACCCCCTTGCGGAGAATCACCACCTGCACGCCTTTTTCGAGGGCCTTGGTCCCGGTGGGCGCGCTGGGGTCGTCCTCGAAATGGACCGCGGCGGCGTTGATCGTCCCCTTCAGTGATTCGGGATGCTGGACGACCATCACGGTAAACCGGTCGTCGAGGGCATTGACGTTGGATGCGGCCTGCGCCCAGGCCTGGCCCTTCGATTCAGGGCCGTACATGTCGAAGTAATACCGGACCCCGGAACTGTCGTAGTCCTCGAGCGTGATATAATCGGGCCCCGACTTCATCAGGTTGAACCCGAAGTGGAAGTTGTAGCCGTTCTGGCTGGAACCGGGCATGTCGCGTTCACTGCCGATGGTGATGCCCTGCCCGACCTCAGGCACCGCGAACTCGTTGATGCCGTACTTCTCGCTCAACCGCTTCTGTTCCGCGGCTGAAAGTTTCGACCATTCCTTGAGCGCCTCCTTGCGGGTCAGCGTCTTTTTGAACTCCCGCTCGAAGATCCGGATGTAGATCTCCCCGGACATCTTCTCGGTCGTGGAAACGATGCCCCCGGCGGCATTGTCGTCGGCGATGTACGCAGACGGTGAGGTGTACTCCTGGGTCGTGCCCCGTTTGTTCACACCCACAAACGATTCGTAGCCGTGGGACTCGGACCCGAGAATCTGCTGATTCGCCCCACCGCAGTCATCGACCAGTTCCGTCTCCCCGCCGCCCACGCGATCGATCATCCGGAATTTCTTGAGGGTGAGCGTGGTCTTCTTTCCCGGTGGCGTGACCGTCACGTCGCTTCCGGACAACTCCTCGACCTTCACCTTTGATTTGAGGCCATCGAGAACCTTGTTGGACTGCGTGATCTGGGAGGGATCAGCCCAGGCATCGCGTTTGTGATCCTTCACGGCCAGTTTGCCGTCGTCGGACAAACGGTCGTACGGCTCGCCGACGACCTCGGCGTAGCGCTGGACGGCGGGCGTGGAGGCGGCGGTCGCACCGCTTTCCGCCGCGTTTGCCCTCGCAGGCGCCGACTCTCCCCGCGCCACCTTCTCCCCCACCGCATCCGCCTGACGCTCGTAGGCATCGCCTTCGCGCCCCACGCCGCCTTCGACTTGCACCCCCTGACGCTGCTGAGCCACGTGCGTCAGTTCGTGTGCGATCAGGAAACGGCCCTGTTGCGTCTGGGGCTGATACTCGCCCTGCCCGAAATAAACGTCCTTCCCCACCGTGAAAGCGCGCGCGGACAACCGGGCCGATAGATCCGCGGCATGGGAATCCGCGTGGACCCGTACCCCTCCGAGATCGCAACCCAGATGATCTTCCATTTGGGTGCGCTCCCCGGCGGGCAATGCGCTTCCGCCCACTCGGGCGCCACCCAGGACCTCCGACACCGCCTCCGGTTCGGGCAGACGTCCTAGCTCCGCCTTGCGTTGAAGTTCCTCCTCCGGCTCCTTCGCGGCCTGCGCTCCGCCGCTTTTCGATTCGTCCTCCCGCGCGCAGTCGTCGCACTTCCGCTGCACCACCGCGGCCTGGGTCACGGCGACGGAGCCCGCTGTCACTCCCGACGCGGATTCCCTCGCCGGCGGGGAAACCGAAGGCGCCGAATAACCGAGAACTTCCCGCAGCGCGCTGCGATCCGTCTCAGCCTTTGCAGGTCGGACGGGAACACGCCGCCGCGCGCGATTCGGACGACGTTTCTTTTGCAGGGCTTTCATGGGCAATCGTTGGTGGACAGACGGCTGGCAAGGAGTGAACCAGGGCGGACCGTGAACCGGCCGCACCGGCTACGGTCCGGAAAGATCCACGAGCACATTCCCCGTCGAACTGCGCCGGGTGGTGGGTGCGGTGGAGTAGAGGAACGCCCGGCTGGTGAGGCCTTCGAGCAGGTTCCCGGTGAACGCGACCCGGTTCGCCACGAGACTGCCCAGGCGGTTGGCCACGAGACTGCCCAGGGGAGGGATGTTGGTGCTCTGGTTGGGAGCGAGAAACCAGACATTACCCTGCGCCACGAGACTGGCGGCCGTCAGCGAAATGCCGGACTCCGCGAAGCTGTTGCCCACCAGCATGACCCGGGCGTGACCGGGGACCGCCCGGATGAGTTGGCCTTCGACGTTGATCGCCCCCTCGGGAAGGTTGGCC
The DNA here is from genome assembly GCA_903880005.1 of uncultured Verrucomicrobiota bacterium. Lineage (GTDB taxonomy): Bacteria > Verrucomicrobiota > Verrucomicrobiia > Limisphaerales > UBA9464 > UBA6176. Next base: position 21,554 of record CAIRNV010000383.1, on the reverse strand, counting down.
CGGATCGCTGTGATCTGGTTGTTTTCAAGGTTCAGATGACCGCCTCCACCGAGGACGGAGTCGGCGCTATCGGAAAGTCCCTTGTGGACGAATTCCACCCCTGGCACCTGGAAGCCCTCGATGCCATTGGCGAACAGCAGCCATCCGTCGATTTCATTCCCGGAAATCGAACCGCCAACTCGGACGCTTTCGAGACGGAGGGCGTAGTCGGGACTGTGGAGGATCCACTGGGTCACCAGATCCTCCACTGCCGTCACCGCCTCCGAGAGCGTGATGGTGTCGGCGTTCAGCAGCTCGGAAATCGTCACTGCACCCGCCTTCGGCACCCGCCCGAACGCGCGGGGCGTCATCACACGATCCAGGTTGTTCCTCCATTCGAGCCGCCGGTCCTTGGGAAAGTCCACGATCTGCTGGGCCGCCACGAGGATCGCCTTGTCGAAGGCCGTCTTGTCCTCAAGCAGGTTCTGCTCCCCCAGGGCCAGCAGGGCTCCGCTCAGCCGGGCGTCGCCCACCGCATTGACTCCGGCGAATCGGTCGCCCCCAGTGCCAACCACGTTTCTGATTTCGGCGGTGAGCGAGTTGCCGCTCCAGTCCATCCGGCACGAACCCCTGCCGCGTCCGCCCACGCTGATCATGGAGGGTCCATTGTCCAAGCTGGTGCGTGAGAACCGGCATCCGCGTGTTCTCGATTCCGTCGCGCGGATGACCAGGTGCCCGTCCCGGCGGGAAAACGTGAAACTGAAGTCGCTGAGAAGAACATCAGCGGCCTCGATGCTCAGCACCGTGCCGGAGTACTGGATCAACACCGACTCCGGTCCCTCGGCGCAGATTCGCAGACTCCGCTTCCCGGTGATCGGCGGAATCTCGGGCAGAGGATAAGTCCCAGGTTTCAGACACAGCCAAAGATCCGTGGCGGCGGTCGAGCCTGCGAACTCGGTGAGGAGCGCGAGGAGCATTTCCGGGGTGCTCACCACGATCGCGCACCCGCCCCCTGACCGCGCACAAAGCACGCGGAGCGCATCCTGCACCGTGACCACGCTGGCCGCCTGGAGATCCGGGCACAGGGCGGTGTCGGTCTTGTCCAGGGGCAGGACGTCCGCCTTCAGCCCGCACATCAGGGCATCGAGCACGGGAGCCACCTGGTTGGCACCGGCGGTGAGGCCCAAGAGACCACGCACGCTCGCCCCGGTGCCGCAGTCGGGAACGGTGTACGGCAACGTCCCGGCGTTCAGCCCGCACATGAGTGCGTCGAGGACCGGCGCGACCTGTCCGTCGCCGGGGGTCAGGCCCAGGAGGCTGCGTACTGTGGGTCCCGTTCCGCAGGCAGGCACCGCGTACGGCAGGTTGGTCGCGTCGTGTTCGCACAGGATCTTGTCGAGAACCGCCGCAACATCGTCATCCGCGGGTGCAAAGCCCAGCAGGCCGCGCAGGGTGTTCCCAACGCATCCGGGCAGGGTGTAGGCGATGTCCGTGGCGTCGATGGCGCACAGGTTGTCCAACGCCTGCTGCACGTTCACCGCGGTTCCGTAGAGCTTGGCGCAGTTGTTGGTCAGGCCGACCTTGTCGGCGGTGAGATTGGTCAGGGGCGGAAACGTCATGCGCCGGGCGAAGGCGTCGCCCTGCGGGACGAGTCGCCGGTCCACGCCGACCACACCCAGCAGCAGGTAATGATGCCGCACCCCGCGCGGCGAGGCCGCCGACAGCACGATGTCCCCGCTGGCATTCGAAGCCTCCCGCACCTGGGCCTGCCAGAAGTCGCCCGGCACAAACTGCCGACCGGCGGTTTCCAGGGTGAGCTCAAGCAGCTCCAGGTTGATCTTGAGTCGGCCCGCTGCGAGATGCACGCGCCCGTGGCTTTCGCTGGCCTCCAATCCAAGGGCCAGAGCCACCCCGCGATCCCGCCCCGCCGCCAGGACTCCGGTGTCGAGTTTGATGCGGAGATAGCCGTCCCACTGGCGGACATACTGCTTCGGATCGTTCGCCCCGACCGGCACCACCGCCGTCTCCTGGATCAATCCGCGCAGCTTGGGTGGGGTGCCGACGAAGTGATTTCCGAGCAACCGCTCGGTGGTGTCGTCGAAGAACTCCCAGACCCAGGGCCCCTGGTTGAACCCGGGGGGCATCTCCGCCGGTTTGCAGGCCTCGGCCCCGTTGTCGCGCGACCACTTCAGGGTCAGCCATTGGCCGACCGGATCGAAGTCATGAACCTCCACCCGGAAGAGGTAGTTGCCCAGGCGCTCGTCCACCTTCACCTGGCTGGCGCACGGATCGCACTTGTCCCCGCCACTGGCGATCAGCCGGAGTTTGAGAGACAACGACGCCGTGCCGAGCGTCGGGTTGATCGTCTCGTTCAGCGGATCAAGGGTGTCCGAACACCACTTCACCTGAAGCATCGTCTGGGTGCGGGTCGCGGTGTCCGCCCCGTGCAACGCGGCGTCGATGAGCGACGGATCCTGCAGGGCCGTGACCGTGCGTTCCCAGACGTCGGCGTAGAGCTTCAGGCTCTGACCGCTGTCCGCGACGCCGATGGGATAATCCGGCTGGGCGCTGATCGCCAGGGGCGCGGAGGCATCGAGACGCGCGGGAACACCGTCGACGTAGAGGGCACCGGGTCGGATGCGGAGGGTGGTGGAGCCGGGCGGATCGGCGATCACGGCCAGGCCGCCCACGCTGGGGGCTCCGCTGGCGATGGCGTCGCGCAGTGAGGATTCCAGCGCGGTTTTCTGGATGTCGCTCAGTTCATTCCAGTCGGCATCCAGGATCATGCGGCCCTGTTGCAGATAGACGGCCGAGTAGTGGCGGGACGGCTGGAAGGTATCGCGGGAGATCTGGGTCTTCATGGGGTATCCCCTTTCAAATCGGTTCGGGCGGCGGACAGGCGAGACTGGTGTCCGGGACGAGCACCGCCTCCATGCCCACCGGGAGAAATTCCATCAGCTTGTCGAGCACGGCCCGACGGCGAAGGACGTGCCGGAATTCATGGCACGCCCCCATCTCGCCGCCGTCCTCCGCCCCGGAGGCGATGGCCGTCGCGCATTCGGGATGCAGCACCGCGCAGCCGGGTTCGCCAAAGGTGTCGCTCCAGAACAAAGGTTTGGCCGTGGTGCACGAGACCCGGTGGCAACGCAGCCCGGAGCGCCGGCCCTGCGAGACCCAGAGCAGGTCGTTGACCAGGGTCGGATCGTTCGGATCCGGTGGGCGTGGAATGTGGAAGATCTGGCTGAACCGGACGCAACCCGCAGAGGGAAGATCGTCGCTCCCGGACTTCTTCCGGAGGTCCGGAATCAGAATGCAGTCACTGGCTTCCACGCGGTCGGCGAAGAGCGTCTCGAGCACGGTGACGAACTCGAGCCGGACCAGGCCGGGGCTGGCTTCGAGTTTCTTGAACAGACAGGCGCGGGCCTCGACCGCAGGCAAAGCGGTCTCGGCGGTGGTGACGACCAGCTGGCGCGCGGCGCATCCGACCAGTTCCACGGTGCCGGTGGCGATCTCGACCCGGTTATCCAGCCAGAGGTTTTCGAACACGATCAACGCGGCGTGATCGATCTTAAGGATTCCGCGGAGCTGGACGGGTGCCGGCGTGAGGCCCCGGAGGCTGATGCGGATCCGTGGACTGCCCTTCCAGAGGATCCGGCGCACGGTCAGTTCCAGCGCTGGTCCGAGCGAGACCGTGTTCAACCGATCCTCGGGCCACGCCGAGACATCCGTCTTCAGATGCTGCGTGAATACGGCCTTGATACTGCTCCAGTTCACCGTGGCATGGCCGGTCGCGAAGAACCCCTCGGGCGGCGGCAGGTGGAGCAGGATGCGCCGCGGATGATACAGCCCGTGCCGCCGTTCCGGTGTCCGCACATCCGGCGTCCGGCGGGAGACGTCCTGGTAGCTGTCCGGCAGACAGGGCACGCCATGGCGGTGGACCTGCCGCCAGGTCAGGCGCGTGTCGGCAAAGCGCGTCTCGTGCGCGCCGGGATTGCCGGGATCACACTGCACCGCGCGCGAACAACGTCGGAGATCCAGCGTCACCGCCGGCAACCCGGGATGACCGGCCCGCAGCGCCGGGGTGGCCGGCGTGGGAAGGGGGCGTTCACCGTAGGCGGCCTCCGAAATCAGGGGACGGTCAACGCGCGGGGTGATGGCCACGCGTTTCCAGCCCTCGTGGATTTCCACCTCGAACTGGCCCACGGCCTCGGCGATGGCCTCGATCGATACCCGCGTGCCTTTGCGCTGACGCCAGGCCACCGCATCGCGGAGTTCGGCACGACGTCCGGCCGGGTCAGGGGAAACCAGACGCACATCCAGCAGCCGCGCGAAGTACGGCAGGAGCCAGTCTTGGCAATGCTCCCCGTCGGTGTCTTGATCCGGAAAGCTGTCGTCGCGGCGCTGGACCACGGTTGCGTGAAAGGTGTCCAACAACTCGCCATAGACACGCAGGACACGGGTCAGATCCCCGCTTTCGTCGCGTTCCCGCCACACTGCCGGCAGCCACTGCCTCAGACGCTCGCCGTAGTTCGGATTCCGGCTCATAGGGTGTACTCCTCCACCACGACCGCCACACCGCCTGACTCAAGCACGAGGCACTGGCGATCGCCCGGCCGGGCCACCAGAACGCTGCCATCAATCAACGCGGCGCGGACGGGTGAGATCCCGGCGGCCGGCGGTGCAAGGGCGATCGTGCAATCGCTGTTCTCCACCCCGGTTACCCGGTCGACCACCTCGTAGATTTCGCCGCGGTACAAGGTTTGGCCCAGCTGGCGAATCTTCTCGGAGAACGCGGCCTCGAGCGCGGCCCTCACGGTATCGATGATCTCCAGTCGATCGAAGGCCTTGGTCCGAACCCGGACGGTCACGGACAGCCGGAACGTAACGCGCTCGAAGTCGCCCACCGTGATCACCACGCCCGGCTGGCCGCGCGCGGCCAGGAAGTCGCGCAATTCGGTTTTGAGCGATTCGGACAGGACACCGCCGCCGGCGGCCATGACCACCACCTCCAGCCGTTCACGCTGACCGAGGCCAGGCTTGGATCGGAAGGCGCGCGCCTGCCAGACACTCGCGTGGCCCCGGGCCAGCTGGGTGTAATCCTCCAGCGACACCGCCCGATCCAGGGCCAGCAACGTGGCCGGGGCATTCCCCCGGAGGTCGTTGTTTGTTTCTCGATCCGCCCCGCCCGAGCTGGGAATCGCCTGCACCAGGCTTTCGATCAGGGCGTGGGGCCGGGAGAGTTTCACCAGGCTTCCGGGGCCCAGGTTACCAACGCTTCCCGAACCCTGCCGGAAGGCGACCCGCACGTTGCTGCCTCCGCTCGGAAGCCGGCGTCCATGTCGGCCGTCACCGAACTGGATCGTCGCATGGCCATCCTCGTCCACCCAAACCCTGTAGTGGGCATCGCACGACTCCGAGTCCTTGAGGTTCGCCACCTGCGTCCAAGTCTCGCCGGCCACGGTGACGTCGAGGTCAGCGCGAACTCCGGCCGTCATCGTCGGATCGGCCACAAAACTCAGGTTCGACACCTCCAGCGTGAACTGCTGGTTGCTGCGGGTTCCATCCCCGCTGCCTAGGACGCGTTCGGGCCGGGTCTCGCCGTGCCCGGCCTCCACGACGTTGGCGTAAACCTGAAGATTCCCCACCGTGGTTCCGGCTGGCACCTCGTCGGCCAGAACAAACCAGGCCCCGGCCGGATCCATCGCCTCAAGGCTGGTCTCAAGAACCGAAACCCCGTTGTCGATGATCAACGCGCGTCCTGTCTTCCAGCCCGCGACCGCGGTCTCCGGCACGATTCGCCGGCCGGTGAGGGGCGTGGCGTTGGTGGTCCAGTCGATGACCCGCGCCTCAAGGGTGAAGTGACCGTGAACCCGCGTGGCGGAAAGGAAGAACGGTCCCCCGCCGCGGTCCTGCCAGCGGGTCTTTGCGGTGAGGGTCGATTCCTCGATTTCCTGATCGGTCTCGACCGTGCCCAGCCGGGCCCAGGCCATCCGGCCGCCCTTCACCACCACCGCGAGATCCCCGGCGGTGGTGTGCTTGCATTGGCTGGTGACCAGCACCTCCCCGAGTCCCCCCTTGTCGCTTCGGTTCAGGAACAGATCCACCCGCCAGGCTCCCGCCGTCGGCGGAGGCGCCAGCAGGGCCTGGGGATTCTTCAGCTTCAGATCCGTCGATCCCGACACCCCATCGGTCTCCGGGTGCCAGGTCAGCGTAAGGGTGGTGTACCCGGGACGATCCCCGGGCATGACCTTTTCGCTGTCGGTGGTCACCGGGACGTACTTGGCATGGAGACAGCGGTAGGCGGGCAGGTATTCGCGACGTCCAGCGCCCTCGCCGAAAATCCGGATGTCCGCCAGCCACTGGCCTGCGAGCCGCGACCAGTCTCCGGCGGCGAAGACCACATCAACCACCGTGCCATCCTTGTCGAGGGTGCGCCCGGTCGGCGGGTTCGCCAGATCCGACAGGGGCACGGTGACGGGCCGGGCCACCGTGGCGCCAGCCAGGGTGAGTTGATCGATGGCGCGATAAAAAACCAGGCGCCGGTCGTGCACCGCCTTGATGCGGCGGAAGTACGGTTTGTCGTCCTCCGACCGGATCACCACGATGTCCCCCGCCGCCAACCCGTCGGTTGGCACGGCCAAGTGAAGGCTGTGTCCCACCGTGTCCACGCCGGTCGCGGCCGGGCCGAGCGGGGTCAGTTTCTCCTTCGGCAACAGATGAACCCGGGTCCAACCGCGGGCGAATCCGGCGGGAAACGCGGGGGTCACGGTGACCGCAGTGCTCCCTTCGCCGAGCACGATGCCCTCCACGAGATGCGCGGACAGCCGGCCGTCGCGTTCATCCTCCAGCACCAGCGGCTCGCCGTTCTTCAACTTGTCGAGGCGCCCTTCGAGAACCACGGACAACCCGGAGAGAGCGGCGGGATTTCGGAGATGATCGCGGGCATGGACCACGTTCCAGGTGGCGTCGACATCCAGGTCGGTCAGGGTTTCGAACATCAGCGGCGCCCCGGTCGCCGGGCTGTGTTTGATTTGCAGGCCGGCGGTGACCATCCCGGATTTTCCGGGCTTCAGGATCAGGGCCACCGGAGCGCTCGCGGACGCGGGCGGACGGGGTGCGTAGTCCAGCAGGGCGACCAGTTTGCGGAGGTTGTCCCACTGGGTGGCAGTCTCGAGATAGGACTCGTTCGCGTAGGCGTCGAGATGGTCCCCAAGCACATGGCAGGACCGGGCGAACTGCCGGGTCAACTGCCAGAGCATGTCGTCGGGATTGGCGGCGTAGAGTTCCTCCAGCCGCTGCTTGCGTGCCTCCTCCGTTTCATCGGCGGGAACCACCGCCTTCGCCGGGGTCCAGTGCGGGAACTCCCGGGCGAGGCCCACCCGCAACCGCTCCAGATAAACGGCGGCGTTGCCATCGAGATACTCGAAGCGCGCAAGGCCGGCGCGGTTCCATCGGGTCAGGTCGCTCATCCCTTCCTCCCCCCGTGCAGTTTCAAGGTGAAGTAACCGCGTTCAGGACGATCGGGACGGTTGTCACAGATCGCCACCTCGAGTCCCTCCAGCACGATGCGACCGGAAGCGGCCTGATCGGCGAACCGATCGCCGAGCCGCTTGAAACGGTTGAGACAAACGTTGTCGACCCCATCGAGCACCATCAGGGCCTGGTACAGATCGCTGGCCAGCAGGTCCTCGCCGAAGCGCAGACGGCCGGGCTCGAAGAAGCCACCCGGCCCGGTTCCCAGGACCTTTTCGACGGCGTGGCGGATCTCGGACTGGAAATAGTCCGGGTCCACCTGGATTGAGAGGGCGAGCTGGATGCCAACTTCCTCGGCGGATTCCAGCACCACTTCCTGCCCCACCATCCGGTAGGCTTCGAGATACGGATACAGGATCGCCCTGACGCTCGGCCCATCGGTTCGCGTCGGAAGGAACAGGTCGCGTTCGGCATGGAAGGCGGTGATCTCGGCCCAGATCTCGTTTTCGAAGACCACCGCCTCATCGAGACCTGTCCGTTTCCACAGAACCACGGCCACATGCACCACCGACCACGAGCCATCCCAGCGTTCCCAGGCGTGCGCACGGAGGACCAGGGGATGATCCTCCAGCCGGTTCTCGAAATCGGAAATCGTGACCATCCGGTGCTGGTCATGGATCGCCCGCGGTCCTTCGAGACGCGCCTGGTCCATTCGCTCGGGATGATCCAGCCACCAGTTATCGAAGACCACCAGGTCCGCCGCCGTGACCTCCTGGCGCGCCTGGACCTCGGTCAGGTGTTCGAAGGGTTTCGATCGAAGCCGTTTCGCCAGGCCCGCGACGTCGTAGCCCACCAGGAGCAGCAATCGACGGAGGGATTCCGGCCGGCGCGCGGTTTCGAGATAGGCCTCCGCCGCCGCGCGATCCGTGGCGTCCGAAATCTGATCCAGCGCGCAGGCGAGCACTTCGATCAACGCCACCTCGACGTCCGCCGGAGTCCAGCGGCGCCGCTCGGGAAATCGGGCCGCCAGCTCCTGGAGCATGAACAGCCGGAAGCCGTCGTAATCCCGCTGGTCCCAGTCGAAGTCGTCCCCCACGACGGGCAGGGTGTCGGGCAGGTCGACCTTGCGCCGGCCGCAGTCGGGGCAACGTCCGTCGAACAGGAGCTTGGGAATGGGATCGATGGCCATCAGGAACCTCCCACCTGGAATTGCTGGCTCTCTCGGTGCCCGACGGCCGCCAGCGTGTAGGCGATGGAGACGGACAGATTGGCCTCCTCGCCGGTGACATCCACCTCGATGCTCTTCGGGTCCACCTCGCCCTTCAGCGCCTCCGCCAGGGAGGACAACAACCGGCGCTTGGTGATCTGCCAGAGGGGCGTGTCGTTCGGTTCGAAAACCAGCGCCTTCATCCCGGCCCCGAACTCCGGACGGAACACGCGCTCCCCGGGAAGGGTGAACAGGACCTGCTCGATCTGGCCCCGGACGTGGGCCGCCCGCGTCGCCAGCGCCGGCGCCGCTCCGTCCATGTGGAACGGAAAGGCCAGGTAGGGAGGATCCACGATGCGTCGTGCCATGGAGTCTTGTCGGGTTGAGGATGCGGTTGGGTTTGGGTTCGGCCGGATCCGGTGTCTAAGCGCTCATGACCTTGGTGGAGAGGCTGCTCATTTCGCCCTGGGGAATCGGCGGTCCCGAAGGGCCGACGCCGGTGGGGTGGACATGCGTGGCAAAGAGGGTGAGGAAGCTGGTGCCCTTGATGACAGGTTCGCCTCCTGCCCCGCCGAGCATGACCTGGCTGCCTTCCAGCGTGATGGTCGCACGGGTGCTCACCTTCACGCCTGACGCCGCCATTTCGATCTTGTTCCCGTTGGCATCCTCCAGCGTGGCGCCCTGGCTCGAAAGGGTGAGGGTGTTGCCGTTGGCATCCTCCAGCACTGCCTGGTTGTTGGCTGCATCGAGGGTGAGCTTCGCGCCGTTGTTGTCGGTGAGCTCGACATTGCCGTCCTTGTTCAGGTCAAGCATCGCACCCGCTGAGTGGAGGAGTTTCACCTGCTCCGCATCGTCCTTGTCCTCCAACAGCAGCACATGGCCCTTCGCGGTCCGCCAGACCTGGGTGGTCGCCTGATCCTGGATCTCCGACGGCGTGTCTCCCGGCTGCTGCCAGAAGGTTCCGGTCCAGATCGGGAAATCGAGGTTGCCCCCCTCGAACTCGACCCAGACCTGCGCGCCGACGCCGGGCACAGTGAAGAATCCCAGGTTCTTCAGGCCCCCGCACGGAACGCACGGCAGCGCCCAATCGGTCTCCGCATCGCCCAGGAGCGAGGGCACCCGGACCTTCACCCGCCCCAGCTTGTCGGGATCGGCGTTGTCAGTGACGAAGCCACGGTATTTCCCGTACGCCCGACGTTGGGCGAGGTTCCGGGCCAGCTGGCGTTGGACATCTTCAGGCATCAGAGAACCCCCGCCAGCGCCCCGGCCAAGCCGGAGACACTGTCCAGATTGTCGCCAAATGCGTTTCGCAGGAGCCGGAACCGCTGCTTGTACCCGCTCGCGGTGAAGCTGTGGCTGACGGCATCGACGTAGTAGACACCCGACATCCAGTCGCCGAGGCCATCGACCGGCACCGGAAGTCCCACCTTCAGCACGTGGCCGTACATCGTGCCGTCGAGTTCGCCCTCGCCCTGGACCCGGTGGATGTCGAGGTCGTTGGCCTTCATCTGCGCCAAGGCCCGGAGCCGTTCCGGATCCGCGCCCGCTTCGGCCGACATCTTCCACACGAACGGTTCGAGACCCGCGGCACTGCTGTCGGCGCGCGTGAGTCCCAGGAGAGGCAGGTCTGGTTTCACCGTCTCCGGCTTGGTCGCGTCGCCGCTCTCGGCCGGGGCGTCGTACGCCACGGCATCGGCCTGATGGCCGTCGGCCCGGACGTTGATCGCAATGCAGTTGGTTTCGGCTCCCGCCTGGACCATCAGGGTGTCCTGCGGATCTGCTTTCAGGCGCAGGGGACCGAAGTAGACCGTGCCTTCGCGGAAGATCAGCTCGTACCCGTTGAACTCGGCGCGACACCTGAGGAATTTGATGTCGGTGTCGTCCTGGGCCACTCCCACCAGCCGGGACTGGCCGGGGCCCGACTCGGGATCGGCACTGAGACCGTAGGGGAGCAGGATCTCGTCCAGCAACTGACGGTCGGTGGTGGGAAGATCGGTGGTGCCCCAAGTCCGGCGGCGGTGCTCGCGATCGAGGCGGAGGGAGTCGTCCTGGCATTCGACCTTCACCAGCGCCGCCCCCGCATCCTGCGGCGTTTCTAGGTTTACCTCGCGGATGTACCCCCGCATCACCTCCTCGACCCGGCTGCCGAACGCGGCCGAAATGACGATGCGCGACCACGGCTTCAAAATGTCGGCATCCTGCACCGTCCAACGTCCGGATTCATCGCGTCGCGTCTCGAAGCTTAGGGACGCCGTGGCGGCCTCGGTCCTGCTGGTTTCGACCGTCGCCTCGCGCACAAAGGGGTAGAGCTCGGTGATCTCGACGTCATCGACGAAGATCACCAGCTCGGCCGGGGCGCGGTCTTTTTCGGAGAACAGGTCGAGCAGCATGGCGGCTTACTCCTTGGCTTTGGGGATCAGGATCATCTCGCCGGCGCGCTCCTGGAGTGACAACTCCACACTGCTCAGGAGATCGGGATTCGCATCGAGAATCCGCCACCAGAGGCGGTCGTCGCCGTAGTAATGGCGGGCGAGCAGATCCAGTCGGTCGCCCTCGCGGATGACGTGTTCCAGCACTCCAACGGCAGGTCCGATGGCGCGGGGCCGGATGCCTTTGCAGGGGACGTTTCCCTCCGCATCCGGTTCGAAGCGACGGGCGTCCTTGTAGCGGGAGTTCTTGAGCAGCATTAGAACAGTCCTCCCACGGCAGAGACCGCCGTGCGCACGGTGTTGAGTCCGGCGCCGATCACCTGCCGGATCTTCTCCACTTCGTAGAACGGGTTGTTGCCCTCGATCACCTGCAATCCCAGCTTCACCGTGGCCCGGTAGGGGGTGAGGTCCGGGAGATGAGCCGCTTCCCCGACCTCGATGCTTTTCAGGAACACGGGCAGGACGTGCGTCCCCCAGACGAACAGGAGGACCGAGGCACACTGGGAACGCTGGAAGGCGCGGGTGCCCCCGAGCCCGAGGCTGGCCAATGTCTGCAATCCGCCCGGTCCCTGGGTCTTCGGCTCCACCATGGTCCGCAGGGTGTCCAGTTCCGGCTGGATCCCCAGCGTGCGCGCCAGCACGTCGTCGGCGTTCATCCGATCGGTGGCATCGAGCAGGATCTCGACGTCGAAGCTCTCCGGTTCGACCGCCACGCCCTGCGCCACGCGGGCGGTCTCGGTCGGCAGCATGAAATCATAACCCCCGCGGGTCGCCGGCGTGCTGCCCAGGGTGAGGGTGATGCTCCGGTTGCGCGTGAGGGTCTGGGGATTGAAGTCAAAGGCAAGCACCAGTGGCGGCAGCGACAGCGCGTACTCGATCAGGAATCCCTTGGTGGGCGAGAGCATGGTTCAGGAGGTCCGGGTTTGCCGTCCGATGGCGGCGTGGATGTTTCCCGCGATGTGATCCGCGATGGCGCGATCCGATCGGCGCACGTCCACCGTCACTGGACCCACCGCCAGTTGATCGATGCGGCCCGAGGACAGGTCGCACCGTGCCAGGGCCTCGCCCACCAGCCGGCCGATGCGCCGGGAACGGCGCTCGAGTCCCGCGGGCAGCCGCAGTTGGATTCGTCCGATTTCAGTTTTCATCGAGCAGTTCGGCGGGCAGATGCGCCGCCAGCATTCCCAATTCCTGAAGCGCGATTTCGCGTCCGTCCTTCGAAAGCTCGCGGAATACCGCATGGGCAAGGTGCGCGAGGGCGATCGACTGGTTGCGTCCGGCGGCCAGATAGGCCGCGTGGAGGGCGGCATTGCGGATGGCCCCGCCGGTGAGGGCCACGGCATTGCCCAACGTTTCCGGATCAACCTCGGGTGCCAGCGGAGCCCGGGGCGGAAGGAGCCGACGCCACAGCTCCGCACGGGCCGTGGCATCGGGTCGCGTGAACTCCACCACCATCTGGAATCGACGAGTAAACGCCGAATCGAGCTGCTTGCGGAGGTTCGTGGTCAGGATGCACGGGCCGTCGTGGGCCTCGATGCGGGTAAGCAGGTGGCTGACCTCCATGTTCGCATACCGGTCCCGCGCCTCCTTGACCTCGCCCCGCTTCGAGAACAGTGCGTCCGCCTCGTCGAACTGCAGGACCATCGACTGCCCATGGGCCGCGTCGAAGAGGTGGTTCAGGTTCTCCTCCGTTTCACCGATGTACTTGCTCACCAGCCTGCCGAGGTCCACGCGGTAAAGCCGCCAGCCAAGGGTGTTCGCGATCACACTCGCGGCGTAGGTCTTCCCGGTGCCGGAAGGGCCCGCGAACAACGCGACCGGCCCGCCCACCCGCTGGCCGCCCCAGGTCTCCACCACGGTGCTCCGCTGTTCGATCCAGAGCATGAACTCCTTCAACATCGCCAACCGGCCCCGCGAGAGGATCAGGTCCGCCCAGGTCGCCGGTTGATCCACCAGCGTCGCCCCGGGCGGCGGCGGCAGGTCCTGCGGCCGCCCGACCAGTCGCGCCACCAGCCATGGCTCAGGGGTGATCGGCCGGTAGGGATCCTCATGCTCGACCCGGACCAACCGGCGTCGGCGCAGCGCACCACCAGGACCCAGCGCCGTGCGAAGCATCTCCGCCTGGCCGGAGTCGAGGGCCAGGAGTTCCTGGATGAGCGAGCGGCTCGCCCAGGGATGCGAGGACCCTGCCTGCAGGCCCTGGAACGCCCAGCCCAACCTAGGCTCCGCCTCGGGCACCAGCGCGCAGGCGAGAACATCGTATTCCATGGGCCCCAACCCGAATCCCAACGTGCTCTCCCACATCCCCCCTGGGCTGCGCAGGGCATCCACCTGGCCCTGCAATTCCCGCAATCGCCCGATCTCGGCATCGGTCACCGACTCCCCACGCCGCCCGCGCGACAGACACCACACGAGGAAATCCAGGCGCTGCCATTCGGCATCGAAGGTGGCGAGGGAAGGGGCTTCGACCGGGGCGGCATTCATGGTCTAGGGCCCGTAAAGGCTGATGAGCAGCGGATTGGATTGGACCGTCTCGATGACGCCGTCGGCCGGGCGAGCGTAGTCGCGCTCCGCATGGAGCAGCATCTGACCGACGCGATTGTTGAATGGGAGAGTCAGATCCACGACGGGAGCTCCGGCGACCGTCTCGGGGTCGATGGAGGTGCTGGGCACCACGGCGTTCACCACCGACCCGGCCTGCCAGCCCTGGGTCGCATCCCAGGTTTGCCAGCGGAGTCGCACGGTTTCGCCGACCTTTCCCGCCAGCCAGACCCGCGGCACAAAGGCGGCCAACGCAGCACTTTCTACCGCAAAACTCAGGCTGAAGGCACACGAAGTCCCGGTCACCCAGGCCACGGCCGGGGTCCAATCCACCCTGCCAAGGTCCGGCACCAAGGGCGGAACCTCGGGCACCTGCGACGACACAGCCTCCGCCGCAGGATCGAGTTCGGCGTAGGTCCGCACCCCGAAGCCACCCGCAAGCGGCGCGGGAATGGCGGGCTCCAAGGGGACCACCGGCGCCAGCGAGACTTCGTACATCACCGAAGGCCGGTAAGTTGTGTCCCCCTGCGTCGACCAAAGCTGGTTCAACTGATCGAGACCGAAGGATTGGAAGATGACCTGGAGCTGGTAATCCGCGCCATCCAAGGTCAGGCGGAACACAGGTTTTTCCTGGAAAATCCGAACCACCTCGCCGAGCAGCCGCAGGTCATTCTCGCCTGCCCCGATACCGTCCTCCGCAATCCCGAATGGGGTGACCAGACAGAATCCCCGAAGCCATCCGATCTGGCCTGGCAGGTTGTCCGGGAACAGCCCCGCCGGCTCGAACCGGTAGAAAAACAGATTCAACCGGTGATTGGTCTCTCCCGCCGCATCCGCCGCGGTTTCGGCCGGCGTGGCCAGGATCACGTTCACCTTGTCGCGGTCGGGCCCGTTGATCTCCCCGTCAAGATAGGCGCGGATCCCCTTGCAGACCTGAGACAATGGTGAGGGTTCAAGGGACATGTCAGAGGCGTCGAAGGTAGTTGCGGCTGGTGAATCCGCGGTCCGGCGCGGACGGCGCGGACGGCGCTGATGCCTGCGCAGGTGCCGACGACACCACCACGACGTCGATGCGACCAATCACCAGGCCGGCGAGAACCGGTTCGGCAGGGCGGCCGGGAGATCGCACAGGCCATGACGCGGAGGGCCCCGGACCCTCAACACTACCACCCTCCGAACTTCGTCCCCTAGCCGGACGGCTGGGGATCGAGGACGGACCGGCTTCCGGCATCGCCAAGCCGGTGGGGTTCGCCGAGGTTTGCGGCAGTGTGGAGGAAGGAGTTCCCGCCGGGTTGGGCGTCGCAGGGGAGCCCGTTGAAGAAGGCCCGAATGGCGTCACACCACCCAGACCAGCACTCGCCACCGGCAGGGGCTGGGTGCCACCCGAAACCGCACGTCGCGCGGTGCTCGCTCCCCCGGGGTGGGCGGGGGAGGGATCCGCAAAGGAATCAGAAGGTGAGGCGCCCCGACCCGACGGCCGGCTCGCAGGAAATGCTTCTCCAGTTTGGCTAACAGTTCGTTCACGGCCGTCTGGGATTCGGGGCTTAAGCGTCTCGCGAAAAGACACTGACTCGAAAGACTCGGGCGACTGTGCCGACCGAGGGACCTTCGTCTCAGAATTCACGTTGGCTGCCGTTACCTTGCTCGGGCCTATGTGTCCTTGCTGTCCTGTTTCCAGTTCGCTTCCACGGTTCACACTCCGCACGGAAATGTCTTCGTCTCCGTTGACATTCGTGGCGGACAACTCCGGTCCTTCAACCGGAATCGCCGCTGACAAAGGGTCGCCAGACGGAATGCGGGTCCTCCCCGCATCCGCCCGGAATGACGCCTCGCGGGACGCGGACGGCTTGCTGACCGCCGGTCCCACCTTCTGAAATCGGAACACCGTCGACATCCCGGACGGGGACGGTTCCTCTGCCACGGAAAAATCCTCCGGGCCCACCGGCCCTTCGGCGTCGGCCTCGCTGGAGCGGCGCACCCAGGTCGCGGAGACCGGTCGCCGGGCGTCGTGGAGGGTGTCGTTGAAAAGTCCCATGGTGTGGGTCATGCGGCCATGCCGCGGGCGCGGTCGATGAGACGCAGATACTGCAGCCGGCGCGGACGCGGCAGGCGCAGGATGTCGGCTTCGGACCAGTGGTAATGGAGGGCGATCTGATGCACCTCCTGGAGCAGGGAATCCGTGCGGCGGGAAAGCACGCGGTAAGGATCCAGTTCCACCTCGTTGATGGTTCCGCAGGAGGGACAGGCGGCTTGCACCTTCGAAACAATCCCCGGCGCAATCGACTCCAGCGCCCCCTCGGCCGCCGCGATCAGATCCTGGCCCGGGACTTCGGGAAGGTCCCCTTCCTGGATCAGACGCCCCAGCAGCCAGGCATGCGCCCGTGCTTCGGGTTGGGCGGTCAGCCCCTGCTGGTCCGCCCCAGTCGGCAATCGAAACCTGAACTGCCGCCCCTCCATGTCCACCCGGGCGCAGGGAAACCCGGGCCCCGCTTCCTGCACCGGCAGATCGGCGTACGCCACCTCGAAGTCGAAGCGCTGGCCGCATTGCGGACAATCGGCCTCGAACCATCCACCTTCAGACCCGAGATGGCGGTCGAGCTCCCGCATCAGGAACTGGCGGTCCCCCACGCAGAGATCCGCCACCCGTGTCTCGTTGGGGGCGACGCCCGCCAGATGACGGAGGGCGACGGCGAGTGCGCGGGTGACGGCGAGGGGCATGGTCGCCGAGGCCTCCCCGGCCTCGGCCACGGCAAGTTCGAGTTCCCCGGAAACCGGGCGGAAGGCCCAGTCGCGGCGCCTTGTGTCGCCTTCCACGAGTCCGCCCGGGAGTCGCATGGAATGTTCGCCGTTTAGGATTCCGTCGGTTCGTTGACCGCCGTGTCGCGCTGCCAGCCCTCGTGCTGAAGCGTGAGGGTCTGGATGCCCACGGCATTCATGGTGGCGGCATCCATCTCGGGCACGGCCTGGTATTCGGAAACCCAGGCGCGGAACACCTTGTAGGAAATCGCCACCTGCCCCTGGAGATTGAGCACGTTGATCACGATGTCCTTGCGGAAGTTCTTCAGGGACATCGCCGCATCGCCCTCGATGTTGTTCACCAGGTTGGCCCAATTCTCGAAGACGGGATCGTGCGACAACCCCTGCTCAAGCGTGATTGGCTCGTACGAAGTGCCACCCGGCAGAATGCGTTCCTTGCTGGGATCGCCCGCGGCGCGCCACTTGATGGCCTCGGTCTTGCGCTTCAGAGCACCCATTTTCTTCAGCCCGGCAACGGGTTTCCCGTCGATCAAGATCTGGAATTTGAAGGTGCGGTAGGGGTCATGCCTGTGGGCATTGACCGGGAACATGGGAGCAGCCATTTGTTTGCCTCCTTAATCAGGATCAGGACTGACCGACTTTTTGCTGGATCCGAACAATCACGAATTCGGCGGGCTTCAGCGGGGCGAAGCCGACGATGGCAATCACCTGCCCGCGATCGATGTCGTCCTGGGTCATCGTGTCCCCCAGTCCGCACCGCACGAAGTAGGCGTCCGACGCCTTCTGTCCCTGGAACGCACCCGCCCGGAACAATCCGTCCATGAACGCCCCGACATTGGTGCGCAACGAGGACCACAGACGGTGATCATTCGGCTCGAACACCGCCCACTGGATGCCGTTGTAAATGCTGCTCTGGATGTAGAGCGCCGTCCGGCGCACCGGCACGTATCGCCACTCCGGATTGGCCTTGGTCGAGAGGGTCCGGGTTCCCCAGAGAACAGCCCCGAAGCTCGGAAGCTTGCGCAGGCAATTGACCCCCTCGGGATCCAACTGCTCCTGCTCGCCGTCCTCGACCGTGAACTCCAGCCCGGCCACGCCACGCACCGAAGCCTCCACCCCCGCCGGGGCCTTCCACACGCCGCGCGTACCGTCCGTCCGCGCCCAGATCCCCGCCGCGAACGGCGAGGGTGCCACCGTGAGTGTCCTCGGCACGGTGGGGTTGGTGTCCCGGTTGTAAAAAGGGTTGGCCATCTTCACCCACGGATAATAAAGCGCCGCGTACGTGGAGGTCGTGAGACCGAGAGCACTCACCTTCTCCGCTTGGTCGAGTTCCACATTGACCGGTGGATCCACCAGCAGCATCCGGTTGGCCATCGCTTCGCAATGCGCGATCGCCGCATCAATGCAGGGATTGCCGGTCCCGTCCTTCGCCATGGACTCGCCGGGAAGCAGGAGAATGTTCACGTCGCGGACCTTCTTCAGCTTGTTGAACAGCGCGATGTAATCGGCGGAGCCGGGAAGATTCCCATCGTCACCCCCCGTGAGAGCCGCCGCTGCTGCCATGAGCCTCGGCACCACGTCCCGCGTTCCGTGCTGCTCCGTGCCCCCCGCCCCCTTGCCCAGCTTCAACAGCGTGGCCAGCGCCCCGGGTCGCACAAGCACCGATGAATTCGCGCCATCCACCCCCGAGGTCAGCGTCAGAACGTTGGCGGCAAAGGCACAGGTGAACGTCGCGTACGCCTCACCCAGCGCCCGAACCCGCGTCTGGATCTCCGCCGCGACCTCGAGTCCGGTGTCGTAGGTCCCTCCCGGCGCCGCCCCAAGCGTGATGGTCTTGATGCCCAGATTGTCGATGTTCAACGACAACGTCATCCCCGCCGTCACCGATGGCCACCCCATCGTGCTCAGATCCCCGCTGACGCTGGTCGCCTTCTCGTAGAACGTCGCCGGCGCGGCCTTCACCTGGCTGGAAAGATCCACCGTCACCTGACGGGATCCTCCATTCACCACGGTGAGCACATAGCCCGGATCCGAGGTGTCCATCGAGAGGTTTGCAAACTTCTCGAGCACGGAAGTGACCTCGTTGGTTCCGTCCATCTCGCCGTCCCAACGACTGATTTCCAGATCGAACCGGAGACCGTCGCTTGCGGTGACGCGGGCCCGCAGCGCATTGCCCCAAAGGCCGGCACTTTTGGCGGTCATTGCCAGCACATTCGTGGCGTTCGCACTGCCCCCAGCCCGCCCGGGAATCGTGTTGGCCGGCAGACTCGCGTTCAACGCCCCCTGGGCCAGACGCGCGATATACGCATCGCGTCCGCCGTTCAGGAAAAAGTTGAAGGCCGCGAGCCCGAGATGGTCCTGTTCGGAAGCAATCTCGCCGAAGGCCGCGCGGTATTCGTCCCAACTGTGGACCAACGTGGGCTCGCCAATGGGACCGGCCTTCGCATGTCCCACGAGGGCAGCAACCGAGGTGGAAACACCTTCGATGGGTTTGGCGCCACTGGGTATCTCTTCAATATAGACGCCGGGATGCTTATAACTGGGCATGGATGTCTCCTTGCGGTTGTCGGCGACGGCACAGCCCTCAGGCCGCACAGCCCCCATTGATTTGGGAATCAGTTTAAAAGTAATGAGGCTAACTACGGGAACTTTACGAGGCGATCCTCAACGCCAAAACTTTCAAGTTTTCCCACGCTTCTTTATGGTCCCAAAAGCATCCCTGAAGATTCAAGGGAAAAATCAGTTCCCCCAATCATTAGGGTACATCTCACTCCCCATGGGGTGTCTTCTGGAAGGCACGGTAGGGAGGGTCAGTTTCTTGAAGCGCTGGTCAGTTGGGCGTGAGGGAAGTGAAGTGGTCCCCAATCATCGGACCCATTTCCGGCCGATTTATGTTATGGGCCGGGGTCTGGAGATCTCCCCTGATGTCTTCGTCCTCGTGCCTGTCCCGCCGCGCCCCATGCGCTCGCCGCGACTCGTCGTCTTCATCGCTTGCCCCTCTCGCCTCGATGCAAGGAAGGGACATGGTACACCTCTGCCGGACACGCGTTCCCCAGCACCTGCTACGGCCGCCTTCCTCCGTACTCGCGAATCCACCGCCCCCGACCGTCCATGCTCACCCGCGCCCCGGACGACTCCACCGCCCCCAGCCATGCCTCGCTGGTGAACTGCGCCCCCTGTGCGGTGTTGGCGATGTCGGGCACCCGACTCCCGGCCCCAAGCGCTCGTTCCCACGCGCCAACGCAGAACGCGCTGTCCGGCGTGTTCGAGATCTCCCACGCAAACACAAGCCGGCTCCACCCGTCCATCACCGCCGACAAGTTTCCCGTCTTCAACGGAACCTCTGGGGCCAGGAGGGCTTCGCGTCGCCGTGGACCTTGCATCAAGCTTCTCGGTTCAGATCAACGCACCGATCCCGCAGGTTCCACCCAATCCGCGCAGAGCAGTTCGGCCTGCGCCAGCACGGTCTTCACGGCCTCTTCCTGGAGGTCCGGTGGATAGCCGTACTTGTTCAGGATGCGCTTCACCATCACCCGGATCTTGGCCCGGGCACCCTCACGGAGGGTCCAGTCAATCGTCACGCTCTTGCGGACCTGGGTGATGAGTTCGGCCGCGATGACCTTCAGCTTGTCGTCGCCCATCGCTCGCACGGCACTCTCGTTGGCGGCGAGGGCGTCGTAGAAGGCGATCTCGTCATCGGTCAGGCCAAGGTCTTCGCCCCGCTTGGTGGCGGCGTCGAGTTCCTTGGCCAGGCGGATGAGTTCCTCGATCACCTCCATCGTGCTGATGGCCCGGTTGTGGTAGGCGTTGAGGGTCTTCTTGAGCTTCTCGCTGAAGAGCTGGCTCTGCACGAGATTCCGCTTCGAACGCACCTTGAGTTCGTCCTTCAGCAGCTTCTCCAGAAGCTCGGCCGCCACGTTCTTGTGCTTGAGGCCGCGCACCTCGGCGAGGAAGCCGTCGCTCAGGATGGAAATGTCCGGCTTGGGGAGTCCGGCGGCCGTGAACACGTCGATGACCTGCCCGTCGGTCGTGATGGCCTTGCTCACGAGTTGGCGCACCGCCGCGTCGATCTGCTCGGGCGTCTTGCGGTGGCCGCTGTCCCGCTTGTTCAACGCGGCTTGGATGGCCTGGAAGAGGGCCACGTCATCGCGGATTTCCGTCGCTTCATCGCTGGCCGCACAAAGGGCAAAGGCCCGGGACAGCTCGGTGATGACCTGGTTCCAGCGGGTCTTGCCGTCTTCCTGTTCGAGGAGGTGCTCTTGCAGGCCCGGAAGCGCCAGGAGCGTCTTCATGCCGTCACCCACGGCCGCCCGCCAAGGCGATCCGTGCATCATGTCGCAGGCGACGCCGTGCTTCTCCTGCATCAGGGCGATGGCCTGCTGGGTGTCGTAGGTCGGATCACCCTTGCCGCCGCTCTCGGTGTAGGTGGCGAGGGCGTGCTTCAGTTGATCGGCGAGGCCGAGGTAATCCACGACCAGCCCGCCTGGCTTGTCGCGAAAGACACGGTTCACCCGGGCGATGGCCTGCATGAGGCCGTGGCCCTGCATCGGCTTGTCGGCATACATCGTGTGCAGGCAGGGCGCGTCGAAGCCGGTCAGCCACATGTCGCGCACGATCACGATCCGGAACGGGTCCTTGGGATCCTTGAAGCGGTTCGCCAGGGTGCGGCGCTTCTCCTTGTTGCGGATGTGGGGCTGCCACTCGGGGCCGTCATCGGCGCTGCCGGTCATGACGACCTTCACCACGCAAGACGTCTCCGCCTTCGCCGAGGCTTCGGCGGACGAGCCCGCTTCGCCTTCGTCATCCTTTGCGCCGGCCCAGTCGGGGCGCAGCTGGATGATCGCCTCGTACAGGTCCACGCAGATGCGGCGGCTCATGCAGACGACCATCGCCTTGCCGTCCATGGCTTCCGTGCGCTTCTCGAAATGCGCCACCAGATCGGCGGCAATGAGGGCGATGCGCTTCGGATCGCCCACCAAGGCCTCCAGGGCGGCCCACTTCGTCTTGAGCTTCTCCTTCTTGGTCAGCTCCTCCCCTTCGGTGATCTCGTCGAACTCCGCGTCGAGCTTCGGCAACGCGCTGGCATTCAGGCCCAGCTTGGCGATGCGGCTCTCGTAATAGATCGGCACCGTGGCCTTGTCGGCGACGGCGCGCTGGATGTCGTAGAT
>CAIRNV010000382.1 GCA_903880005.1 uncultured Verrucomicrobiota bacterium | reverse complement strand
GGTTTCCACCATGAGCAGGCGCAAATGCTCGCGGAGCGCCGTGGCCAGAACGCGGTGGGTGTTGCCATCGGGCACCCTGACGGTCGGCATGGAAGCGAAGGGCAGGGTCGCAGGCGGTATGTCCGGGCGCATCAGGGCATCGACGACGACGATCGGGACACCGTGCTCCAGCGCCCATCGGAACTCGTCAACACAAACAGGCCGTTGGGTGTAGGCTTCGGTTCGGATGGCTATGAAGACGCTTTGAGAAGCGTTGGCCTGCAACTTGGCCTTCCAATTGTTGCCGCTCGCAAGGTCCTCGGCGTCATACCACGACTCCAGTTCTGGCACCTGCTTGATCGCGCTGTTCAAGGCATCGGCAAAAAACACCCCGTCGGCCTTGGCATGGCTAATAAACAGTTTGAGAGCATTCTGGCCTGGCGTTCTGCCGAGGATTTGCCGTGCACGATGAAGGGCGAGCAGGCCAAGCCGATGCGGCCCGATCCGGTGTTCACCCAACTGGGCCTGGGGTTTCCCTTGGATTCCCCGCAAAGCATCGGGAAGGCGCCTCAAGGCGCCATCCTCCCCAAATACCAGAATGCCCACACGGCTTTGGTCTGGAGACTGTGTCGCCTCGTCCAACATGGATCCAATGGCATCCATGATCGGTGGCCAGTCCCCACCCGTGGTCATGGGGTAATCCACAAGGAGGACCCAAAGGACCCGATCGCTTTCTCCAAGTGCAATGGAATCGAGGCCTGCCTTGTCGGTAATCGTGATGACCCGAACATGGCTCCAGATGGACGATCCGAGTCGCATGCCATCCGGGTCAGTTGCCTCCGGACCAGCCCCGAAAGCACGTCTTAATACCTTTTCGGCCTGGGCTGCAAAGTCATTGTTCGGGTGATGGACAACGATGACATGGAGCAACGAGGTCATGGTTCCTATCCGCGCACGGGTTGGTCTGCTGATTCATCCCATTGGAAGCTGCGCAATGCCGACCCGGTGGAAAAGCTTACAAGGGGCCATGGAAAGCGCTGCCTGCGGCGCATCGCCTCCGTGATCCAATGTTGAACTTCGGCGGGGTCCTTCGGCCATTTGCGAAGAATCGCCGACTCGCGCGACACATGGTCATGGATCCGCAACGGGACATTCTCGGGGTCGTAGAACGGACGCGGGTAGTCAGCATGTTCCGGCAGGATGACGGCAACAAGGCCTGGAGCGGGTCGGGAAGGCGTGCCTTGGGTGGCGATTTCAATTTCCCAGTTCACGAGTTTGCTTCCACGGGTGCGGGGCCCAATCAGGACAAACACGACCGAAGCCATGGCGATCGCCTCCCGGACACGCTCGGCAATCGAGTCCCCAGGATGAGTGCTGTCAGATGACAGCAACACCTCGGCACCGGTAGCCCCAAGCATTTGCCGCATCGCATGGGCCCACCGCATGTCCGAATGGATGAAGGAGAGGAAGACCTTGGGAGTTGAGGATGGCTCGGGCATGGATGGTCGGGGGTTGAGTTAGCCTCGCGGTGCTGGACACAAAAACGGTCAGACGCTCGCCATGGGTTTGGTCAACGGGATGCTCAAGGATTCTTGCAGTGGTGATGTTCGCGGCCGTGCATGCCGAAGTTGTCGGCGGGATCTGGACGGGCAGCGGGGATCGGACCGGTCCCGCAGGGCGGGAGCATGGGGAGGCGGCCGGGGACGGCCGCGCTCCCAGGATTGAGCCCGCACGACGTCTTCGGGACCGACAACGACTTCGGGATGCACCGTGTCCGCGCCCCGATCTCCCTGAGCACGTCGGTGGTTTGGTCTTTCTCCCACTGTTCGCGGATGAGGCGGACCTCGTGATCGGAGATGAGGGGGAGGTTCATTTGGCGGTTGAGGGCCAGCAGTTCGTCGAGGAGGAGGCGTCTGGCATCGAGGGTGAACGGGCCGAGGCCGGGCTGGCCATTGCGACGCACGAGGCTGCGGCAGCCGGGTGTCTCGGACAGCTTCTTGATGCGGTCTCGGAACTCCGCCAGCGGCTCGAGATGCTCGTGTCCGGCGTCAATGAGGGCGGCGAGGGAGTTGTCCTTTTCGACGACGGTGCAGGTCCAGCAGCCGAAGCGGGCGGACGAGGAACCGCAGGATGGGGCGTCGTCCACGTTGATGACGAACGGGCATTCGCCTCCGGCCGCGTTCTTGTAGAGCGTGACGATCTCCCGGTAGGAACCGCCCCACGGTGGTCGGCTGTTGAGGAGGGTTATCCAGACTTCGTCGGTGGTGAGTTCCTTGATGGGGGAGAACACCCAGACGCCCTTGTGGGTGGAATGGGGGGACAGGGGGCCTTCTGAGGCGTCCTCGTGGCGCGAGATGGAGCCTGCCCGGGTGGCGGATTCGGCGCGACGCACGCCGAGCAGGAGGATGGCCTCGCCGTTGTCGGAGACGATGTCGCGGATAAACCGGGACGTGGGCCGGATTTTCATCCGGTCGGTGCACCAGCGGAAGGTGCGATTGGGGGCGGGATAGCCCTTGCCGAGGAGGTTGACCCAGAAGCTTTCCTCCGGGAGGGGTTGGGTGCGGACGACGCGGACGGGGACGTTGAGGCCTTCGAGGCTTTGTTCGAGGCGTTCGAGGAGTCGATCCACGAAGTCCTGGAAGACCGGGGATTCGACCTGGGTGTTGTTGCTGACGACGTAGATGCTTCGGCGACGGTCCTCCGGGGCGACGTTGCGGACGGCCTCCAGCACGAGGTGGAGCAGGAGGGTGGAGTCCTTGCCACCGGAGAAGCCGATGATCCATGGGCGGGAGTCGGCTGCGAGGT
>CAIRNV010000381.1 GCA_903880005.1 uncultured Verrucomicrobiota bacterium | reverse complement strand
GGATGGCACTCGTGGGCCTGGTCCTCGGTGTCGCGCCGGCTCGTGTCGTGTCTCACAAATCGCTGGTGTTGGGTTGCTCCAAGAATGCCCCGGGGCAAGGCATGAGGACGGAGCCTACCCGCAGCGGTCTGTGACGGACGACCAACGAAGCCCCGGGGCATTCTTGGAGCAACCCGAAGGGCCGCGGCTCTTTTCGCGTCCCACGTCGTAGCTCGCTCCTCACAGACCTCTGCGGGTCTGCTCGTCTCTCGCGCCTCGTTGGACACGAAAATCCCTCGCGGCGAAACACCAGCCATTTGTGAGACACGACACTAGCCGTTGCCGTTCGCATGGCCGTTGCCCAGGGACCGGAGGCACTGGGTGAGGTACGGCAGGAGTTGCTTCTTGCGGCTGACGACGCCGTCCATCTGGAAGATGCCGGGCTGGGCCTCGGGATGGACGATGCGCGAGCGGAAGCGCGCGTCGCCGGCGACGAGAAGCAGGGATGTTTGCTGGACGACATCCGTGACCAGCAGCGCGGCGAACAGGTAGCCATGGGCCTGGCAATGGGCGTCCAAGGCCCGTGCCACCTCGTCCTTGCGCTTCCAAAACGCGTCGAAGCCCAGCTCCTCGATCTGGGCCACCGAAAACCGCGCGTGCCCTTCCTCGTATTCCTTGCAGTCGGTCGTGATGGCCTCGTCGGCCGTCTTGGAGACCAAGACGGAGCCCGAGCTGAAGAGCTTCTCGACGAACTCGCGGGCGTTGACCCCGGAGAGCTTCTCCAACGTCGCCAGGACGTTGGCGTCGCGCTCCGTCGTCGTGGGCGACGTCAGGTTTAGGGTGTCCGACACAAGCCCGGCGAGGAGGCATCCGGCGATCGCGGGCGATAGCTCGACACGGTTCAGCAGAAACTGCTCGGCGACGATGGTGCTGGTGGAGCCGACGGGTTCATTGCGGAAAAGGATGGGCTGCTGCGTCGTGAAGGCTCCCAGCCGGTGGTGGTCGATGATTTCAAGAATCTCGACCTCCGCCGCGCCGTGGACGGCCTGGGAGAGCTCGTTGTGGTCCACGAGGATCAGCCTGCGGCCCACCTTTCGGAGGAAGTCGGACTTGGACATCATGCCGACGACGCGATCGGTGCTGTCCACCACGGGAAAGGCCTGGAATTGCGACGCCGCCGCCAAGGGTTGCGCGTCCGCCAGCAACTCATCCTGGCCAAAGGCGAGGTGGTCCGACCGCAGGAGATGGCGCACGGCCACGCTTGCGCGGCACAACATCGCCGTCGTCGTGGTGTCATGCGGGCACAGGACCACGGAGACCTCGAACTCCTGGGCGAGGCGCCGGATTTCCGGGCTGATGTCGTAGCCGCCGGTGACAACCACGCAGCGCGCCCGGGCCCGGATGGCGGCCTCCTGGATGTCCTCGCGGTCGCCCACCACCACCAGGAGCTTCTCCGGCGCATACGAGGGCAGCCGCGCCGCAAAGGAGGCCACGCGCATCGCGCCAATCATCAACACCAGGTCGTTCTCGGCGTCCGGCTCGAAGCCGCACAGCATCGCCCCTTGCAACACCCGCGTCAGCGACCGCACCGAGGCCACCACCCGGCGGCTGTCGATCATCCGGCTTCGCGACGGAAAGAAGAACTTGCTGGCCTTGAACACCGACAGGAGGCCAATGCATCGCTGCCCTGGACCCAGCACCGGCAACACGCGGATGTTGCGGTCGTCCATGATCGCCAGCGCCTCCATCAACGGCGTCTCGGGCGGGACGGAGATCACGTTGGAGCGCATGACGTCCGACACGCGCGGCGACACATCCGCCACGAACCGCGGCGCGGGCAACCCGAAGGTGCGCAGCACGAAGTCGATGCGGTCGTTGATGTCGCCACACCGCGCCGCCACCGCCTCCGGCATGCCCGTACGCCGCTTGAACTCGGCGTACCCAATCGCCGAGCAGATGGCGTCCGTATCCGGATTCCGATGCCCGATCACCAAGGTTTCCACCATGAAGTGCGTTTGGGATACCCGACGCCCACGATGCGTTCAACCGCTGAGGATGCCTCGCCGCCAACGGTCAGGGCCCGCTCCAGGGGCCCGTCCCGTCGAGGATCCGGGCGCGGAGCCCGGACAAGCCCTTGTACGCCGCGATCTCCGGCGTCATCGATGCCAACATTCGGCACAGGCCCTCGCGACATCCCGTGGCGTCCAGGAACTCGTCCAGGCGCCATGTCCGCACGTGAATCAGGAACAAGATCATGCCATCGCCCAGGCCGAGGAACGCCTGCTCCTCCAACCGGAACCACAACTCGCCAGCCGTCTCCCGGCCGGTGATCCGCGGCATGCCTCGCCTTGGGTGCAGGTCGAGTTCGCCGGTCGCAGCCATCCCCCAGTTGTCCCGCTCGAAGGCACCCCCTTCGCGGAGACCCCCGAGGAAGCGGTCTATCCGCGCCCCGAGGTCTTCGTTCAACGTCGGAACAGGCCCATGAATGTCGGCCACCGTGCCGCCCAGCTTCTCCATCGGGTCCCATCCGGACGGGAAGCACACCGCGCCCCCCACCATGCGCCATGCGTCGCCCATCCAACGCAGCAGGATGAAGTCCGGCGCCCACCCTCCGGACACCCGCCTTGCCCGGTCGATCGCCGAGCGATGTCCCTGCCCATGCCATCGCAGGGCGGGCTCCAGGGATGCCTCGACGCGTTCCCACGCCGCGTCGGCCGCCGGCGTCCAAGGGAGGGTTCCGACGTCGTCCAGCAGCGCCCGACGCCGACGCAACGTGTCCTCGTCCCCGTCGCCGGACCCGAGCCAACCGGCCCGACCCGGCCGCAGGGCGAACCGGAAACGATACGCATCGCCTCCCAGCAAGTCCCCAAGCCCCGGCCAAGGCGGCCGTCGTGCAAAGGTCATGAGGTCATCGACGCGCGACATGGCCTTTGAAGACGTCAATCGGGGGCCGTCCCCGCCCCGGCGCGACGACGAGCGTGCTCGCGTCCGAAGCATTGCTCGAGAAACCGAGCGATGTACTGCACCTCCGTACGGCCCGCGACCGTGTGTTCCTTCTCGAATTCCTGCCACAACAGGTCGAAGCCCGCGTCGCGCAGAGCCCCGGCCTGGGGCCGGACATGCTCGATCCCCAGCAAGGGATCGAAGGTCCCGTGCGTCATGAGCACCGGCACCGAGCGCGCGTGCGCCGGGGCCTCCGATGTCAACGCGCCGGGCCGGTGCACCCATCCGCTGATTCCCACCACCCCGCCCAGCGGTTCCGCGTGCCGCAGGCCGGTCTCCATGGCCATCAAGCAACCCTGCGAGAACCCAAGGATCGCGATGTCACGGGCAGTTCGCCCCCCCGCCTTTTCACGGGCCAAGACCGCCTCGATGGCCGCCCTCGATCTTTCCACCGCCACCGCGTCGATGGCGGGCAGCTCGCCCGTGAAGCGGCCATCCATCGGAAGCGAGATGCCAAACCAACTCCGCCCGTCGAAGTAGGCGTCGGGCGCGTCCAGCATCAAGTACTCGAGCCACGGGAGCTGGAGCTCGCCCGGAAGCCACTCCCATCCGGCCGACGTATCCCCGAGCCCATGCAGCACGACCAGCAACGGGGCCGGCCCCTCGGTGCGGGCCGCGATTCGGACGCCGTTCAACATGCGTCGGAGGGTGAGCGGCAGGGCGCGGATGGCGAGCGGCGAATGGCGGGCGGCGCCGGCGCGGGCCGACACCGCCCCCGCGGCCCGCGCGGGGCGTCAGAACCGGACCTGCGCCAGGTATTGGAGCGAGAGGGGGACGTGATCCGCCGCGTCCATGCTCTCGTCCTCAATGAAGTAATGGCGAACTCCGGACTTCTTGGCGGCCGCAAGGATGACGGGCCAGTTCATCTGGCCGGTCCCGAGGACGACGTCGTTGTTGGGGTCGGTGCCGCCCGAATGCGAGCCGGTGGCGACACCCTTCTTGAGATCCTTGAGGTGCATCAAGTGCCAGCGGCCGGGGTACTTGAGCAGCCACGCGGCGGGGTCTTGGCCGGGGAATTGCACCCACATCACGTCCATCTGGAAGCTGACAAGGCCCGGGTCGGTCTCCTGGATGAGGACGTCCATGGCCATCTTGCCCGCGCCACCGGAGTCGGGTCGGAACTCGAAGCCGTGGCAGTGATAAAAGCACCGGAGCCCGTGATCCTTGAACACCTTGCCTGCGTCGTTCAGGACCTTGGCCGCGCGCGCGGCTTGAGGGGCGTCGAAGGCGCCCTTGTGCGGGATGGCGGCGCAACCTGTGTAGCGCAGCCCCAGCGCCTTGGCCTCGGCCGCAACCTTGGCGGGCTCCTTTTCGAGCCGGTCAAACCCGACGTGCTGGCTGACGGGATCGAGGCCGGCCTTGAGCAGGAGGTCACGGAAGGCCTCGGGCTTGAAGTTGTAGGTGCCAGCCAGCTCGACCTCCTTGATGCCGTACCCGGCCACCTTCTGGATCGTGCCGGGAACGTCCCGGGGAAACAGGGCGCGAAGGCTGTACAACTGGAGGCCCACCGGGCCCTTGAAGCTGGGGCCCGTGCCGACGGGAGACGGTCCGGACGCGCAGCCGGCGGCAACGGCTGCGGTGGCGAGTGAGCCGGCAGCAAGGAACTGGCGGCGTGACAATTCGTGTGTGTGCATGGAACCACGTGATTGGGCGACGAACCCGTCCCACGGGCAAGTCCGAACCCGCGGCCCGCGACGCCTGCGTCGGGTCGCGACGTGCGGTGCTGACGGCGTGCAAGGGCCGGAAAGCAAAAGGCCGCCGCAGGTTCTCCACCTGCGGCGGCCAGCGCCAAGCCGTCCTCCTCCTTCAAGGACGGCCCGGAGGTTTGGTTTGGTTTGGTTTGGGAAGGGCGGTTTCTAGCGATTGGCGGCAGCCTCCTTGGCAGGCTCGGGTGCGGCGGCCTCCGGCGCCTTCTGCCGCGCCTTGCGGTCGGGCTTCGGGCCCAGCGTCGCCTTCACGATCAACTCGCGGGCGCCGTCCGGGCGGGTGAGCAACCCCTTGGCGTAGTCGCCCGGGGTCACCTCCTCGATCTTGGCGGGCTTGCCGTCCTTCTCGAGCGTGGAATCGGCCGTGACGTGCAGGACGCGCTCGGCCTTCTTGCCATCCAGCGTGATCGTGCGGGCGGTGACGTTGACCGACTCGACGACGCCCCGGAACGGATAGCTGCTTCCGGAGGGCTTCTTGGCGGCCGAGCTGGGCGCCTTGGGGGCGTCCTTGTCGGCGGCGAGGGTTGCGGTGGTGAACTGCGCGGCACAAGCGGCCGCGACCAACAGGTGAATCCATTGATGTTTCATAGACTGTCGTCCTCGCCTTAGGGCTCCCGCGCCGATGCGTTACAAACTTTTCTCTTTTTTCCAAACACCTTGCCTTCATGGCCGCCCACCGCGCGATCCCTGCATGGATGGCTTCCCGTCTTGCCGTGGCGGGCCGGTCGTTTCTAGCGTGTGCTCATGCGCGCGCGCTGGTTCCCCTTCCTGGCAGGCCTTGCCTTTTCCTTTCGCCACCTCCTCGCGGTGGACGTCGATGCCGAGGACTTCCGACGTCTGGTGGACCGCGTCGCCGCGCAGGAGGAGGCCATCGAGACGTTCCGTTCCTCCGTGTCGCAGCTCCGCAACGACCTAGCCCGGCTTCGCGCCGAGAATGACAAGCTGAAGGCCCAGTTGGACGCGCCCCGCAACTACGCCACGCAGGACCAAATCACCCAGCTCGGCCAGCAGTTGAAGGAGGTCGAAAAGAACCGCACCACCGACAAGCAACAAATCCTGGACGCGCTGGAGAAGCTGAAGGCCGCGCCACCCGTCGTCGTGCCGCCCCCGCCCGCCCCCGTGACCGTGCCCCCAACGCGCGGTTCCGCCGGGGAGAAGCCGCCTACCGGGTCCGGGCCGGCCAACACCGAGAAACCCACCCCGCCCGCCGATCCCGGCCCGGAGTTGCCGTCCGAGTTCTACGAGCACGTCCTGGCCGAGGGGGAGACGCTGGGGGCCGTCCTGGAGGCCTACAACAAGACCCACGGGCTCAAGGTTCGCCTGGCCCATGTCCTCAAGGCCAACCCGTCCATCAAGGATCCCAAGCGCCTGCGCGTCGGGCAGAAGATCCGGATCCCCGCCGTCAAGTAGGGCAAGGCCATGAAGCTCCTGCGCCGCCTTCACCTCTACCTCGGCGTCCTCTATGCGCCGCTCCTCCTGTTCTACCTCGGCACCGGCTGGTACCAGCTCGCCGTCCCCGACCGCCTCAAGACCCCCAGCGAGGCCGAGTCGTTCTGGCAGAAGATGCGGGTGATTCACACCGACCAGATTTACCCGACCGATCGCGCCGGGGTTCGCGGGGCGGACCCGAAGTGGTTTCGATGGCTGAGCCAAGGGCTTTCCGTGGCGCTGGGATTGGCCACGGTCCTCGGGCTCGTGCTCGCGTTTCGCATCGTGCGGCCGGCATGGATGGCTTGGTTGGTGCTTGTGCTGGGGCTCCTTCTGCCCGTCGGGGCGCTTTGGCTGGGTTCGGGGCCTTGACCGGGTGCGTCCATGGCGCGGCAACCCCTCCTTGAATGAGCATGAAGACCCCGTCCCAGGCATCGCCCCACTCGCGACGCGCCTTCTTCATCACGGGCTTGGGGGCAACGGCCTTGGGGCTCTTGGCGCAGGATCCGGGCGACCCGTTGGCCGACCTCCTCCAAGGCGCGCAAAAATGGGCCCAGGAAAACCTCCACGAGGATGCCAACGCCCTGCTGCGCGGATTGGCCGAGGGATCCCCTGCAAAGGTTCAAGCCGCCGTCGCCGCGCTCGAAAAAGGGTTCGGTGGCGACCAAGTCCTCGACGTCGCCAAGCTTCGTTCCGTCGCCGAGGCCGTGCTTCCCATCCTGGGCCGATTCGACGAAACCGCCCCGTATGTCCCCTGGCTCCGGACGCGCCTGGACTACTTCGATGCCGCCGACGCTTGGGCGGCCACGAAGCCTGGCGGGTCCGTGACGGTCACCGTTCCATCGGCACCGACGGCACCGCCCAAGGCACCGCCGACGCGACAGCCGACGACCAACCCGCCGTCTTCCCGGGTCGCCGCCGCCCCCCCAAACCCCCCGGCCGCCACCCAGCGCTCCATTTGGGGCCGGCTTTTCGCGAGGCGTCCTGCGCCCGCAGGCGCGGAGGCCATGGCCGCTCGCCTCAAGCCGGTGTTCGCCTCCGTGGGTGCGCCGCGTGACTTGGTTTGGCTGGCCGAGATCGAGTCCTCGTTCAATCCCGAGGCCCGAAGCCCGGCGGGCGCCGTTGGCCTCTTCCAGCTCATGCCCCAAACCGCCCGCGGGCTCGGGCTCTCGACCTCCTTGCCCGACGAACGCAAGGACCCGGAGAAGTCCGCCCGGGCCGCCGCGCGACACTTGGTGGGCCTGCGACAGCGGATGGGCGACTGGCGGCTGGCGCTCGCCTCCTACAACGCCGGCGAGGGGCGCATCCGTTCCCTCCTCCAGCGACACAAGGCGCGGACCTTCGACGCCATCGCGCCGCGGCTCCCGGCCGAGACGCAGTTCTACGTTCCCAAGTTCGAGGCCGTCCTCCGCAGGCGGGAGGGCAAGGGCATCGAACAACTCGGGCCTTGAGCCTAAAGACGGCCTCGGCGGATGAGGCCGCCCAACCTTTCCGGCGGATCCGAACGTTCCACCCCGTGCACGCCTGAACGATGCAGGTCGGTCGTCCCTCGCCCGTCACATGCCGCCCGCCGGGTCGGGACCCCACGTCAGCCGTGAAGGCCGATGGCTGCGAAGGCGGACTTCACATCCGGGGCAACCGCCCGACCCGGCTTGAACGCCAGCACATCGGCGTCGCCAATCGCGCCCCATCCATCGCGCTTGCCCATCGCGACGTTCTCGGCCTCCACCACCTCCATGCCCTCGCGGCGGAGGCGTTCACAGCAAGCGTCGTGGACGGCGGGGCCGTGCGTGGCCAACACGATGGCGAGTCGCGGCTCGCTCGCGAGCAGGGCCGACGCGCCCTCCAACACGCCCAATTCAGCACCCTCCACGTCGATCTTCATCAAGGTGGGGGCCGGGGCTGCCCCGTCGCGGATGATGCCGTCCACGTGGCGCATGCGGACCCGGTGGCCCTCGCCGCCCAGGTGACAGGCCAACGAGGACGAACGCTTCTCCAACGCCGGCAACGTCGCCGCATCGGGGTTCTTCCGCTCCCAACCGAAGCTCATCTCGCCCTCGCCATCACCCATGGCCCATGGAAACACCGTCACGTTGGCCGTCCGGTTCCAGCGGAGGTGCGTCTCCAGGAGGCGGCGGCTCTCCGGGTTGGGCTCGAAGGCCACCACGCGGCCCGTCGGCCCGACGGCGCGCGACTCCACCAGGACGGTGAAGCCCCGATGCGAGCCGATGTCCCAGACGACTTCGCCGGGCATGGCCAGGCGTTGGAGGCACGACGCCTTCCCCCGCACGAAGTCGCCACGCAGGTATCTCGACCCGCTCGTGGCGCTCCACCAAAGGCCCTGGTTCGGGCCGCTTCGGATGCGCAGGCGTGCGAAGCCAAACAGTTTCTTGAGAAGGGACATGGGTGCGTCTTGCTGTGGCCGTGGCTGCGTCCGTGAACCGGACGGGCTACGTGTCGCCGACATGCTTCGTGGCGACGGGACGGGACGGAAGAAGATTCTCGTACAGGCGCGCGTAGCGGATGAAGCAGGAGTAGGCCGCCGTCGCGGCCACGAACAACCCCGGGAACCCGTCGAGGAACCCAAGCCGCACCACGTAGCTGCGAAAGAACCGCCACGCGGCGCGCACGGCTGCGATCCATGCGGCGGCCATCAACCCCGAGCCTTGGTGATGCCGGGCGAAGTAGTCCGCCTGCCGGTTCAACCGGGCCACGTAGCTGCGCGTGTCGGGGTAGCCATGGTGCAGAAGGTCGCCCTTGAACCGGACCAAGATCCCCGTCCGACCCTTGGGCTGAATCACGGTGTGGTAGGCATCGCCACCCCAACGACCGAGCCCGCGTCGGACCAACCGCAGCACGCGGTCCGGGTACCATTCCCCATGCCGAATCCATCGGCCCAGCAAACGCGTGCAACGGGGGATCTCGGCTCCCCAGACGCCCTCGGGTGCATCGGCCAGGAACCGCGCGACCTCGTCCCTCAGCGACGGGGACACCTCCTCGTCCGCGTCCAGCGCAAGGATCCATGGTTGCGAACACGCATCCAGGGCGTGGTTCTTTTGGGTGGCGTAGTCCACCCATGGACGCTCGTGGACCACGGCCCCGAACGAACGGGCGACCTCGACGGTGCCATCGCGGCAGTCGTTCACGACCACCACGATCTCCGAGGCCCATCCATGGACCGAGCCCAGGCAGGTGCGGAGGTTCCCTTCCTCGTTGCTAGCGATGACCGCGATGCTGACGGGCAGCTTGGACATGCGTGACCTGCGCCTCAGCCCCCGCTCCCGCGACGGGGCACGGCGGCGACCCGGCGAGCAAACGTGCGGGGGCCGACGCACGTCAAGGATGGTTTCCCTCCCATGGCGAAGGCTTCCGTTGCGCCGTCAGCGGGCGGCCGACCGGTCGAGGTGGAAGTGATGGAGGACGCGGTGGAAGAGGGGGGAGACCAAGATGCCGGCCGCCGTGACGAACACGACCCCGGAAAACAGGGCGTACGCGGAGGCAAAGAGCTTGGCGGCGTCCGTCTTCAGATCTGCCACGGGGCCCATGCCCGCGAGGATCATGGAGGCGTTGTAGAGGGAATCGACCCAGCCCAGGCCGCCGATGTGGTGATAACCCATCGTGCCGATGCCGAGCGAGGCGCCCATGAGGAGGCTGGACGCGCCGAAGGCCCGGAGCATCCACAAGCCCAGGATGTGATGAGGGACCCGGCGCGAATGATCAGGGTGATGGTTCACGGGCCGGGCTGGGTCGGCGGCACGGATGGGTCAGGGCTTGGGGGGCGCGGCCGGCGCATTGGTGGAGGCCGCATCCGGGGCGGCGGCCGCCGACGTGGCCATGGGCGAGAACGAGCCGAGGATGCGGGTGCTCTTGAGGGCGGGCGGCAGGCTGGCGTCGTGGCGACCCTTGTAGTAGCCCCAGCCAAGGTACGCGAGGAGCGCAAGGACGACCCAGCGCTTCCAAGGGATCGACTTCTCTGCGAAGGAGTCGTTGAAGTCGATGGACGCGCCGGGCGGGAGCTTGGCGATGCCGGTGAGGGACGTGCCGAACGGGACATTGATCCGCGCCGGCGCATTCAACGCCCAGCCGTTGGCGTCCAGGATGGGGCCCAGGTTCCGCTTCCGCAGCTTGATGTAGGCAAGGATCATCGAAGGACCCGAAATGACGGCCATGATCCCCAGCACAATCCCGACGATGGCCAACGGGCCGTGCGTCGAGAAGGCGTCGGACACGCCCGTGACGATGGCGGTGACGAAGCCGCCGATGGCCCCGAACGCCACGCCCAGTGCGGCGACGGCCCCCACATCGACCTTCTTGGCCTCGCCCGGCTTGGCCTTGTCGGCGTTGGCGGCCTTCTCGGCGGCGGCGGCCAGCTTGGCGTCGGCGGCCGAGTCGGCTGCGGCGGCCCGCTTGGCGACCTGTTCCTCGATGAGGCGCGCGAACTTCTTGTAGGGGGCGAGGAAGGCTTGGCGCAGGGAGATGGGGTTGCTGACGATCTTGCTGATGGTGGCGTCCCAGTCGCGCCCCTGGCGGTCGAAGAAGACGCCGTTGCGCCCGACCATGAGGTTTTGGTCGTCGCCCTGGGAGAAGATGGCGACGATCGAGCGCTTCTCGCCGGTGGCGCGGCGGGTGCAATCGACGTAGGCGAGGTAGGCCCCGGCGAGGCCCGCCATGGAGGCGTGGCGGCCGGCGTCCTCGACGGCGAGGCAAAGCGAGCAGGAACGCTGGTCGAGGTAGAGGGTGCCCACTTGGAAGATCGCGGGGTCGTTGCCGTCGTAGAGGTCCTTGAAGTTGACGAAGTTGGTGGCCAACCGGAAGAGGTCGCGATGGAAGCGGACGAGGCGTTCGACGTCGGCGATGGCGTTGGACTCGGCCTCCTCGGCCTTGTCGCGGGCGATGAGCGCGGCGAGCGACTCGCGGACGGCGGGTTGGAGCAACGCACGCACGCGTTCGATACCCAGCTTTTCCACGTCCGCCCCAGCCTTGCCGGCCCGCCAGCACTCGTGCGGCCCGAGCTTGCGCAGGATTTCCAACCAGTCGGCCTCCGAAAGGACGGCCCGCGGGCCGACCAAGGGAACAACGGCGGCCGCATGGAACGTCGCGAGGGCGGCGGCCCACGCGGGGTTCACACCCTCCGTGAGGGGCAGGGAACGGCCGGGGCCCACGATCGCGAGCGGGAAGGAGGCGACGTCGGCCGCCGTGATGGGCAGGTCCTTGGCCGCGACGGCCGCGTAATCCTTCTCATCACGGTTCAACGCGGCGAGCGCCCGCCCGTCGAAGGCGGCGAGACGGCATCGGCCGAAGAAGTCATCGACCTTGGACTTGACCGCCCGGACGGCATCGGCGGCGGCCGCCGTGCCCGCGCCGAGCGGGAGGATGGCGGGGTCGGATTCCGTCCGCGCGAACCACGCGTCCAGCGCGGCCGCGGCGGCCATGAACTGGTCCACCTTGGCGGCGTCCACGCCGGGCTTCCCGGAGCGGTCGGCCACGGACCCGACCGTGGCGATGATGTCGGCGATGGCGGAGCGCGTGGCATCGTCGGTGGCGGACTCGGGCACGATGACGCCGTCCCCATTGAAGACCGTCTGGGCGAAGATGCGGGCGTTGTCGGCGACGTCCTCGACGGTGATGGCGTCGGCGGTGGGCTTGCCGAGGCAGGCGAGGATCTTGCGGGCGGAGGCGAGCAGGACCTTGGCCTCGGGCTTGGAGTCGTCGATGGCGGCGAGTGGCAGCCCGTCCTTGCTGGAGAGAAGGGAGTCCGGGCTGCGGAGCCGGGCCACGGCCCACTGGATGGCGGCGATGAATTCCGGGGCGCGGATGCGGCCGTCCTTGTCGGTGTCAATGAGGGCGAGGGTACGGGCGTCGAATTCCAGGCCGGTGGTGGGGCAGGCCAACGCGACCCAGAGCTTGAGGTCGAGCTGGGACAGGTTGGCGAGGTCGGCCCCCGTGGCGAGCTTGACCTGGTCGAAGCCACCGGCGCGGAAGAACTTCCAGGAGTGGGATGGTGCGGACGGCATGGGGGAAATGAAAACCAGCCCTGCAAGCGCGTGCAATCCTAAGCCGGGACGATTCAATTGGATCGGTCGTGCTTGCTCGGTCTGCTTGCGCAAATCCTTCGTCGTTCGCTCGTTACGGGCCTCGAACTGGCCCGCGCCTCGCTCACTCCTCGGCTTGCGCAAGCATCTGCTTCGCAATCACTTCCCTCCCAACTGAATCGTTACGGCTTAGCCGGAATGGGCTTGCCTCGATTTGGTGGACACCCGAGCCGATACAAACCAATCCGTCCGGAACACGAGCAGCGCCTGCAACGTCACTTTCTCGTCCGGGCCGGTCTTGATCCGGCCATGCCGAATCAATCTCGGGGGTGCCCGAGTTCAACTCGGGGACGTCCGGACAAAACTTCTGTGCACTCGGACGAATCTCCGGCGTCCTCGAATAAATCTCCGGGACACGCCAACAAAACTCCCGGTCGCCCGAACAAACCTTGGGTGCACTCGGACAAAACTCCGATGCATCCGATCTAAACTCCGATGCGCTTGGCAAAGACTGCCGGATGTCCGGGTAAAACTCGGGTGTGTTCGGAAGAAACTCCTGGGCTCCATGACAAAACTCTTGGTTGGCCGGGGCCATCCGTTGGGCACGCGATGAAAGTGAAAGTGGAAGCGGCTTCCAGCCGCTTGCCCATCATGAATCAGCGGCAGGATGACGCTGCCACGTTGCCGCCGCATGAGGGCACGCGGCGGCAAGGATGCCGCACCTCCGAGCGTCTCTGGGGCAGAGTGGCAGCGGCATCTTGCCGCTGGAGGTGATCC
>CAIRNV010000380.1 GCA_903880005.1 uncultured Verrucomicrobiota bacterium | reverse complement strand
GGTCCGGCTCGTCGTTCACGAGGAAGTCGGGCTTGCCATCGTCCCAGACGCCGCCCGCCCGCACGACCCGGATCATCTCGTGGATCGAGACGTCGTCGATGAGGGACAACCGGGCGTTACCAAGACCGTCGATGTGCTCGAACCGGGCGGAGTAATCGATGAACAAGCCCTGCAAGGACGACAGCATGAGCCAACGCCCGATGGCACCGCCCCCGGGCGGGATGTCGCCTAGGGACGCCGTAAGGCTTGGATTAAGGCTTCGATACCCATCGGATCCAAACACCTCCGTGCCCGCGATGTTGAAGTCGATGAGCAAGCCCTTCTCGTTCTCGACGACCTTGGGTTGGGCCGAGGTGATGCGGAAGTTGCGGGCCGCCCCGTACCCCTTGTTTTGGACCAGCACGGCGAGGCTGTAGGGAACGGAGGGCTCGACCTGCGTCGTGAACGGGTCGTCGGCGAGGACGTCGCGTTGGTGGAAGTACTGCAAGGTCAGGCGCGGGCTGGGCATCACCGTGATCACGACGGGCGTCATGTCCACGGCCACGTCCACCCCATCCAGTCGATAGCTGAGCGTGCCGCCCACCAGGTATCGGGTCGCCACCTGCGGCGCCGCATCGACCGTGGGTATGAGCAACCAACGCGCCGTGCCCTTGCTGTTGCCTGCCAGGATGCCCGTGCCATCCACCGCCGACATCACCGTCGTCCCCTCCAGCCGAACATCGAACAACCCGGTGGAAACGACGCCGGACTCGTCCTTGGCCTCCACCTGCACCCGAACGTTCTCAAGCCGACTCGCCCCGTTGTTTTCCAGTTCCAAGACCGCCCGGAATCCGTCCCGCGCAATCACCGCGTCCTGCTCCAACCGGACCTTCACGCGGGCGCAGACGCCGGTGTCCTCGGGCTGCGCGGCAAGGTCATGAACCGTCGCGCGAAACGCAGCCTGCGGTGAATCATGCCCAAGGTTTTTAGCCGTCTCATGGGCGATGATGATCCGCCGCGCAATCTCGGCCAAGGCACCCATGCTGATGAAGTTTGTATCGGATCCCGGCGGTGCTTGCGAAGGCTCGAAGACACCCGAACGCCAATTGGCCAGGGTGCGATTCCAGCGGGAAACGATGTGCGTGACACGCTCGGGCGACACGCCCTCTGGCAGGGGAAGGGCTTTTAGACCCAACGTTTCCTCCCCTGAAATCAAGGCTCCGGCGTCGCTCCCAGCGGCGGTTCGGGAATAAAAGGCGCCAAGCCACGCGGAGGTCACGTCCTGCGATGCCGTTGGCATCCAAAGATAATCGGAGTCGTCTAGGAGCAATTGATAGTATTGCACCTCAGGGAACGAGAGGGCGGCGTAGTACTTGAGCATGCCGGCCGATGCCAGGGTTCCGCTCCCTGCCATGCCCGCTCGCCTGCTGGAGAAGAGCCCTCCCACAAGGTCGCTCACACAATCGCCAATCGTGGAAACGGGGCCGTCGCAAACACACCTGAAGAAGCCCCACGCACAACCCGCCGGCCCAGGAAGGGGAATCGTTACGCAATCCTCAAGCGTCTTTTCGGTCAGCTTTCCAGCCTGGATGTCCTGGTAGCCCGCATAGATGCACTTGGCGATACCGTATGCATTGCCCACAGGAGTCAGGCCTATTAGGCAATCAACGCCAGCCTCAACCATGCAAGGATCACAAGATACGGTCGTCGTGTAGGAAGGCGTGACAACGATGGCCGTCCCGCCACCGCCCCCGCTCCCGGCCACAATACCTCCACCGCCCCCTGGGGCGACGTTTCCACAACCGGTCGCAGCGTTGGGAAACATCATGCCAGTGCAATAGCTTAAGGTGACCGGGCCACATACGAGTTCCCAACAGACGGTGGCGGCCAAATGGCATTCGCCGGAAGTCGTCCCACCCGTCCCGCTTCCACCCGTGCTGCCTCCACCCGTGCTGCCTCCACCCGTGCTGCCTCCACCCGTGCTGCCTCCACCCGTGCTGCCTCCACCCGTGTCGCCTCCACCCGTGTCGCCTCCGCCGGTGCCGCCTCCGCCCGTGCCGCCCCCGCCCGTGTCGCCCCCGCCCGTGCCGCCTCCGCCCGTGCCGCCCCCGCCCGTGCCGCCTCCGCCCGTGCCGCCTCCGCCCGTGCCGCCTCCGCCCGTGCCGCCTCCGCCCGTGCCGCCTCCGCCCGTGCCGCCTCCACCGGTGCCCCCCCCGCCCGGCAAGCTGACCTTGGCTATGGTGATCGGGATCGTCACCGACGTCTTGGCGGGCAACGCACCCACGTTTGTGAAGAGTGTTTGGAATCGCCAAAGCGGATGCGTGGGCAGGGTGAAATGAGCGTTGTTAGCGGCGATCAAACCATGATTGCTAATGACGATGTTGGTGATCAGGACATCCCCGACGATGTCCTTCAAATCGATCACCGCCGGCTCAATCGTCACCACGGGCGCCGGCACGACGGTCTCGAAGGTGGTGTCGATGGTGATGCGGTAGCGGTCCTCGAACTGGACGGGCTCGACGTTCCAGTTGTACGTGACGGTCTGGCGGCTGAGGAAGGCCTGGACCCGGTTGGTGATCCCGGGCCGGAGC
>CAIRNV010000379.1 GCA_903880005.1 uncultured Verrucomicrobiota bacterium | reverse complement strand
CCCGTGTCGAAGGGCTTGGCCAGCCAGTAATCCCCGGACGTCCCCGTGGGCAGGCTCACCCCGGTCTCCGCCACCAAGGGGACGGGGATGGCGGAGCCAAAGCTGAGGGTGCTTCGCCTCACGAAGAGGGGTGCTCCCGCCTGGATTCGGCGCGTGAACGCCACCACCTGGCCGCTCCCGTTTCTTCCTACCGGCAATCCCATCTGCGCGGCCACGTCACCCGTCAACGCGCTCGTCCCCGCATTCAGGCCCGCCACGGCCTTCACTTGGTTCCATGTCGCCTGCCGCAGGCCCGAGGACCCACCCAACATGGACAAGCCCCGGAACTGTCCCCCCGTGGGCGCCACGGGAATCCCCGTGGATTCATTGCTGTTGGGCACCCGCCCATCCGAGCCCGGCGGCGTCCCCGCCACCCGCGAGATCGGGACGCCCCGTTGGCTTTGATAATTGGGCGTGCTGCGCGACTCCACGAATTCCCATGGCAGGGTCTGCGCCATGGCGATGCCGCCCAGGAGCCATCCCATGGCAAGCAAAGCAAGGTTGCGACGGGTCTTCATAAAAGGGGACATCCAATGCAATGAACCAACCAATCCACGTGCCCGGGGAAGCATGGGCCTAGCGAGACAATGCGACCGCGCCCGACGACGAACCGCCGGCCGATGCCGAAGTCGCCCCCTTGCCCGCGCCGGACTGGATCGCGGCCATGAGCTTTCGCAGCTCCGCCACGTCACGCTCCAGGTTCTCCACGCGCGCCGCCTTCTTCTCCAGGTCGGCCATGCGCGCCTCGCGCTTTTCCACCTCCTGGACCCGCTGGTCCACGGCTTGAAGGCGACGATCCACCTCCTGCAACGCGCTCACCGCCGTCATGTAAACCTGCTGGTAATCCACGTGCAGGAAATCCTTCACCTCGCGCCCGACGACGCGAACGGTCTTCGGTGCCTCGATTCCGCCCTCAAATGCGAGGGTGCGATCGTCCACAACCTCCGTGACGTTCACATCCTGCGTCCTGCCATCCAGCTCCAGCCGGATTCGATCGCCTTTCTGTATGCCATGCGGCGCGGCGAACTTGGCAACAATCGGTGCAACACCCGGGGCGCGCTCGATGGACGCAGCCTCGATATGCGCTATGGGAATGATGTTGGGCATCTCCCCCACGGCATCCGGAAGGGCCTGCCGGAGTTCCTGCGCAATCACGCCCTTGATCACGCGCTTGTCGTTCGGATTCCGATCCTTCATCCGATAGTCCGTGATGCGGATCCTCCTCAGGTTCTCCATGTCGCGCGAGGCATCGGACTCGCCCACCACATCCTTGATGCGGCGATCTGAAAATGCGTGGTAGTTTTCCGCAACAACCCATCCGCTGAATCGGGCAGATGCACCAACTTGACCAGTCGGTCTATTGTAGGTGGCAGACCCGACGACATCGAGCGGGTAGGACGGAGTCGTGCCAATACCGACGGCACCTCCAAACTGGCTGCCCCCCAGGGCATGGAACGTCAGCCGTCGGCCGGCATGGCTGAGGGTCGCATTATCCCCGGCGCCAACGATGTCCAGGCCGCTTGAGTACTTTCGCCAGGCTATCGTGCCGTCCACCGTCGTGCCCTTGGTCATGCCGCCGCCGAACTCAAGGTTGTTTTGACCCCAAACAACCACCGGCCCAATGACCGAGCACCCGCCCTCGGCGTATATGGCGACCTGGCGATCGGCCACTTGGTTGCCACCGCCTTGGATCGTGACGGCGTCCTTGCCTTGGAACGATTCATAGGCAATCAGACCGTTGTATCCATAGGCCTTCGTCTTGCCCCACCCCAGGAGGAGGCCGAGCCCCGAGGTGTAGAGCATGGATGCACTCATGTCCCCGGTGAGGCTCAACGTTTGCGCCGCCATGCCGCCGCTTGCCGTGATGTTGCCGGCGACGGCGAGACCGTTGTAGGCGGTGATGGGTCCATGGAAGAACGCACCGCCTTCGCTGTAGAACCGGACCTTGCGGTTGCTGCCGGTCGTCCCGGCGCCGACGATGTCGAGCGAGTCACCGTTGGAGTGACCGCCGTAGGTGATTTGTCCGGCCGAACCCTCCTTGCCCGAGATACCCGCGCCGAACTCAACGACGTTGGCACCCTGGATGCTCAATTTGCCATTCAACGACATGCTGCCATTCAGCGTCATGCTATTGCCCGAGGCCGTGAGCAGATCCGTCCCGGCGGCGTTGTCCTGGATGATCTTGGTGGCCGACAGCGCGCGATTGGCCAGGAACGCATACGGCGACGTCATGAAGCGCACGCGCGGGAGGATTTCGACCTCGGCGCCGCCAGTGCCGATGCCCTTGACGGTGAAGCCGACATAGCGGTCGGAGGCGGTCGCGCTGTTGAACAGGGACGACAACGTGATGCCGGCGTTGGGGGTGCCGGGGACGGCGGCGCCCTCGCCGAGCAACACGCTGAAGTAGCCCTTG
>CAIRNV010000378.1 GCA_903880005.1 uncultured Verrucomicrobiota bacterium | reverse complement strand
TCTTGCGAAAGAAGATCAAGCAAGCACGACCGACCCAACTGAATCGTTCCGGCTAAGGCCGTGGGCGGAAGGGAATCTCACATTTCCTGAAGCCCGTGCTCGGGTTGCTCGAAGAAAAGCTCTTCCCCCTTCAGCACTTGCTCATCCCCTTCGAGCCCGAGCTCTCCGGGCTCAAGGAAATGCTCTTCCGCCTTCAGCACTTGCTCTTTCCCTTCGAGCCCGAGCTGTCCGGGCTCGAGGAAAAGCTCTTCCCCCTTCAAGCCCTGCTCTTCCCCTTCGAGCCCGAGCTGTCCGGGCTCAAGGAAATGCTCTTCCGCCTTCAACCCCCCTCGCATTTCCTCGAACCCCTTCAACCCCGGCTTCAATCCGAAGAGCATGGGTTCCTTCGACCGCTCCACCGGAGTGAAGATCGGCGATCCCGAGCACCGGGAATCGTCCCGCGACGCTCCCCGGTGGCGATCCATATGGCGTCCCATTCAAAGATTGGGTATCCCGCACGAGAGCCGGCGGTTGCGCCGGCTTGAGGGGGAATGGCGCGCGGAGACGCAGAGACGCGGAGATATGACCAAGAACTCTGCGCCTCTGCGTCTCTGCGGGCGGCTCAACCTCATGCGCCAGGAGACGCCCCTCGGTGGCTCCCCATGGCATCGGCCGGTGTGGGAATCTGCTTGGGGAGGGAACCGCGCGCGGAGACGCGGAGACGCGGAGATAGGAGCAAGAACTCTGCGTCTCGGCGGGTGGCGAGGATCTCACCGATCCCGCGAGGCGGGAGCATGGAGTGGCGGCCGGGGACGCCCGCAAATCCTTCGTCCTTCGCTCGTTACGGGCCTCGAACCGGCCCGCGCCTCGCTCACTCCTCGGCTTGCGGAAGCATCTGCTTCGCAATCACTTCCCTTCCAACTGGATCGTTACGGCTTTGGGATGCACGGAGCGACATCCTCAGGCCAGAAACGCTGCTTTACTTCATGGGGCCGTTTCGGGGATTCTACTTCCGTTGGGAGTGCGCCGGCGTGGCGAAATGGCAGACGCGATAGACTCAAAATCTGTTGCCCGGAAGGGCGTGGGGGTTCGAGTCCCTCCGCCGGCACCACCTTCACAAACCGCGAGAAATCGCGGTTTTTTCATGTCCGAGGCGAAGCCACCCGGGAGCGCGTCCGCCCCGGCCAAGGCATTTCCTTTTGTCAGCCCGACTCCCCTTGAGGTTGGCTCGATGGGTTGAACACCAACAACGAGAGAGACCGCACCATCCAAGACTTGAGCGCCACCACCGCCTCCGTCCCGCCTTCCACGCCGTCTCCCGCACCGGGGCCCACCGCCGCGGCCCAGCATCACTTCGACACCGCCTTCAAGGCCGGAGCGTGGGCGCCCCGTAAAGCGCCATCAGGGGACTGAACCCTGCGCTGCGGGCGATGAGGCCAGCGTAGGTGACCCCGTAGGCGAGCGTAGTCAGGGAGAGAGCCCGTTGGAGGAGCGACCCTCGCCAGCGGGTCATGTCAAGGACGATCACCGACACCATGCAGATCCCTGGGGCCCATGCACCGATGAGAAAAGGTAGGAAGTCGAAGTCACCCATGTCCGTCGCAGCTGGACGCAGAAACCGTGCGCTGAGGGGAAGTGTCGTGGCGCCGGCTTCAGTGTCTGTGGGGCGTCTCAGCCGTAACGATTCAGTTGGGAGGGAAGTGATTGCGAAGCAGATGCTTGCGCAAGCCGAGGAGTGAGCGAGGCGCGGGCCGGTACATGGCCCGTAACGAGCGAACGACGAAGGATTTGCGCAAGCAGATCGAGCAAGCACGACCGATCCAACTGAATCGTTACGGCTCATTCGGACATCGGCCGGGAGGAGTGGTCGGGACGACAGGATTTGAACCTGCGACCTCCTGGTCCCAAACCAGGCGCTCTACCAAGCTAAGCTACGTCCCGTCCTTCATCGGCACCCTCCCGCCCGCCGCTTCTTCACGCAACTGGTTTTTCCAGGGCCCGGGCATGCGCGGTGCATCCCGAGGTTGTGGGTGGCATCTGGGCGGGCAGAGGGGATGTGACCGGTCCCGCAGGGCGGGAGCATGGAGGGGCGGCCGGGGACGGCCGCGATCCCAGGGTTGAGCCCACACGACGTCCTCGGGACCACCCACAACTTCGGGGGGCACGGCGGCATGCGGTGCATGCGCCAGCCGAGGGAGCGCCGGGTGGACACGTGGCGGGCTTGACCTTCCCTCCGGGTACCATCCGTGGATACTCAACTCCCATGCGCTCCCCCGCCACGAAGGCCCCACGGATCCAGGATCGGTTCCTCGCTCTGTTCCTCTGGGCCGGCGCTCACATCCTGGCGCACGGGCGCACGCTGGCAGACAGCCCGCTCGCGCCCTCCGTGGCGCTGGCTTCGCTTCGACTCGCGGACCCGGGACTCGTCGTGGAGTTGGTCGCGGCGGAA
The DNA here is from genome assembly GCA_903880005.1 of uncultured Verrucomicrobiota bacterium. GTDB lineage: Bacteria > Verrucomicrobiota > Verrucomicrobiia > Limisphaerales > UBA9464 > UBA6176. Next base: position 14,610 of record CAIRNV010000378.1, on the reverse strand, counting down.
CCCGATGTCGTCAGCCCGGTGGCCATGGCGTGGGATCATCGGCGGCGATTGTTCGTGGCCGAGATGCGCGACTACCCGTCCGCCACGACCGGGGGAACCATTCGCTTGCTGGAGGATCGCGACGGCGACGGACGCATGGACTCCAGCGTGGTGTTTGCCGATCGCCTTCCCTTCCCCAACTCGGTCCTCCCTTGGCTCGACGGGGTCCTGGTCACGGCCGCGCCCGACATCGTGTTCCTTCGCGACGTCGATGGGGACGGCAAGGCGGACGAACGCCACGTGCTGTTCACGGGGCTGGGCACCGGAAACCAACAATTGCGGGCGAACGGCCTCGCCTGGGACCTCGACGGCGGCGTCCTCGCCGCCAACGGCCGCAGCGATGGCGCGGTGCGGGCGGTCGAGGCGTTTCGCGAGGGGCGCTGGACGCGTGTCGAGGGCCCAGCCCAGCCCGTTCGCGGCCGCGACTTCCGATTCGACCCGCGCTCCGGGGCGTGGGCCACCCTCGCGGGTCGGAGCCAGTTCGGACTCGGGCTTGATGATTGGGGCAATCGCTTCCTGTCCTGGAACACCATCCCGGCCCGGCACGAGGTGTTCCCGGATCGTTTCCTGGACCGCAACCCGGCCACGGCGGGGGCGAACGTCCTCGTGGACACCTTGCCAGAGGGTGACGCGGGCGAGGTGCACCCCCTGACCCCCACGCCGCGCGTGTTCAACAACGAGTCCTCCAGCCACTTCAACGCGCTGTCCGGGCTCCACGTCTTCCGGGGCACCGGCCTCGGCGAGGCCTACCGCGGCAACCTGTTCGTGGGGGAGAGCCTGCGAAACCTCGTTCATCGGCGCGTGCTCGTGCCCGCCCACGTGACCTTCCAAGCGCTCCGCCGCGACCCCCCAGGACAGGAGTTCCTTGCCAGCACCGACCCTTGGTTTCATCCGGTCGGATTCTCGACGGGCCCGGACGGCTGCCTGTACGTGGCGGATTTCTACCGTGAGTTCGTGGAGCACCCGGACTGGGTGGCGAAGGACATGCGGTCGAGCGTGGATTGGTCGCGGGGCCACGAGCGCGGCCGGATCTGGCGAATCCGCGAGGCCCGCCCAGCGAGAGCCCTGCCGCCCACGTTCGACGGGGCGGCGCCCGAGGCCATCGCGCGCCGGCTGGACCACGACAACGCCTGGGAACGCGACACCGCCCACCGCCTTCTCGTCTCGCAATCGGCGACCCACGTGGCGTCCATCGTCCTGGCCATCGCACGCGGCGGACGTTCGCCCGAGTCGCGCGTCCACGCATTGCACCTCGCCCGCCAACTGGGCTGCCTCACGCAGCCGGCCCTCGTTGATGCCGGCAACGACCCGCACGCGCGGGTGCGGGAACACGCCGCGCAGCTTGCGGGCACCGAGTTGGCCGACGCTCGTACCGAGGACCTTGGCGGACGCGAGCGGTCGCGTCCCTCGCCGCGGCCGCTGTGGGAGATGCTGGCGCGGCTGGCGATGGATCGTGACGCGCGGGTTCAATTGGCGGCCGTCTTGTCGCTGGGAATGGTGGAGGACGCTCCCCAGCGAGAGGCGGCGCTTGAAGGCGTGGCAAGGGCCACCACGAACGCTTGGCTTCGCCTCGCGGCGGCCAGCAGTTCGTCCCATGCGCGCAAGGAATGGCTCCCGCCCGCCCCGGGCCGCGTCGGGTCCCGCAACCCCACCCCGCCCCGCCCCGTGAATGTCGTGGCCGATCGCTCCCAGGTCGTGGAGTCGTTCCGGCCCGCGCTTCGGCTCCAGGGCGACCCACGGCGCGGGGCTGGGTTGGTTCGCCAGTCGTGCCTTGCCTGCCACGTCCTTCACGACCAAGGCCAACGCGTGGGGCCGGACCTGGGCGGCGTGTCCGGGAAGGATCCCGAAACCTTGCTGGTGGACATCCTGGATCCCAGCCGCGTCGTCGCCCCCGACCACGTGGCCCACCAACTCACGTTGAAGGATGGCCGTTCGTGGACGGGCTTGGTGTCGTCCGAGACGAGCACCCGCATCACGTTGCGCTTCCCCGGGTCGCAGGATGTCTCGGTGGCCAAGTCCGACGTGGCCGAGTTTCAATCCACCGGCAGGTCCCTGATGCCGGACGGGCTCGAGTCCGGGTGGACGTTGGATGACATGGCGGGGCTGCTCGCATTTCTTCGGTCGCCAAGGCCGCAGGACATGGAGCCTTGAGAAGGGGGCTGAAGCACAACGACCGATCCATCGTGATCGCCCGGGATGACCGGGGCGATTCGGAGGGATCGGTCGTTGCTGGCGGACGGGATGTCCGTGCGGCCGGGCTAGAGCTTCTTCACGCGCACGTTCTTGTAGTAAACGACCGACTTGGGGTCGTGGGCTTGGAAGGCGATCGTGCCTTGGTTGAGCTTGCGCTCGAAGTCCTTGCCGGGCTTGCGGCCGGCCTCCTCCTTGAATTCATTGACCAGCTTGCCATCGAGGTAGATGCGGACGGTGTCGCCCTTCACCACGACGTGGTGCGTGTACCACTGCTGGTCCTTCACATGGATTTCCTTCACGTCCTGGACCGCGTACACGGACCCGGACTTGCGCCAGTCACCCTGGGTTTGGTTGACCTGGGTCTCGTAGCCGCCCCAGGGCCAACCGGAGTCCTGGTACTTGGTGTGGATGTAAACGCCGCCGTTGGAACCGGGCTCCGTGAGGATGTCCAGCTTGAGCTCGAAGTCCTTGAACGGGGCCAACGCGCCAATATAGAAGCAATGGCTGCGCTCCCCAGACGCCCGCAGGGCGCCGTCCGCGATCTTCCATGAATCCGGGCGCTCGTTCACCAGCCAACCGTCCCAGGTGCCGTCGAAGATCACGGTGAAACCCTCGGAATCCACCTTGCCCAACCGGGATCCCGGGGCACCCAAGGCGGCCACGGGGGCGGAACCCTTCGCGGCGGGCACGGTGTTCACCGTGACCTCCTCCTTCTCGACCTTCACGGTCGCGCAACCCGCCATCACCACGGCGGCCAAGAAAAGCGGCATCGTCGTCTTCTTCATGTGCCGCGACGTTCTCCCCCCGGCGTCCCGCTTGGCAATCGCGAAGTCATGGGGCCTGCCGGCCCGATGGGTGGGATGGCCCGTTTCCCCGGTGCTGCTCGTTCATGGCCAGCCTTGAAATGACCTTCCCTTGTGCGGGACGCTCGGGGTCTTTGACGCCATGCCGATCGCAAGACCATTGGACCTGGGCCGCCTGCGCGCGCGGCCCCTCGCGGAGCGCCGAAGCCTTACCGACGCCGTCGAGATCCTCGTGCCGCTGGACGCGCCCCTGCGCGAGGTCACGCCGGCGGTGATGGCGTCCGCCGACCTCGCGGCCGAGCGCATCCGCGACGCGCGTCGTCGCGACGCCCAGGTCATCCTGATGTACGGCGCCCACCTGCTGCGCAACGGCGCCGCCTTGCTGGTCACGGATCTCATGGAAAAAGGGTGGCTCACGCACCTCGCCACCAATGGCGCCGGGACCATCCATGACTGGGAGTTCGCGTGGCACGGCCGGTCGAGCGAGTCGGTGGAGGACAACGTGGCCACCGGAACGTTTGGGGCGTGGGACGAGACGGGGCGGAACATCCACATCGCGCTCATGGCCGGCGCGCTGAGGGGCGAGGGCTATGGCGTGGCGTTGGGCCGCTACATCCACGAGGACGGGTGCGACCTGCCCGCCGCCGACGTCCTGAACTCCCTGGTCACGCAGTTTGCGGGCGACCCGCTTGCCTCGGCGGCCTCGGACTTCCTTTGGGCGCAGGCGAGGTTTGGGCTGCCTGCGGGCCGATGGGACGTCCTGCATCGATGGAAGCAGGCCAGCATCCTCGCCCAGGCGCGTCGGTGCGGCGTCCCCGTCACGGTCCATCCGGGCATCGGCTACGACATCATCGCGTGCCACCCCATGTTCAACGGGTCCGTCGTGGGCAGGGCGGCCGGCATGGACTTCCGGTTGTTCGGGGGGGCCGTCGAGGGACTGGATGGCGGCGTGGTTTTGTCCGTGGGCTCGGCCATCATGGCGCCGCAGGTCTTTGAGAAGTCGCTGAGCTGCGTCCACAACCTCCGCTTCCAGGAAGGCCGCCCGCCGGTGTCGGGCCACTCGATCTTCGTGGTGGATCTCCAGGACGGCGGCAACTGGGACTGGAGCCAGGGCGAGCCTCCGAAGGACAGCGCCGCGTATTACCTGCGCTTCTGCAAGAGCTTCTCCCGGATGGGCGGCGACATGCGCTACGTCCAGTCCGACAACCTCGCCTTCATCCAACACCTGCACGCACGGTTGGTCGGCCGCTGAACACCCTCCCGCCATGGATGCCCAACGCCTCGAAGCCCTCGTCGCCGCCTACCCAAGGCTTCGCGTCGCCGTCGTCGGCGACTTCTGCCTCGACCGCTACTTCGACATCGACCCGGCGCGCGCCGAGACGTCCATCGAGACGGGGCTGGAGGTCCACAACATCACGCGCGTCCGGTGCCAACCCGGCGCGGCCGGAACCATCCTCAACAACCTTGTCGCGCTTGGGATCGGCACCATCCATGCCGTGGGCATCGCGGGCGACGATGGCGAAGGCTTCGAGCTGCTGCGTTCCTTGCGGGCCAAGCCCGGCGTCGATGCGTCCGGCTTCATCCAATCACCCAGCCGCCGCACCTTCACCTACACCAAGCCCCTCGTGCACGCCCCGGGGCATCCGCCCCGTGAACTCAACCGCCTCGACATCAAGAACTGGGATCCCACCCCCGCGCCCCTGTCCGAGGCCATCGCGGCCCGCCTCCTCGCGTTGTCCGACGACCTCGACGCCCTCATCCTCATGGACCAGGTGGACCTGGCCGAGACAGGCGTCGTCACCCGCCCCGTCCTCGACGCCGTCGCGGCCTTGTCCGAACGACGCCCCGGGCTCCCCGTGATCGCGGACTCGCGCCGCTCCCTGCGCGGATTCCCACGTTCGACCTTCAAGATGAACGCCGCAGAGCTTGGGCTGTTTTCGGGCACACGGGTCGAGGGACTGGACGACGTCCGCCGATCGGCCGCCGACCTCGCCCGCGCCAACCAACGCCCCGTCTTCATCACGCTCGCGGAACGCGGCATCGTCGGGGCCGGCCCGGACGGATCCTCGTTCCACCGCCCCGCCCTGCCCGTTCGCGGCCCCATCGACATCGTGGGTGCAGGGGACTCCGTCACCGCGAACCTGGCGTCCGCCATGGCCGCCCAAGCGTCCCTGCCCGAGGCCATGGAACTCGCCATGGCCGCCGCCCATTGCGTCGTCCATCAACTCGGGACGACGGGCACGGCCTCCGTCCCGCAGTTGCGGCGCATCCTCCACCCGGCCTGATTCACACGCGCCGGACGCGTTGTTGGACACGCACATCCCTCGCGGCGAAACACCAGCGATTTGTGAGACACGACACTAGCGCCGCCGCGTCTTGATCCATCCCCAGGTGAACGCCGCGATCAACGAGGGGATCACCACCCACGCAATCGCCTGCGGTGCCGTGGCGTCGAACGTGCGTCGCCATGGGCCCAGCATCACGGTCGTACGCGACACGGCGTGCTCCAGCCCCAGGCCCGGCTGGACCATCCGGATCTCCATCAACCCATAGTTGCCGCCCGGGGCGCGCAGCCACCAGTCGCGCCGCAGGACCACCTGCGCGTCGAGCGAGGTCGCCACGACGCATCCCAGGATTCCCGCCCAACGCGCCACGCGTCCGCCCAACCGCCTGCTGCACACCTTGGTCATGCCGCCCCGACCGTACCCATGCGCCCCGGCATTGGGCGAGGCTTGCATGCGTGAATGCGGGTTGCCACGGACGGCGCGTTGGATGGACCCTCCCGGCATGTCATCCCCGTTGGTTCCCACGCCGCGCCTGCGGGCATCGTCTCGCGCGTTCACGCTCATCGAGCTCCTTGTGGTGATCGCCATCATCGCCATCCTCGCGGGCATGCTCCTGCCCGCGCTGGGCAAGGCCAAGGCCAAGGCCTTCCAGGCCCGCTGCACGTCCAACCTCCGCCAGCTCGGCATCACGTACTCGCTCTACACGGCCGACTTCCGCGACCAATTCCCCTACTCCGGCCGCGATTGGCCGCAGATGGGCTTCGTGGACGTGCTCAACCTCATGAACCCCTACATCACCACGAACGCCCGCTCGTTCTACCTCTGCCCGGCCGAGCGGGGACGTGGATTCAACATCGAATGGGCCATCGCCAACAGCTTCCCCATCCGCACCAACGAGCTGCTCTTCCCCTGCTCCTATTACTACTACAACCAGTTCTACCACTCCGACGACAACTCCAAGCTCATGGTGCGCAGCGTCCGCGACGTCGTCTCCCCGGCCAAGAAGGCCATCGCCCCGTGCTTCGCCAGCGCCAAGGGCAAGTGGAACGACATCCGCAAGGGCACCGCCAGCTCCGCCCATGGCCCGCGCGGCATGTCCCTCCTTTTCGTGGATGGCCATTCCGAGTACGCCCTCTACGACCGGTTGAACGCGCCGTTCAAGGAGGGCTCGACCCTCATCTACAACCTCGACTGGACCATCAACGGACTCCGCGGCGAGGACTTGAAATGATGAACCCATCCGTTGCGCGCCCACTGGACGAGACTCACGGCCTGATGTGCCCCGGTTCCTCCCACGCCATCCAGCGCCCATCCCAATTCCGCCCTTCATCTCCCACCTTGCCCCGGACTTCATGAAGACGACCCCGTCCCTGCCCCGCCGCCGCTTCCTCCGCCAACTCGCCGCCCTGCCCTTGCTGGCATTGCCCGCTTGCATCGCCCCCAACGCCGCCAACCCGCGCCGGGCCAAGACCATCCTCTTCCTCGGCGACAGCATCACCTGGGCCGGCACATGGGTCGTCCATGTCGAGTGCTGGTTGCGCCTCGCCGAGCCCACGCTCCAAGCCGAGGTCATCAACCTCGGCCTCCCATCCGAGACCGTCTCGGGCCTGTCCGAGCCCGGCCATGCCGGCGGTGCTTTTCCACGGCCCGACCTCCATGAACGCCTCGGCCGCGCCCTCGAAAAGGTTCGGCCCGACCTCGTCGTCGCCTGCTATGGCATGAACGACGGGATTTATCACCCGTGGTCCGAAGAACGTGGCCAGCGTCACTTCGACGGCCTCCAACGCCTGCACGACGCCGTCGCCGCAGCGGGGGCGGCCATCGTCCACCTCACGCCGCCGGTGTTCGATCCCCTGCCCCTTGCGGGGCGCACGTTGCCCGGCGGGCGCGACGCGTATCCCCAGCCCTACGAGGGGTACGATGACGTCCTCGCACGCTTCGACGCGTGGCTCATCCAGCAAGGCCAGCGCAAGGGATGGAAGGTCATCCCCGTGCATCAGCCGATGCGCGAGTTCATCGCCCAGGCGCGCCAGGCCGACCCGAAATTCGTCCTCGCGGGCGACGGCGTGCATCCAGGTCCCTTGGGCCACTGGTTGATGGCGCGCCAGCTCATCCGCCATTGGGGCGGCGCCGATGCCCTGGTCCGGTCCGACTCCCCGGACGCGGTCGTTGCCGCGCTGCAACCCAAGGGCCCCGCGATGGTCGCGTTGGTCACGCGGCGTCAGAACCTGTTGCGCGACGCATGGCTGTCCCATGTGGGGCACAAGCGCCCCGGCATGGCCACCGGCATGCCGCTCGAACAGGCCCAGGCCGAGGCCGCGCGCCTCAAGGTCGAGATGGCGGCGCTGCTCGCTCCCGGGCGATGACGCCGGCCAAGCCGGAGTGAGCGAGGCGCGGGCCGGTGCGAGACCCGTAACGAGCGAACGACGAAGGATTTGCGCAAGCCGATCGAGCAAGCACGACCGATCCAACTGCATCGTTCCGGCCAAGGCGGGGTCTTCGTTCGGATCTCCCGGCGACGTCACCGCCTATCACTGTCCCCCAGCCCGCAGGTGGACGTCGGCGAAGTCCATGAAGACCCGCCAGTCATCGGCGGTCATGGAGTGCTTGCCGGGCCGGATGTAGTAGCCGAGCCGACTGCGCACGAGGACGCCATGAGCGGGCATCGACGACGTCGCCACGCCCCCGGCTCCCAGCATTTGATAGACCGGCGCGGCGGCTTGCAGCACCTCGAACTGGCCCGATGGATTCGCCCATTGGTCGTCCTGTGCATTCGACATCAGGACGGGCCGCGGCGCCATCAGGGCGACCAACGCGTGTTGGTCGAAGGGAAGGCGGGCGGGGTTGTTGGTGAAGCCTTTGAAACGAGCGTTGAACCAGTGCGGGAACGCCCGGTTGATGCGCTCGATGGACTCCCCCACCGTGCCCCGGCTCGGGGCCGTCCCACCGCAGCCCGCTTGGTGCGGGATGACCATGGCGATGCGATCGTCCATGGCCCCCGCCAGCAGCGCCGTCTTGCCGTTCCTCGAATGCCCCACCGCCACGATGCGTCGCCGGTCCAACCGTCGGTCGGACACCAGGTAGTCCACGCACCGATGAAACCCCCAGGCCCACGCCGCGATGGTGCCGCGATCGGGCCCAACGGGTGCCTCGCCTCGCGCCCGCGCCTCGGCCGCACGCACGCCGTCCGAAACCTCCGCGCGGTCCGAGTCCACGTCGGTGGAGCAGAACGTCGCGAAGGCGTACCCGCGCGCGAGGATGTCGGCGATGGGCCAGTCCTTGGCCTGCGATCCCCGTGAGGCCTCGGTGGCGTGGTGGTCCACGCAACCGGCGCAGGACGTGTACAGCCACCCTCGCGTCAGCGGAATCCGCGGATCCGCATGCACGGCGTGGTTGCCGCAAAAGTTCATCGCGAGAAACACCGGCACCCGGCCCTTGGCCCCCTTCGGCGTCACGACCATCAGGTCGATCACCGTGGCATCTGATCCGCCACACGTGACACGAACGCATCGAAGCACGCCCTGCCCGCCCAGGAAGTCATCGTGCTCGCTCACGATCTCGAAGTTCATCTTCGACGGCTTGGGCGGCAGGTCGCCGTACATGTAGTGCTGGAACATCGCCTGGAGCTCGGGCCGCCGCTTCCTCTCCCATTCGCGGGCGGTCTTGACCGGCTTTCCCGAGAGGAAGACCAACGGGTCCGGCAAGCCCGGGTGTGATGGCAAGGAGGCGGGCTCCGGGAAGCCGGCGGACACCAGGCGCAGGCAAGTCACGCCCAGGAGGCACGCCATGAGACGGGGCGCTCCTTTGAACCACGGGGGGAAGTGCATGCAGCAGGGATACCAAGGCCGCGCGCCCGCGTGAACGCCGAAAACACCGGCCACCTCGTGTGGACCCGAAGCCTCACGCCCGACTGCCATACCGCCAAGACCTCAAGCCATGGAGTCCAAATCTTGGCGCGGTCTCGACGAAACCGTCGAAGGGCCAAAAAAGAAACGCCGCCCATTCCCGAGGGAACAAGCGGCGTTTCAACCCAAACAACCCTAACCTTGCCCGGACCACCTAGCCCGGGACAGGCTTTGGTTAGCCAGTTCTGTGCCAAGTTTCGCCCAGCCCGTCACGACTTCCCTTGAAGCCATTCGATCCGCCCTCGAAACGGCAAACAGGGATGGGATCACCCAAACCCCTCCGGTGCTACCAACCCATTCCCCCTGGTTTTATGAGACACGACACTAGAACCACCCCGTTCGAGGCAGGTTTCTCACGACGCCAAACGCCACCAACAACCCGGCAACCCACGTCACCACCCTTGGATGCATCCACGGTTGCCATGCCCGAATGCCCAACGACCGAAGCACCCCCGCAATCCCGCCCCACCCGACCCATGGCACGAGCAAAACCCACAATGGATTCAAGCGCCAAGCGGCCGCCCATTGGCCATTAAGCAAGGCATGCGTGGCGCGGAGGATGCCGCAACCGGGACATTGGAGGCCCGTTGCCGCATAGAGGAAGCAGCGCGGGTAGTACACTTGTCCTGCTGGCTCGTTCCTCCACAAGACCCACAACGCCAAGACGCCCGCCAGGGTCCACCCGACCCCCATGCCCCACCCCACACGCGCACCCAGGGGCTCCGGGCGTCGATGCAGCACGGGCGGCGATGGCTCGCGGTCTCCCATGGCCCATCAAGCCTTGAAGTGCGGTCGCACCGTCGGGGCCGAGCACGTCATCACTACCCAAATCCCCAAGGGCAAGCCCAGCACGCAACAGCAGCTCGTGAAGCAAGGCACCATGGCCACGATGCCGGCGGCCATCGCCAAGCCTCGATTCCCCAAGCGCATGAGCTGGAGCCCCCCCACCACCATCAATGCATCCACCAACACGCCCATCACCAACTGGGCCCATGACACCCACTTCGGCATGTTGGCCTGCATCTGCATGAAGTTCTGGAGCCATTCCGGCGAGTTGGCTGGCAGGGTCGGCACGGCCGGGGCCCCCCCAGCGGATTGCGTCACCAACATCACCATGCTGACCAAGGTGAAGATGCCCATCAGGGAACCCAGCAAGACCAGGAGGAGCCCGGGCGTCTTCGCCTGGGCCACGGCGGCCTGCCACCCCGAGATCACCCCCTGAGCCGCAGAGGCCGCCGCCGCCGCCGATGCCGCGGCAGCCGCCGACGCCAACGACCCGGCGAACTCGGGGAATTCCCGCAGCGGCCGCCAATCCGTGTCATCCACGCTCAGCACCGAGTCGCCATTCAACCGGCCTTCCGCGATCCATTGCTGCACCACCACCGACAGCACCGGCCCGTACACGCCGCCATCCGATCCCTTGACCTTGTACAAAGACATCATGTCCTCCTTTTGATTGAAAATCCCCCGCGTCACGCCTCGCCCGCCAACGGCTTGGGCTGCTCGCGGTACCGATATGCCAACGCCACAAACACAAAAACGGCCGCCACCGCAAAGGTCATCAGCGCATAGGTCAGGAACCGTCCCGGCGTCACCGCATCCGAGCCCGTCTTGCCGCCGTATTTCGTGATCAACACCACCAGGAAGTTGCCCGCCGCCACGGTCAGCAGCCAAAAGCTCATCATGGTGCTCTTCATGCTGGCCGCCGCCTGCGTGTAGGCAAACTCAAGGCCCGTCGTCGAAACCAACACCTCGGCCGTCGTCAGGATCAAGTAGGGCACGGCCTGCCACAACACGCTCAGGCGCTCGCCGGACCCGATGCGTTGCTGGATCCACGCCACCACCACGTAGGACATCCCGGCGATGAACATGCCCACCCCGATTCGTCGCAAGGGGGTCACCTTCACAAAACGGCCAAACAGCGGGTACAAGACCAACGTCACCAGCGGCACCAGGATCATCACCAGCAACGGGTTCAGGGATTGCATCTCCTCGCCGCCCACCTCGTACGAGCCCAGCTTCCATGGAACCATGGACTTCGCCTGCAAGATCCACGTGCTCGAATGCTGGTCGAACATCGCCCAAAAGGGCGGGATCAATGCAAACACCGACAACACCGGCGCCACCGATGCCGCCGCCGCCGCCTCCGACGCTGTATAACGACCCGACAAGGTGGCGCCCTCCCAGAACGGAACGCCGGGCCGGCGATTCCTGAATGCCTCCAGGCACACCGCGAGGAAGCCGGCCGACCGCGTCTCGCGCGCCGGAGGCAGGCAACGATAACCCCTGCGGCCCAGGTAGAAGATCAGCGTCGAAACCCCCATCAGGATGCCCGGGATGCCAAACGCCCACGCATAGCCATGGGTCCTCGCCACCCATGGGATCGTGATGAACGAGAAGAACGAGCCGAAGTTGACCGAGAAATAAAACGCGGCGTAGGCCTTCTCGTAGAGCGACGACTTGGCGTTGGTGAATTGGTCGCCCATGAACGCCGACACGCACGGCTTGATGCCGCCGGCCCCGAAGGCGATCAAGGCCAAGCCCATCCCCAGCATCCATGCGCGCCCGTCCGCCGCCGCGCGATTGGCCGTCTCCAACGAGGCGCCCCCCGCCGCCGCAACCACCGGGTACAGCACGTCCGCCATGGCCAATACCCCGTGGCCCAAGCAGTACAGGAGCGAAATCCAAAGGATCGTGCGGTATCGCCCCCACAGCTTGTCCGAAATCCACGCCCCCAGCAGCGGCGTGAAGTAATTCACCATGATGAACCAGTGAATCCATTCCGTCGCCTTGTCCTGGCTCTGGCCCAGGCCCCCCTTCATCACCTCGCCCGTGATGTACCCCGCGAGGATCCCCTTCATCCCATAGAAGCTATAGCGCTCGCATGCCTCCATCCCGACGATGTACTTCACCTGGGCCGGGAACCGATCCGATCCCGCCAGGGCCTCGCCCGCCCGTTCGCTCGTTGCCACGGCGGATTAGTCCCCCAACCACGCATCGACGCCAAGGGTTTAGTTCGGCGGATTGCAAAACCCGGGGAGGCTCTCCCGGCGGTTGCATTCGCCTCCGTCCAACAGGAAAACTCCGTCCCATGTTTCCCTTCGCCGGAACGATTCAGTGGGATCGGTCGTGCTTGCTCGATCTGCTTCCGCAAACCCTTCGTCGTTCGCTCGTTACGGGCCTCGTACCGGCCCGCGCCTCGCTCACTCCTCGGCTTGCAGAAGCATCTGCTTCGCAATCACTTCCCTCCCAACTGAATCGTCCCGGCTTAGGCCGGTTCATAGCCGGGTTGTGGGTGTGCCTCGCCTCCGTTCATGCCCAGCCAGAACGCCCCAACATCGTCGTCATCCTCAGCGACGACGTGGGCTTCTCCGACATCGGGTGTTATGGCGGCGAGATCGACACCCCCCACCTGGATGCCCTCGCCCGCGCGGGCCTCCGGTTCACCCAGTTTTACAACACCGCACGCTGCTGCCCCACCCGCGCCTCGTTGCTCACCGGCCTCCACCCGCATCAGGCCGGCGTCGGCCACATGATGGAGGACCGCCGCCACCCCGGTTATCGCGGACGCCTCAACGCCCAATGCGTGACGATCGCAGAGGTCCTGCGCGACGTGGGCTATGCCTCCTATGCCGCAGGCAAGTGGCATGTCACCCCCGGCCATGACGCCGCGGCGCTCGCCGACACCTCCCAATGGCCCCTTCAACGGGGATTCAACCGCTTCTATGGCACCATCCACGGGGCCGGAAGCTACTTCGACCCCAGCTCGCTCGTTCGCGACAACCAACTTCTCACCGTCGCCAACGACCCGGCGTACCAGCCGTCGTCCTATTACTACACCGACGCCATCGCCGACCACGCCGTCCAATTCATCCGCGACCACGCCAGGAACCCGCCACAGGGCGCGGGCCGAGGCGTCGCCAGCAACCATCCGTTCTTCCTCTACGTCGCCTTCACCGCCGCCCATTGGCCTCTCCACGCCAAGCCCGCGGACATCGCCAAGTATCACGGTCGATACGACCAAGGCTACGAACCCGTCCGGGCCGCCCGGCGCGAGCGCTTGCGACGGATGGGCATCCTCGACGCCCGTTGGGCACCCGCGCCGGCTGCCGAGCGATGGGACGACGTCCAGGACAAGGCCTTCGAGAGCCGCTGCATGGAGGTGTATGCCGCCCAGCTCGACTCCATGGACCAAGGCATCGGGCGCATGGTCGCCGCGTTGAAGGACACCGGCGTGCTCGACAACACGTTGGTGTTCTATCTCCAGGACAACGGCGGTTGCGCCGAGGGCATGGGTCGCGGCAACCGTCCCTCTCCGCGTCCCGACCTGCCCACGTTCCCAGCCATGGCGGCCGACGCCCCCCAGTTCGGCAGTCAACCCCGCCAAACCCGCGATGGCTTCCCCGTCCGGTCCGGCATCGGCGTCATGCCCGGCGGGCCTGACACCTACGTCGCCTACGGTCGCGGTTGGGCCAGCGTCAGCGTCACCCCCTTCCGCGGGTTCAAGCATTGGACCCATGAAGGCGGCATCAGCACCCCCCTGATCGTTCATTGGCCCCAAGGCATCGATCCCAAGCGGCGCGGCCAACTCGAGCGTCAGCCCGGCCAACTCATGGACATCATGGCCACCTGCCTCGACGTCGCCCGCGCGCCCTACCCCACGCGGCGCAACAACCAAGACATCGTGCCCATGGAAGGATCCAGCCTTGTCCCGGCCTTCCATGGAAGCCGCATCCCACGCAAGCGCCCGCTCGCATGGGAACACGAGGGCAATCGGGCCCTGCGTGACGGCAAATGGAAGATCGTCGCCCGCGAAAACCGGCCATGGGAACTCTACGACATCGAGGGCGATCGGGCGGAGTCCCATGACCTCGCCGGCCGCCACCCCAACCTCGTCCATCGGATGGCCCAACAATGGGAGGCATGGGCCGAACGCGCACGGGTCCTTCCCCTCGGGGGATGGCGGGGTCCGTGACGCCCCACAACCCGTGGGGGTCCCGGCCCCGCCGTCGCCCAAGGGATAGATTGGGATTGTTCCTGCCCCCCCGGCTGGTAGCCTTCGGGGCACGTCTGGTCGGGCTTCCCGGGTGACGTCCAAGGTCGGCGACGCTGACGATGCCCTTCATGGCTCCCATGCAAGGCTTCGGGCCGCGCAACGCGCCGCACATCCAGGAACCCTGCACAGACCAGCCGAATTCTCACATGGCAGACAACACGAGGAACGGGGCCGAATACGACGCATCAAAGCTGGGCAAGCTGGAGGGGCTCGAAGCCGTCCGGAAGAAGCCCGGGATGTACATCGGCGGCACCGACGAGCGCGCCCTCCATCACTGCGTCTCCGAGGTGCTCGACAACTCCGTGGACGAGCACCTCGCCGGCCATTGC
>CAIRNV010000377.1 GCA_903880005.1 uncultured Verrucomicrobiota bacterium | reverse complement strand
GACGCGCTTGGCGAGGTGAGGCGGCAGCGCCGGGAAGTACACCAGGCCGCGGTTCATTTCCGTCCGCACGCTGGTGGGAACGCCCGACGACAACTTGTGGTCGGCCAAGGACGAGAACTTGGCGCGGGTGGCATCATGCAAGACCACGCTCACGGACGGATCCGTGATGTCGGCCGCGATGGATTGCTGGTACACGACGCGCGCCGTCCGCATGTCCCGGATGCCGGGGAGGTTGAACGCCGGCATCGCCAGCGTCGCCCCATAGGGCAGCGTGGGGAGCGGCTTCGACGAGTCCTTCGGGTCCCGCACCGGCCAGACCGGCCGGTACACGATCTCCAAGGACTCCGTGTCCTTGGACCCGGGTTCCCCCACGGGCTTCCCCTGCGAATCCAAGGGGCGCAGGTACGGCACGATCGAACCCGTGGCCGGCGGGTTGGTCACCCCGGGCCAGTCGAACCCGTCCTGGGTCTTGTAGTAGAAGCGAAGGGTGAAGCTGTTCTCGGGCGAGGGCGACGCCGCGAGGTAGGGCGGCCGGTCCGTGAACTCCACCGTGGTCCCGGTGTAGGGATTCTCGGAGGCCAACGTCAACGGGCCCTGGGCCACGGCCGTGCCGCTGGCCAGGACGTCCAGGCTCAGCGTCCGGTTCACCGTCGCCCCGTCGTACAGGTCCACCACCCTGAGCGGAATCGTCACCTGGCCCGCGTGGGATGCGTCTGGCTTGCCAATAAGCCTCAGGCCGTCGAGCCGCAGCCATGACGGCAGGTCCGACGGCGCCACCATGGTGAGGTTCTCGTCCTGGCGCGACGCATGCACGACGTAGACGAACTCCTCGCCCGCCACCGCCACGGCGGAGCTGAGCGCGCCGAAGGTTCCCGCGTCCGTGTCGTAGGTGCCGGCCTCCAGCGCAGGGATGCCCGCATGCGCGGCCCGGTAAACCCAGAGGTTGTTCTTGCGGTCCTTCCAAGTGAAGGCGTCGTAGTGGCCGAAGGCGCCATTCTCTCCATCGGGGTCCCAACCGCCAGGAAGGTCGCCGGTGCCATGGCGCACCTCGACGTTGTAGTTCACGGCGTACATGCCGGTGCCCTCCACCGGCCGCGGCAGGAAGGTCAGGGGCGGAGGCGGCTGGATCATCTGCCCCGCAGGGACGATGTAGTCGAAGACGAACCCGGCCTCGGGCTTCTCGCGCAGCACCTTGAAGACCTCCATCGCGGGCCGTCCGTCCAAGGCCACGTAATCGAGCAAGACGTAGGGCTCGGACGAGTACTCGGGCCCGGAGGTGATGTTCAGGTCGTCGCGGGTGGCGAAGGCCATCCCGCCGGACATGATGGCGTGCTCCTCGTTGGGGTTGTAGCCCGCCAAGTCACGCCGGCCTTGCCCGTAGATCACGCCCTTGGCCTTGCGTGAATCCAACGTCCCGCTGCCGAGGCGGCTGGCGAGGACGATCTCGGGCGGGTTCTCCGGCCATGCAATCGTGTAGCGCCCGATGTAGGCAGGCCATTGGACGGCGACGAAGCCCAGCTTCGTGTTGCCGGCGTTGAACCCGGCGGTCGTCTTGTTGGGCCGGAACCACCAGACCTCCAGCAGGTTTTGCCCCGGCACGGCGTTGACCGGGATGATGGCGCCGGCGGCGGCGGCGGCATTGCCCGCCGCGAGCGGGTCGATGTACGCCGTGGGGTGGTACAAGGTTCCTTGGCTGGGATTTATATGTCCCGCGAGGTAGGCGCCGCTGCTGCCGGGCTCGCCCGCAGGCGGCAGGATGCGCTCACCCACCCGAGCGGTCCCGGTCACGATGCGGGGCGCAACTCCCACGGTTGCCCACAGCTGGTTCTCGGGCAACGGCGGCACCTCTTGGCGAACAGGTTCCGCAACCCATGTCGGCGGGGTCGGTCGGGCCACGGGCGTCGGGTAGCTCCCCGGGTTGGCCAGGTAGGCCACGTAGGCCGTGAGATCGGCCGTGTACTGGTTGGAGGCCGAGACGTATCGCTGGTAGGCGAGCAACTGGGATTGGTACAGCTCCTCGGCGAGCGCCACGGCATTCGTGTAGGCTTGGTACCGATCCGGGTAGGCCACGTAGTTGCCAACCTCGGTCAGGTTGGTGGCCAGCGTGCCGGAGAAGGCGCCGTCGCGGAGCGCCGAGTCCAGCCATGAAAACACGCGCTCGAAGCCGACATGCCCGGCGACGGTGTAACGAAGCAACGTCCTGTGGAAGGGCTGGGACTCGTCGAGGAAGGTATAGAACTTCGAGTCCGCCGTGAGCTTGGCCCGCGGCCTGTCGAGGACGTCCTGGTCCGAGATCATCGGGACATTCCGGGGCGACACGACCACCGCCGTCTCCATCGCCTCGGCCTCGGTCTCGACCTGCGGTCGGATGTAGTGGCTGTAGCGGGCCACGTCGGTGGGCCAGACCAGCCGATGACGGCCGAGGTACTTGGGCCAGAGGACGTCGGCGACCCCTTTTTCCATCCAGTGGACGAGGCAGTCGTTGAGCCCGGCGGTCGCGCGGGCCGCATAGACACGCGGGATGGAATCCCCGGGCTCGAAGTATTGGTAAACAAAGCTGGGGGTCGTCCCCTGGAGAATCTCGCGAGGCGTCAAGCTGGCGACGGGCGCCCCTTGCGGCGGGATAATTCGCTCGCCGAGATCGCAGTCCACGTCGAGGGGGGCCGGCTGCTTGATGACGTCCACGATCTCAAACCCAATGGGGTTGCGGGTGACGCCATCGGAGCGCAGGTCGCCCAGCAACTCGACGAACACGCGTCCCTCGTGGTTGAACGCCTGCATGAAGCCCTGCGCCTGGTCGTACCACAGGGTGCGCAATTCCTTCAGCGTCTCGCTCGTGCTGCCGTCCGTCGGGGTGGTATAGCCCGGCCCGCGGTATTCATCCGCCACCGTCCGCGGGAAGCCCGTGTTATACACGATGTTGACCGCGCCAATCCGCGAGGGCGGGATGGAGATGGGAAGGCCCAGCGTGCGGAACTCGCGCTCCGTCCAGTAAATGGTGCGGGGCGGCTTCACGGGGCTGCCCGAGACGGTGTAGGTGGCGGTGTAGAGGAGGAAGATGCTCGAACCGTTGGTCTGGAAGCTCACGCTGCCCGCCGCATTCGCATAGTTCAGGGGGAGCGTGGCCGTCGTGTAAGGGGAGGCCTTGCGCCAGGTGACGCGGACGGGGCCGGCTTGGTTGGCGTACACCACCCGGGCGTGCGGGCTCCAGTAATAGCCGGCGTTCGCGTGGCTGTTGGTCGTGTAGGGCTCGGGCAGCCAATACTCCTCCTTGAGGACCTCCAGGACCTTGCCCGACTCATCAATGGCCGGGACGGAAAGCACACCCCCGAAGTACACGGAGGATGCGCGGGCCGCGTAGGGCGACCCCATGCGGAGGTTCCGCAGGACCAAGACGTTCGTCCCGCCGTCGTTCACCACGGGTAGTTGCATCGTCGTGGCCACATCCGACGAGAAGGGCGTGGTCCCTGAGAGGGACGGATGGGTTGATTTCTTGGTCCAGTCGAAGGGCGCCGCCCCACCGCCCGAGAACACGATCGAGCGGAACTGGCCGTCGGTGGGGACGGTGTAGGTCCCGGACTCGTTGATGCCGGTGGGGGCGCGACCGTCGGATCCAGGCGGCGTGCCGGCCGTCGTCGAGATGGGCACGCCGGTCCCCGAGGACACGTTGTATTGGGTAGCCGTGGAGCGGGGCTCGATGGGCAACGTCTCGGCGGCGCCCAGGCGCGCGGCCCCGAGGATCAAAGCAAGGGCCACCCAAAGGCGTGCAGCGCGGCCCGTGAGCGATTCGTCCCGGGTTCCACGGCCATCAAGATTCCCGCGTTGCAAGGACGTGCGAAGGTTCATGGCTTGTTCGGTCATGGGGTCATGAAATGGGGGTTCAGCGAACACGCATGATGAAGGCAAGGACATAGAACGGCGGGAGATTGTTGTGGGACTGGCCACCGCCGGCCGGGGCCGAGTCAAAGGCGGGTGCATCCACGACGTGGCGATGCGCCCCGTCCCAGGAAGTTGAGAGTTCCACCGCCTGGCCGCGCACGGTGTTCTCGTTGTACCACGTTCCCGAGTAGATCCAGGGATTGCCGCGGGACCTGTAGCCGCTCGTGTAGTCGTGGCTGTGGAAGCCACTCTCCGCCGTGAACACCAGCAAGGGATCGGCGTCGTGCTCGTGCGGCGGCAGCTCGTCCAAGGTCGTCACATGCCGCTCCTCGCCGCCGGTCTGCCCCGGGGCGCGCTCGGTCAAACCGGTCCCCGCCCCTGCCCCGATCACGAAGCGCCCACGCAGGTCCGGCGTCTGGATTCCCCCGGTCGCCTGGCCGTCGCACAAGGCCCAACCGGTGGGAGGCACGGAGCCCGACCACATGATGATGCCCCCGACGGGGGTGACGCCGAGGCCGACCAACGTGCCGGCCGACGCGGTGGTTCCCAGGACGGCCGACCCGGCCGCCGCAACGCTCGCGGCGGTGACGGTCCCCTGAACGTCGAGGGCCTCGGTCGGGTTCGACTTGTTGATACCCACCCGCGCGCCGGATGCCTGGACCACGGAAGCCCCGAGGTTGTTGACGAGGCGGTCCGCCGTCCGGGCGCGACGGGCCAGCAATGAATAGGGCGCGGGCGTCAGCCTCGAACGTGGTGAGACCGTGAGGTCGGCCCCGCCAGTCCCCACTCCGCCCAAGGTCATCTCGACGTAGCGATCGGACGAGACGGATCCGAGGAAGACGCCTGACAAGCTGGGGCGCGGCTCGCTGGCATACGGGGAGCCCTCGCCCAACATCACGAAGAAGTTGCCCTTGGACACCGTGACCGCCTGCTGCTCGGTCCAGAGCACGTTGCCCGCCGTGGGCGCGTCATAGATGCGGAACACCACCGGCAGGTTGGTCGCCGTGGTGGCGCCCAGCGCGGCTCCCGAGGCGTCCGTGATGAAGCCCTCGTAGCTCAGGATTTCCGGCGGCGTCGGCGTGGACTGCGCCGCCAAGCCGAGAGAGGAGCCGATGGAGAGGAGCAGGGCGAAGCGGGTCCGGCATGCGAGCGCGATCACGAGGAGACTCTTCATGGGTTCAGGCATGGGGTGGGGGTTCAAAGGACGCGGATGATGTACGCGAGGGCGTAGAAGGGCGGCATGTTCTCGGCCGGTTGGTTGCCACCAATGGCGCTGGAGTCCACGGGCGCCGGATCCACCGCATGCTGGTGATTCCCATCCCAGCTCGTGCGGAGGGTCTGGACCCAGCGACCAATCTGGCTGCCGTTGTGGGGCCCGTTGGCGATGCCGAGGCCCGACGCGACGTTGGCCTCGGACCAATAGGAATGGGAGTGAATGCCTGCCTCGTTGGTCCAGATTGCCGGCGGATCCGCCCGGTGAACGTGCGTGGGCATCTCGACGGCGGTCAGCACATGCTGCTCGGCGCCGCCCGTCTGGCCGATGACCCGCGGTGAAAGCCCCGTCGCCTGGCCCGCGCCCAGGACGAACCGCCCGCGCAAGTCCGGGGTCTTGACGCCCGAGACCGTGGCCCCGGAGCAAAGCGCCCAGCCGTCGGGAACCGTGTCACCGGACCACATGATGATGCCGCCGACGGGAATGGTGCCGCCACCATCCCATGCGCCGGCGGTGGCCACGCCCTCCACCGTCACGTCTCCCTGAACCGAAAGCCCGGTGAAGGCGATGTTGCCACCGACGTCCAGCGTGGCGCCGGGCTCCGTTTTCCCGAGCCCCACGTTGCCTTGGACGGCCTTCAAGACCGGGGCGTTGGTGCTGTTGATGAGGCTGTCGGCCTCCGACGCGAAGAGTGCGAGCGACGCATACGGGGACGGTAGGAAACGGGAGCGCGGCAGGATCAGCGCGTCGGCCCCGTTCGGGCCGGCGGCCTTCAAGGTGGCCTCCACGTACCGTTGCGCGGGGTTGCCCGTGATGAAGATCGTGGACAATGCAGGGCGGGGCTCGCCGGTCACGGCGGCGCCCAACCCCAGAAGGACGCTGTAGGTGCCCTTGTCCACCGTCACGGTTTGCTGCTCGGACCACAGCACATCCCCGGCCGTCTCCGCGTCATAGATGCGGAAGATCACGTCGTAGTTCTTGGGCGAGGTCGGCGCGAGCACCGTGCCGTTGCCGTCCACGAGGAAGCCTTGGAAGGGCACGGGCGCGGACGCCAGCGGGGTGGATTGGCCATGGGCCAAGGACCCTGCGAGCGACAACCAAAGGGCCACCGCAGCCATCGCGGGCAGGCATTTGAGAAGCGACGTTTTCATGGGGCGAGGCAGGCGTTGTTTCGGAGGAAATGTCCTAGGGGTTGGACGGGGTCGTCAGGGTGGCCACCTTGGCGACCCGGTTGAGCTTGAACGTTCCGCGGACCGTGAACTCCCGGGAGTCATACGTCCCGCCCGCGCGCGCGAGGCCTGTCAGGCGAAGGCGCTCCTCGTAGGTTCCGCTCACCGATTGGAGCGGGGAGGCGATGTCAAACATGCCGCCCTGCGGTGGCTCGATGCGCAGGGTGATCTCGCGACGGATGGCATACGACTCCATGCCTTGGGGCAGTTGCTGCTTGAACGTCGGGTCTAGGTTGTCGTGGTCCGGATGGTACGTGTGAAGGAAGGGATTGGACGCGTGGTCGCTCGGGGCCACCTCCACGACGGCGGTCAGGTTGGTGTCCCCGCCGATCCGCGAGCTAAACGCCCAGCCCGTGTTTTCCTTCGTCCATGGAAGATGGGTCACGCTCAAGCGCCTGGCGTCCTCGGCCCGGGCCGGATCGAGCGCGGCCGCCGAGGTGGTGACCACCACGTTGCTGGACGTGTCGAGCCCGTAGAACACGCGTTGCAACAGCACCGCGTTCCCGCCGGCCTCGGGGTTGTGAACGATCAACCGGAGCGAGTAGTTGCGCGGCACGTTGGCGCCTTGGGGAATGCTGGGGTTCCCGCTGGGGGCCGTGCCCGTCACGGCGCCCTCCGCGAAGCTCACCAGCTTCGCCACGCCCGGCAGGTAGTTGCCGACCCAATTGACGTCCACGCTCCCAATCCAAAGGCCAGACGTCGCCGCGACGGTCGCGGTCACAGGCAGGTCCACCTGCGACAAGCCCAGCGAATCCGTCATGCGCAGGACGGCGTCGTACCGACTCCCGGCGGCGCCGGCCATGTCGCTCCGGTTCAACCCCAGCACCACCTCGACGTCCGACCCGGGCTTGCCGTAGCCGGCGAGCGTCACGGTCCGGGGCGTCGTCGTCCCCAGGGTGGCGAAGGCGTAGTTGAGGGTGGTGGTGTCCAAGGCACCCCGCAGCAACAGCGGCGGAACGCCCTGGATCGCGGGCTGGCCCGTGGGCACGGACTCGGACGGGAGCACTGACAGGGTGACGGTGAGCGAGTTCTCCGTGAGGTTTCTAAGTCGAAAGCTATGGGCGCTCGAGCCATCTCCAAAGGACACGCCCGAGGACCCCGACATCACCAACTCATAAGGTGCGAAGAACCGGTTGTAGCGGGAGCCCG
>CAIRNV010000376.1 GCA_903880005.1 uncultured Verrucomicrobiota bacterium | reverse complement strand
GGCCATCGACGTGAAGTACGCGGGCAACCTGATTGCCCGGGTCCCCTACACGGCCGGCAACCTCCAGAGCGACACGTTCAGCAACGTCAGCATCACCCTGAAGAGCAACGGCACCCTGGACCTCGTGTACAAGGGCCAGACCGTTCACTCCAACCTCCTCATCCCCGGCTACACCTACGGCCCCGGCCAGTTCGCCTTCGGCGCGCGCACCGGCGGTGCCTGGTCCAATCACTGGATCGACGACCTCAGCGTCACCACCACCCTCGCGGGGGCCCCGGCGGCGCCGACGGTCGCCACCGCCCCGGCCTCGGCCACGGTCAACGAGGGCGGCAACGCCTCCTTCACCGCCTCGCCGGCCGGCACGCCGCCGTTCCAGATCCAGTGGCTCCGCAACGGCGAGCCCATCGCCGACGCCACCGGCCTGACCTACTCCATCGCGGGAGTCCCGGGCGCCTTGAACGGATCCAAGTTCTCCGTCCGCTTCGGCAACGCCCAAGGCGAGGTCACCAGCCCCGAGGCCACCCTCACGGTCAACCCCGACGTCGTCGCCCCCACGGTCACCAGCGTCAGCGGCGCGGAGACCTTCAACTCCGTCACCGTCAACTTCTCCGAGCCCGTCACGGCGGCCTCGGCGGGCGCGGCTGGCAACTACTCCATCCCCGGGCTCTCCATCTCCGGTGTGACCGTCCTGAGCCCCACCAGCGTGCGGCTGGCCACGGCGCAGCAGACGCCCGGCTCCCGCTACACGTTGACCGTCAACAACGTCGCCGACGTCGCCAGCGTCCCGAACAAGGTCGCGGCCAACACCCAAAAGGAGTTCGGCGCATGGGTCCTCGCGCGGGGATTCGTGAAGTTCGAGTCCTTCCTTGGCATCGGCGGCACCGCCATCCAGGGGCTCCTCGACGACGCGAAGTACCAGAACAACGCCCCGGACGCCTCGGGCTACCTGGGCTCGTTCGACAGCCGTTGGTTCTACCCGACGGACGCGACCGAGAACTACGGCGCCCGCATCACCGGCTGGTTCACGCCCCCGACCACGGGCAGCTACCGGTTCTTCTCCCGGTCGGATGACGCCTCGCAGTTGTCCATCAGCTCCGATTCCAACCCGGCCAACCTCGTGCAGGTGGCCCAGGAAACGGGCTGCTGCAACGGCTTCCTGGAGCCCGGCGCGGCCCAGACCTCGGAGCCCGTCGCCCTCGTGGCCGGCCAACGGTACTTCATGGAATTCCTCTACAAGGAGGGCGGCGGCGGCGACTACGGCCAGGTGGCCTTCCGTCTCGAAGGGGACGCCACCCCCTCGGGCCAGCTCACGCCGATCTCCGGCGCGTTCCTGAGCACCTACGCCAACCCCGACGTGGCGACGCTCAACGTCGCCAGCGGCCCCGCCAGCCTCACCGGCTCCGAGAACACCACCGTGAGTTTCTCCGTGGCCGCCACCGGCACCCCGGCGCCGCTCGCCATCCAATGGCAACGCGCCGAGCCCGGCTCCTCCACCTTCGTGGACATCGCCGGAGCAACGGGCGCCAAGTACACCACGCCCATCCTCAAGAAGAACGCCGATGACCAGGCCCAATACCGCGCCGTCGTCCGCGTCCCCGGCAAGGAACAGGCCACCGCGCCCGCCCTCCTCACCGTCATCATCGACAGCACCCCGCCGTCCATCGTCTCCGCCATCGCGGGCGACAACCTCAAGGCCGTCACCCTGACGTTCTCCGAGGACATGTCGGAGTCCGGCCTCGCCACCGCTGCCAACTACACGGTCTCCGGCGTCTCGGTCTCCGCCGCCACCGCGATCAACCCGCGCACCGTGCGCCTCACCACCTCGGCCATGGCCCAGGGCGCCGCCGTCGTCGCCACCGCCTCAGGCGTCCGTGACTCGGCCGGCAACCTCATCGTCGCCCCCGGCAACTCCGCCGCCTTCACCAGCCCGCTCATCATCCCGGGCGTCCTCAAGTTCGAGGCCTTCACCGGCATCGGTGGCACCGTTCCCAACGACCTTCGCGCCAACGCCAAGTACCCGAACTCCCCCGACGCCGTCCGCCTCGTCCAGGCCTATGAGCTGACTGGCTTCGGCGACAACTACGGGGGCCGCATCAAGGGCTTCTTCACCCCGGCCGCCACGGGCGACTACGTCGCCTACATGGCCTCCGACGACGGCGGCGAGCTGTACCTCAGCACCGACGACAGCGAGTCCAACAAGAAGCTCATCGCCGTCGAGCCCGTCTGGGCCAACTCCCGCGAGTGGGTGACGGCCGACTCCGTGGATCGCCGCCCGGAAACCGCCAAGCTCGACGCCAACCAGCCTGCGCCCAACGTCTCGCTCCCCATCCGCCTCGTGGCGGGCCAACGCTACTACACCGAGCTCGTCTGGAAGGAAGGCGGCGGCGGCGACCACGGTGCCGTCCAGTTCGTGCTGGCCTCCGAAACCCCCGAGAACGGTTCCCAGCCCACCTCGGGCGCGGTCCTCTCCACGGCCGTGAGCCCGGCCACCCTCGCGGAGCTGTCGTTGCCCACGGACGTGCGCTCCGACCTCGGCTCCGGCGGCACGCGCGGCTTCAGGGCCCGCGTCAATCAGGTGAACCAGATCGGCAGCACCGGCCTGCCCACCTTCATCTACCGCGCCGAGCAACAGCTCGCCGGCATCATCGACACCAACTCCGCCAACCTCTCCGGCGCGGTCAACGGCGTCTTCAACATCTCCGGCATCATCAACTGGAACCAGGACGCCGGCACCACCGAGGCCGGCAACTTCCGCAATGACTCCATCCCGGCCTACGCCGACGAGGGCATCCCCGGCATCCCGGGCATCGGCAAGGAGTCCACGGCCACCGACAACATCGCGGGCGAGGTCATCTCGTACCTCGAGTTCAGCAAGGCCGGCGTGTACTTCATGGGCGTCAACTCCGACGACGGCTTCGCCGTGTATCCCACCGACAAGGCCCCGGCCAACAACATGGGCGTCTATGTGACCGTCAACGGCCAGACCACGGGCTTCTATGCGGTCGCCGGCGGCACCGACAAGGGCGGCGTCTTCAAGCCCATCACCGCCCCGCTCACCGGCAAGCTGGTCATCGCCGACCCGCTCCTCGCCGACGCGCCGCTCAAGAACGCGGACGCCATCAAGGGCAACATCGCCGTCATTGACCGCGGTGTCGTGACCTTCTCCAGCAAGGTCCAGAACGCCCTCAACGCCGGCGCCATTGGCGTCATCATGATCAACAGCCGCGACCCGGACAGCGGCGAGGGCAAGTTCCCCATCGTCATGGGTGGTGCCGTGGTGGACCTCCCCGCCGTCATGGTCAGCAAGCCCCAGGGCGCTGAGATCAAGGCGTTGGCGGGCACCGACACCATGGTGACCATCGCGCCCGACACGACCACCAAGGTCCTCGGCAGCTTCGACGGCAGCCGCGGTGCCTCGGACACGGTCTTCGCCTTCAACGTCACCCAGCCCGGCCTCTACCCGATGCGCCTCCTGTGGTTCGAGGGCGGCGGCGGCGCCAACCTCGAATGGTTCACGGTGACCGGCGACGGCACCAAGATCCCCATCAACGACCCGTCCAACGCGAACGCCATCAAGGCCTACCAGACCCGTACCTTCACGCCGTCCAGCACGGTCACGGGCACCCCGCCTGCGGGGCTCTCGGGCGCCACCCTCACCAACGTGAGCGTGGACGCCGCCACCAAGACCATCACGGCCGACGTCCCGGCCGGCAGCGAGCAGGGTTACCTCACCATCTCGCCCGCCGTCCTCATCAAGTCCGTCGAGATCACCAACGGGAAGCTCGTCATCAAGTACTGAGCCTCCATCCTACCCGTTCCTCGTGACGGCTGGGGCGGCTGGAGACATCCAGCCGCCCCTTTTTCATGCCCAGGCCCCGCTTGCTGAGCCGTCCCCCCAGCGCCTCCCTACCGCCCGGGCGCCTCCCCCAGGGTCCGCTCCATCCATCCCAGCATCTCGGTCCACATCGCCGCCGTGTACGCGTGGCCCACGCCCGGATACACGATGCTCTTGAAGCCCGAGGCCCGGCCCTCCACCGCCCACGCCGGGGCGGCCGCGCGTTCGATCGCGAGGATTCCCGAAACCGGCGAACCCGCGTCTTGATCCCCGTTCAGGCACAGCAACGAACGCGGCGCCGCGCAGGCCACCACCGCCTCCGTGTCGAACCGCCCCAGCAAGCCCGGCACGTAGTAGTAAATCCCGTGGTACTTCAGCCCGCCCGCCGCCACCAAGTCCTCGTATCGCGTCAGGCACGCCACCGCCACGCCCGACCGAATCCGCTCATCCAAGGCCATCAACCACCACGTCCGCGTCGCCCCCATGCTGATGCCCGTCGCGCCAATGCGTGACGCGTCCACCTCCGGCCGGGAGCACAGGTAATCCAGCGCCATGAGGTCGTCCCGGAGCAGCATCCCCCAGAGGGACCGGCCCAGCCACAGCTCGAGCTTGGCCGCGCTCATTTCCCCCGAGGAGCCGCGCTCGGCGTCGGGCCCCTTGCCGTGGCGCTCGCCAAAGCACGGCGCGTCGATGGCGAGGACGGCATAGCCGCGTTGGACGAGTTCGGGGCCGGGTTCCTTGGGGGTGTGCCGCGCTTGAAACAGCTCCACCTTGCCGCCGTCGTACTCGCCCCCATGCCAGTGGCAGTAGAGGATCCCGGGCACCTTCCCCTTGCGTTCCTTGGGGAGGAGCAACACCCCGGGCACGATCGACCCCGCGCCGTTGTCGAAGCTGAACCGTTCCTCCACCCAGGACCCGTGATCGACCGTCTCGCGCACCACCACGGTGGGGACGGCGGGCCGTGGCGGCAGCTTGCCCAGCGCCTGCCACAACTGCGCCCGAACGTCGGCCCGCTGCCGGGCCAAGGCCTCGCGTGACGTCGCGGCCACGAATGCGGGCACGCCGCCGGCCGACTTGAGAATGCTCGCTCCAGCCGAGCCTTGCGGGGTCGCGTCCGCCGTCATGGCGCGCACCATGCACCCGAGGCCCAGGCCCCATCCAGCCGCCTTCTTCCAACCCCCGCCACCTTGCTCGCCCATGGACGGACCCTATCGGCCCAGCAACGAAAGGTAACGCTCCAACCGTTCCGCCTCCGGGCGGTTCCGCTGGTCCTTGTGCAGCAAATGGAGGTTGGAAACCATCCGGTGCAGGATGCGCCTCGGGCTCAAGGGTTGGAGCACGGTCTCGTCGTGTTCCACGGCGAACTGGCGCAGGCGCGCCACGCAATCGGCCCGCGTCAGTAACCGACCTTGATGGAAGGCGTCGATGTAATGCTCCTCGCGCGGCGTCTGGTATCGGCACAGGAAATGTCCCGGCATGCCGATACCGGTGACGGGGAGGCTGAGCCTGCGGCTCAGAAGCAGGTACACGACCCCCATCGTGATGGGGATGCCCTTCCGCCGGTCCATCACGAGGTTGAGGTAGCTGTTGCCCGGGTCGTAGTAGTGGTCGTCGTTGCCGCGAAACCCGAGCTCGCCAAACAGCAGGCCGTTGATGCGCTGCAGCATTGCCGACCCCGTCGTCGCGGCGCCCATCTCCTCGCGCAACCGCGCCGCCCATTCGTCCAGTTGCGCCCGGTAGGCCTCCACCGGGGCATCCGGATAACGGGTCCGCGCGAACAACCACGCGCCCTCCTCCAGGTCGATGCCCTCCCCTTGCCGGGACAGGAACCGGCCCCATGCGTCCTCCGCCCTCGCCCGTCCCATCGTGTCGAGGACCTCCTTGACCCGTCGGCGAACGGCCGGGTCGGCGTGGAGCCTATGGCGCGCGAGCCATGCCGCCGTGCCGGCCGCATCGGCCAGCAACCTGCGCCGAATGGGCTCCGACACGCGCGGGTCGTCGTCCGCCAGCAACGTGACCAAGGCCGCCTGCAACCCCGGCGGGGGCGGTGCGGTGCCGTTGCATTCATCCATGGGTTTCATGCGCTCGCGCTCTGGCGTCTTGGTTCCTCCCGGTTCCTGCGCAACCCCCAGGCAAGCCTTGGGCCGGGTGAAAAAGACGCTGAGAACAACCTCTGGACACGGCACGGCCCAAAAATGTTCACGCGGAACCTCGTTCAATATGGAGTGGATGCGGGTGGCTCCGGCGGACGCCCTGCCCGGGCCGAGGTTGTAAATGTCGCCGCATGTCCCAATCGTCGAGGCCGGCGCGGTTGTTTTCATGGGGGCACGGATGAAGGGCTTGAACACGGGTAAGGGTGTTGGGATCAGCGTGGTTTCCGGCGTGGCGTCGTGGCTGGTCGCCCTTGCGGCCATCGCGGGCACGCCGTGCGACGCTTCCGCCGACCCGGCACCGGCGGGCCTGGAGTGGCCTCAGTTTCGCGGGCCGGGTGCCTCGGGGATCGGCGTGGGCGGGTTCCCGGATCGCTTTGGCCCCGGGACCAACGAGGCGTGGGCCATCGATGTCCCGCCCGGGAACTCGTCGCCTGTGATCTCCGGCCAGCGCCTCTTCCTGACCGGGTTTTCCGGCGGCGAACTCGTCGTGTTGGCGCTGGACGCCCGGACGGGACGCGAGGCGTGGCGACGCGTCCTGGCGCCGGGACGGATCGAGCGCGGGGCGCGGCTGGGGAACCCGGCGACGGCCACGTGCGCGACGGACGGGCGCGTGGTGGTTTCGTACTTCGGACCCTTCGGCCTGGTGAGCCACGACATGGACGGAACGGAGCGTTGGCGGCATCCCTTGCCCACGCCGTTGACGCAGCACGGGGCCGGGACGTCGCCCGTGATCGTGGGCGACCTGGTTCTGCTCAACCAAGACCAGGACACGGGCTCCTACCTGCTCGCCGTGGGGCTGGCCGACGGACGGACTCGATGGCGCGTGGATCGACCCCATGCTCGCAGGGGGTTTTCAACGCCCTTGGCATGGCCGCCTGGCAAGCCGGAGGCCGTCGTCGTGGCGGGCACGCTGCAACTGGACGCCTATCGCGTGGGCGACGGCTCGCCGCTCTGGCGCGTGCAGGGGTTGCCCAACGAGATGGTCAGCTCGCCCGTTGCCGGGGACGGCATGCTCTTCGTCGCCGGCTGGACCGCCGGGTCCGGCGTGGGCCGCATGCCCGCCTGGGATGACTTGATGGCCAACGGGGATGCCAATCACGACCAGCGCCTGTCGTCGGCCGAGGCCCCGGCCGGGCCCGCGAGGCAACACTTCGCCTACCTCGACGCCGACAAGGACGGCCAGTTGTCCGCCGGCGAGTACGCGGCCGCCGCGCATGCCTTTGATGCGTCGCGCAACGTGGCGATGGCCGTGCGTCCCGGAGGCGTGGGCGACGTCACGGGCACGGCCGTGCTGTGGACCTTCCCGCGTGGGCTGCCGTATTGCCCCACGCCCTTGCTCCTGGGCGAACGGCTGTGGCTGGTGCGCAACGGCGGGCTCGTGACCGTCCTGGATGCGAGGACGGGGCGCGCGGTGTTGCAGGAGGAGCGCCTGGGGACGCTGGGCGATCACTACGCCTCGCCCGTCGCCAGCGGTGATCGCGTGTGCATCGTGGCCCAGTCCGGCACGGCGGTCGTCCTGCGCGCCGGCGACACGCTGGACGTGGTCGCCCGAAACCCGCTCGGCGATGCCGTCGTCGCCACGCCCGCCATCGCCCATGGACGCATCCACGTCCGGACGGCGACGCGGTTGCATGCATTTGGGCCATCCCATGGGGGAGCACGATGAAGGCAAGATCCCATGAGTCATCCCGGGCGGCATGCGTTGCTCTCCTCCTCGCGTTGGCCGGCTTCATCGTGGGCCACGCCCGTCCCGCCGAACCGCCACCCGGCGTGGTGTTGGCGGCGGACGTGCGTGCCTCGCTCCAGGTGGAGGCCGACCGGTTGGGGAGGGAAGTGCAGGCGTTGACGACGGCGCCCGGCGGCGCGCCCGCGTTGTTGCCGGACGTGGCGGTTTTGTGGAAGGCCGTGGATGGGGCGCTGCGGCTCGACGGCTTCCAGCACACCAACGAGGTGTCGGAGGCGCGTCGGGTGCTGGACCTGGGCTTCGATCGCGCGCGTCAGTTGCGGGAGGGACGGGCGGATTGGCTCGTGCAGACGGGCTTGGTGGTGCGCGGGTTTCGGTCGGCGGTGGATCGCTCCTTCCAGCCTTATGGCGTCGTGGTCGGGCCGGCCTACCGGCGCGGCGGCCGCATGGATGTCTGGTTGCACGGGCGCGACGAGCAGCTCACCGAGATGCGCTTCCTGCGCGAGCGCATGCGTTCCGCCGGCGAGTTCGCGCCGTCCAATGCGGTGGTCGTGCATCCCTACGGCCGGTACTGCAACGCGTTCAAGTTTGCGGGCGAGACGGACGTGATGGAGGCGATGGAGCATGCGACGGCCGCGTACGGCGCGGACCCGGCGCGCCGGTCGATCCGGGGTTTCTCCATGGGGGGTGCCGGCACGTGGCACTTGGCGGCGCACCATCCCGGGCTGTGGCGAGCGGCGGCTCCCGGGGCGGGGTTCGCGGAGACGGCCCGGTACATTGGCAAGGATGCGAACGATCCGGGGATCACGCCGTGGGAACGGGTGCTGTGGGGTTGGTATGACGCGACGGCGGCGGCGGCGAACTTCCGGCAGGTGCCGACGATCGCGTACAGCGGCGAGCAGGACCGGCAAATCCAGGCGGCCCGGGTCATGGAGGAGGCCCTTCGCGCGGAGGGCTTGCAGCTCATGCACTTGGTCGGGCCCAACACCCAGCATCGGTACGAGCCCGCGACCAAGAAGGAGTTGGCGGCCCGCATCGACGCCCTGATGGATGGGCCGCCGCTGGAGTTCCGCGAGCTGGAGCTGGTCACGCGCACGTTGCGGCACCCGGCGGGGGAGGGCGCGGCGTGGCTTCGGTTCGAGGGGTTGGAACGGCATTGGAGCGAGGCGCGGTTGAAGGCCCGGGTCGCGGGCCCGAACCGGGTCGAGGTGTTCACCGCCGGCGTGACCCGCTTCTCCGGCAGGCTTCCCCCCGGCGTGACGGCCGGGAACGTGGAATGGGTCATCGACGGATCCATTGCCTGCGTCGAGATGGCGCCGGGCGCGACGGTGACGTTCGCGAGAGCCGGGCGAGGCAAGGCCAAGGCTTGGAAACCCGTCGGGGCTTCGGAGGCAGCCCGGCCGCGCCGGGCAAAGAAACCCGGGCTTCAAGGACCCATCGACGACGCGTTCATGGCGCCGTTCCTGGTCGTGACCCCGACCGGGCGATCCCGCTCGCCGGCGGTCCAGGCGTGGACCGAGGCGAGCCTGGCCCGCTTCATCCGCGACTGGCGTTTCCAGTTCCGGGGCGAGGCCCCGTGCGTTCGGGACGTGGACGTGACGGCGGATCAGCTCGCGCAATTCCATGTCGTGGCTTGGGGGGATCCCGACTCGAACGCGTTGCTGCGACGGGCGATGGCGCGGGAGCGGACGATGCGTTGGACGCGTTCGCGGGTGGTGTTTGGCGGGGTGCGGCTGGATGCCGCCGTGCACGTGCCGTCGTTTGTGCTGCCCAATCCCTTGGCCCCGGACCGCTATCTGGTGGCCAACTCCGGGCCCACCTTTGCGGACTGGGTCGGGACGAACGCGCGACAGACGCCTCGACTGCCCGACTGGGCGGTCTGGGACGTGGCGGGCGGCGGGGTCGGCAAGGTGGTGAAGGCCGGGTTCTTCGATGAGGCATGGCGCGTCGTGGACGACGGAGGCGCGCCATGATCCGGCCCAGGAGGTTTTGGAGGCCGCAGGGAGGCCGGGATGTCCCGGCCCTGCTTTCGGGGCTGGCCTTCATCGTGGCCGTGGCGTGGACGAGCTGGGCGTTTTCGGGGTGGTGGGCGGATTTGTTTCCCGGCGCGACGGTGATCGTCCCGGCGGCGATGGGGACGGTCCCGGCCTGGACCCGAGAGGGGCGACGGCTGGCGTGGTTCTTTGGATGGAGCTTGGCCGCCTCTTGGGCCAGTCCCGAGGAGGCAAGGGCCGAGGTCTTGGCATCCGAGGCCGAGCGCGAGGTCGAGGTGGACGAGGGCGAGTCCCATTTGAGCCTGCGGGCGCGGTATGTCGTGCGCGTGTGGACGGAGGACGGCCGGTGCTTTGACTGCGAGCTGCCCATGAAGCGTTGGGCGCGCCTGCGCGTGGGCGGGACGGTGCGCGTGTGCTGGAAGGGCGGTTGGGTGACCTCCATCGAAGCCTGCGGGGACGACGAGCCCGCGCACGGGCCCGCGTCCTCCAGCATGGGCGGGGCGTTGGGATCCGCCGGATCGGTCGGGTGAGGCCATCCCCATCCCGCGATACCGTGCTGAATCGTTCCGGTCCCGCACCCCTTGCTGGCCGACGGCCCTCCCTGTTGGCAACCTTCCCGCGTGTTTCGTCCATGCATCGACCTGCGCGGTGGCCGGGTGGTCCAGATTGTGGGCGGGTCCCTGACGGACTCCGGCGCCGGCGTGCGGACCCACTTCGAGTCGGAGCATCCGCCGGAGTGGTTTGCGGCGCGGTACCGTGCCGACGACGTGCGAGGCGGGCACGTGATCGCGCTGGGGCCGGGCAACGAGGGGGCCGCGCGAGCGGCGTTGGCGGCCTGGCCGGGCGGGCTCCAGTACGGCGGCGGCGTGAATGCCGGCAACGCGGGTGCCTGGCTCGATGCCGGGGCCTCGCATGTGATCGTGACGTCGGCCGTGTTCTCGGGCGGCCGCATTGACTGGGGGCGGCTGGGCGAGTTGGTGGCGGCGGTCGGACGGGAACGGCTGGTGCTCGACTTGAGCTGCCGGGTTCGGGAGGGGGCTTATTGGATTGTGACGGACCGTTGGCAGCGCTTCACGGAGGAGACGCTGCGACCGGACTTGCTGGGCCGCTTGTCCGGACAGTGCGCGGAGTTCCTGGTCCATGCGGTGGACGTGGAGGGCCTGTGCCGCGGGATCGATGGCGCGCTGGTGGAGTGGCTGGGCCTCCATGCACCCGTGCCCACCACGTACGCCGGCGGGGCGCGTTCGCTGGCAGACCTTGAGGAGGTCGAGCGACTCGGGCGCGGGCGCATCGACCTGACGATTGGCTCGGCCCTCGACGTGTTTGGCGGGACCGGCGTTCGCTACGCGGATTGCGTGGAATTCAACCGGTCCCGCGCACGGGTCGATGGGGGCGGATCGCGTTGAGCGGGAACGCCCGATCCTGCCCCGCCCATGCGGTCGTCGGGGACGATGGCGATGGAGCCTCCCGGCTTGATCATGGCCCCCGCGTCATGCCATGCCCATGGGACATGGCCGTTGCCGTTGATCGAATGATGGGTTGGGCCGCCACCCGGGCGTCGTGGGTCCCGGCGTGGGTGCGTGGTCTGGCGGCGGCCGGGTTGGCGTTCCTGTTCCTTGGATGGGGCGCATGGCAACTGCCGCTGATGGACCGGGACGAGCCCCGTTTCTCGGAGGCGTCGCGCGAGATGCTGGCCGGGGGCGACTGGGTGGTGCCGCGCCTGAACGGGGAGCATCGGTTCGACAAGCCGCCGCTCATCTACTGGATGCAGGTGGCCAGCATGAAATGCCTCGGGCGGAACGAGGGCGCGGTCCGCTTGCCGTCGATCGTGTGCGCGCTGCTGACGGTGATGGCGACGGGCCTTTGGACGCGGCGGATGGCGACGCCTCGTGCGGGGGCGTGGGCGGCGGCGATCCTGCTGACGAGCCCCCAGTTTTATGTCCACGCGCACCTGGCGGTGGCGGACATGGCCATGGTCCTGGGATTTGTGATGTCGGGTTGGTGTGGTTGGGAGCTGCTCCGGCCGGGCCGGGGACCGTGGGTGGCGACAGGGTGGTACTGGGGTTTGCTGGGTTCCTTGGCATTCGGGTTTCTTGCGAAGGGCCCGGTGGCGTGGCTGCCGGTCGTCCCCCTCGCTTGGGCGAGCTGGCGGCATTCCGGCGTCGGATCTGATGGCCGCCCTGGGCGTCGCGTGCGCCCCTGGGAAGTGCTCCTCGCGGTGGTC
The DNA here is from genome assembly GCA_903880005.1 of uncultured Verrucomicrobiota bacterium. Classification (GTDB taxonomy): domain Bacteria; phylum Verrucomicrobiota; class Verrucomicrobiia; order Limisphaerales; family UBA9464; genus UBA6176. The sequence goes on along the minus strand of CAIRNV010000376.1, from coordinate 3,245 downwards.
GTGGTGCTCGCATGGGTGGGATGCTGGGGCATCCCCGCGCTCGTGCGGACCCAAGGCGAGTATTGGAACGTCGGCATGGGCAAGCATGTCGTCGCCCGTTCCGTGGGGGTGCTGGAGGGGCACGGTCTCAAGGGTCTCCTAGGCTATGTGGGCAGCCTGCCTTTTTATCTCCTCACGTTTCCCCTCGGGTTCTTGCCCTGGTCGCCGCTGCTCTTCCAGAAGTTGCGGGCTCGTGCGCCCTGGCGGTCCGGGGACGCGACGGCGGGCTACGTGCTGGGCGGGGCCGCCTTGGTGTTCGCCGTGTTCACCTTGGTGCGGACGAAGCTCCCGCACTACACGCTTCCGGCATTTCCGTGGCTGGCCGCGTGGCTCGGATGCGAGCTCGATCGCGGGGGCATGACGTCGCGGGCCATGGCGCGGCTGGCGGGCGGTGCGGCCTTGGTGCTGGGGCTCCTGGCCGGGGTCGTGGTGCCGTGGGCCTCGACGCGATTGATCGCCCACGACATGGCGAAGGCGGCGGCGCCGTTGCTTCGTTCGGGCATGGCCGTCGCCACCCTCGGCTTCCAGGAGCCGAGCGTGTACTGGTACCTGCGTCCGGACGACGGCCCGTGGGTTCGGCATCTGGAGGACGAGCCCGAGGCCATCCGCTTCATGGAGGGAGGCGGCCCGCGGATGCTGGTGGTGTCGGATTCCGCCGTTGCGTCACGCGTGGCAGCCCGGTTTCCCGACGTGCGACGCGGGGAAGCCGCCGGTTGGAACCCGGTCCGTGGGAGGCCCGTGTCGCTGTGGCTCCTGGCTCGATAGCATCGTGGCTCGTTCACGGCGGCCATGGCGCCTCCGGGAATGTCCGTCCCCGAAGGCTTCGACGGGAATCCAGCACGCGCGACCGACCGAATTGAATCGTCCCGGCCGGGTCAAAGGGGTATCCGCGGCACGGAGCCGTGGAATCGCACCAGGTCCACGTCGTCCCCACGGACGGACTGGTTCTGGATCCAGGGCGGCATGCGCGCGATCCGACGCGAGGCCGGTGAGGCCAGCCTCCACACTTCGGCATGGCCGTCCGCAAACGACAGCGTGGGGCCGAAGTCGTGCCGCGCGGCGGGGAAGTCGATCCAGCGGTTGTCGCCGGGTTGCGTCAGGACGAAGCGGGCGTTCTCGATGCTGTTCTCGTGCTCGTCCACGAAGACGAAGGCCGCGCTGGGCGACGGTTGCTGCACCTGGGACAACCGATGCCAGCACGAGCGGTCGGCCGGGTCGGGCTCGTCGTTCATGTACGCGTTCATCGAGACGGAGCGCACGCGGCGTTGCTTGCCTTGGTCCCGCACGGTGGAGCGGTCGGCCGGGCACAGGTAGATGGACACCGAGCGGTTGTACGGGAACAACAGGCCGCGCTGGAGGTTGGTGGTGGACACGTCCGTGTAGGCGTTCCCGGTGACCCAGGTGCGCGTGCTGGCGTTCAAGCCCGCGCGTCCGCCCGTGGACAACGTCTCGTTGGGGGGCAACTCGTCGCGGTGGTCGTCGATGTACATCAACCAAGCCAGCGTCAGTTGCCGGTAGTTGCCAAGGCACTGGATGCGCAACGCCCGCGACTTCGCCTTGCCCAAGGCGGGCAGCAAGAGCCCGGCGAGGATCGCGATGATCGCGATGACGACCAGGAGTTCGATCAAGGTGAACCCACGGCGCCCGAGTCCCTCGGCGCCCCGCTCTCTTCTATCGACGTCCGTCATACCAAATCCCACAGGCCTCCCGGCGACGCAGCGTCGCGCCCGGCCGCAGCAACGCCCGAAGCGAGAAGGCCAGAAGCTCGCCGGGCCCATACAACGACACCTTGCGCGCCGACGTGACCAGGGGATGGGACGCGAGGATGACCCTTTTCCGTCCCTTCGCGAGGGGGCTTCGCCGGAGCCGTCGCGACAGCTCGATCTCCTCCGCCGCGTATAGTTCAGCGGGGAAGCCGCCGACGTCGCGAAAGACGGCGGCATCGACGAAGTAAAAGGACCCGGCCGGGAGACGCATGATGCGACTGACCCAGTTCCAGCCCGTGGCCACCCACCCCGCCACCGTTCCCCCGCCGTCCAGCCGCACCGTCGCGCCGCCGGCATAGCAGCGTCCCGACTGGATGACCTTCGCCATGGAGTGCAGCAAGCCGGGGGACGGACGCGAGTCGGCGTCCACGAAGACCAGCCAGTCGCCCGTCGCGGCCGCCGCGCCGGCGTTGCGCGCGCGGGCGATCATGTTGACGGGCTCGAAGACGACCTTGGCGCCGGCCTCGCGCGCGACGCGCCCGGTGCCGTCGGTGGAGTTGTTGTCGGTGACGATGACCTCGGTGGACCAGCCCCGGGTCGTGAGCGGCTCGATGGCTGCGGCGACGGCGAGAAGGGTGGAGGGCAGGAGCCGTTCCTCGTTGTAGGCCGGAATGACGACCGAGAGCCGCATGGGCCGACGCTGGGCGCAAACCCTTCCTTTGCAAAGCCTGTGGTTCGGGGCAGTCTGCGGCCGGGGAAACCGTTGACGCGCGGAAGGCCGCGCGGGGAAGGTTCGCCCTCGACACGACGAGCGCACGGGACCACGACATAGGAGACCATGAGCACTGCCGACACGACCGCGAACTTCGCCAAGGGCCTTGAGGGAATCGTCGCGGCGCACACGCGCCTGAGCGACGTCCGAGGGGACGTGGGACAACTGATCTACTGCGGCTATAACATCGACGAGCTTGCGGGCAAGGTCAGCTACGAGGAGGTCGTCCACCTGCTCTACCACAACCGCCTGCCCAATGCGAAGGAGCTGGCCGACCTGAAGGCCACCCTCGCCGGGTTCCGCGAGCTCCCGCAGGGCGTCATCGACCTCGTCACCCGCCTCCCCAAGGACACGGGCCCGATGCATGCGATCCGCACCGGCGTCTCGGCCCTGGGCTGCTACGACACCACGGCGGACAACGACACGATGGACGCGCAGCGTCGCAAGGCGTTCCGCCTCGTCGCGCAGATCCCCGTCATCACCGCCTACTTCCACCGCGCCCGCATGGGCTTGCCCATCGTCGCGCCTGACCCGTCGCTCGGCGAGGCCGCCAACTTCCTCTACATGATCGACGGCGTCCGGCCGTCGGCCGAGAAGGAGAGCACGATGGACATGTGCTACGTGCTGCACGCCGACCACGGCATGAACGCCTCCACGTTCAGCGCCCGCGTCACCGTGGCCACGCAGAGCGACATGTACTCCGCCATCACGTCGGCCATCGGCACCCT
>CAIRNV010000375.1 GCA_903880005.1 uncultured Verrucomicrobiota bacterium | reverse complement strand
TGGGCGCGGGATGGACGACGACGCGGCCGTCTTCGAGGGCGACCCAGATCCATTGTTCGTCGCCGGAGTAGGCGGCCTTGCGCGCGCCGGATTCATGCGGCCAGAAGCGAAGGGGCGTGAGGCAGAAGTCGGGAAGGGAAAGCCAATGGGCGAGGCGTTGGCGGGTGGGGTCGTGGTCGGGGAACCGTCGAAGCGTGTCGGCCATGCCCAGGAGGGCGTCGGAGGCGTCCCCTTCCCGGGCGATGTCCTCGTTGTTGGCGAGGGACCGGAGGATGGACTGGGCGAGGAATTGGGCGTCGCGTTCGCGGGCCTTTTGCCAGGACCAGGCGGTGACGGAGGCGGAGACGAGGACGGCGAGGGTGGCGAGGGCGAGGATGACGGCCCGGGCGCGATGGCGGGCGGTCCAGAGGATGAGTCGTTCGAGGAGGGCGGGCGGGCGCGACTGGATGGGCTTGCCGTCGAGGTGGCGTTGGAGTTCGTCGGCGAGATGGCGGGCGGAGGGGATGCGGCGCGTGGGATCCTCGACGGTGCAGCGTTGGCAGAGGACGTCGAGGTTGGCGGGGATGCCGGGGCGGAGACGGCCGGGTGGGGGCAGGGGTTGCTTTTCGGCCTGGGACAGGACGGCGACGGGGTCGGTGCCGGGACGGGGTGGTTGTCCGACGAGCATTTCATGGAACACGGCGCCGAGGCTGAAGAGGTCGGAGGCGGTGGAGGCGGCGCGGGAGCCTTCGCGGGCGATTTCTGGGGCGAGGTAGGTCGGGGTGCCGATGACGCCGAGTTTGACGGTCAAGTTGGCCGGGCGAGCGAGCATGCGCGCGAGGCCGAAGTCGCCGAGCTTTGGGAGGCCGTCGGGGGTGAGGAGGATGTTGCTGGGCTTGATGTCGCGATGGAGGACGCCGCGTGCGTGGGCGTGGGCGAGGCCTTCGGCGAGGATTTGGAGCCATTGGGCGCATTGCGGCCAGGAGGGGGGCTGGGCGGCCATGCGGTCGGCCAGGGTCTCGCCGGACAACAACTCCATCTCGAGGTACGGGTGGCCGTCGAGGTCGCCGGAGCCGTAGATGCGGACGATGGCGGGGTGGTCGAGTGCGGCGGTGGCCTCGGCCTCGGCCTTGAAGCGGGCGCGGTCGGTCTCGGAGGCGAGGTGGCCTTCGAGGAGGAACTTGAGGGCGCAGGGGCGGTTGAGGGAGATGCGAACGGCGTGCCAGACGACGCCGGAGGCCCCGCGGGCGATCTCGCCCAGCAACATGAAGTCGCCGGTGCAACCGGCTTGGATGGACGATGCGGGCATGGGGACCGGGTCAGGCGGGAAGCGAAGGGCCTGGCGACGAGGCCGGGACGATTTCGTGGGATGGGTCGTGCTCGCTGGATCGACTTCGGCAAAACCTTCGTCGCTCGCTCGTCACGGGCTTCGTACTGGCCCGCGCCTCGCTCACTTCGTGGCTTGCGGAAGCATCTGCTTCGCAATCACAGCCCTTTCACATCATCCGTCCCGGCCAGGGGGATCAACGTGTCCCCTCTGCCGGCCTCAACGGCGTACACGGGAGCCGGCGGGCGAGGTTACAAGCCTTGTCGCAAGGCCACGAGGAGGGCGTTGAAGAGGGACGCCATCTCGGCCTCGGCGACCCCGGGGGACTTGCCGAGGCGGACGCATTCGTCCTTGAAGGCCTCGCGAAAGGCCTCGCGGATGCGGCAGATGCGGACCTTGACGTTGCCGACGGTGAGGCCGGTTTGGGCGGCGATGTGCTCGTAGGGGGGCGGGGGGCATTCGGGGCGGAAGTCGAGGGCGGCGGTGAGCAACAGGAGTCGGGCGGGGTCCGGGGAGGGGTCCGCGGCGAGGCGTTGCTGGGCGCGGGCGAAGACGGCCTGGGCGAGGTGGACCTCGTCTAGGGGCATGCGGGGCGGCTCGGGGGCGGGTTGCTCATCCTCGATGCCGGGCACGTGCTCGGCTTGGCCGCCGCGCTTCTGGGTCCGTTGCCTCTCGATGTGCTCGCGAAGGAAGTTGGAGAGGCAACGGGCGAGGAAATGACGGAAGGGCCGAGGCCCGGGGACGAAGCGAGCCATGGGGTTGCTGGCCAGCCAACGCGCGATGAAGTCGCCGGCGAGGTCCTGGGCGTCGTGGATGCGGACGCCGCGATGCAAGAACCACTCGACCATGGCATCGTGGTAATGGGCGCAGAGAAGGCCGAGGGAGGGCTGCCAGTCGGGGGGGTGGGGCTTGTTTTCCTGGTGGGCACGTCCTTCGTCGCAAACGGCCACGACGAGGTCCTTCGGCGTCAGCATGCAGGCAAGGGTGGGCATGGCGATGGGCTATAGACACCGGGTTGGATTTTCCAGAAATTTTTGCGGCGGCATGGCGTCGGGCGCGGCCAGCGCTTGCAGGACCGTGGCGAGGCGGGACACGGCGGGCATGGGAAGGCCCGCGATTTGGGCGCGGGCGAGTGGGAGCAGGAACAACGAGTCGAGTTCCAGGGGCCGGCCCTCCTCGAAGTCAATCATCGTGGAGGGCTTGTAGGCGCCCATTTCGAGCGTGCGGCGCACCTGCTCGTCCTCGAAGTCACGGGGAATCGGGACCTGAAGGGCATGGGTGGCGTCGATGACCTCGCGCATCACCGACCGGACGACGTGGGCCCAACGCGGGTTGGCCAGCAAGTGATCCGTGGTGAGGCACGGGGTGGAGGGATGAAGCGTCGTCGCGTCGCCATGCAGGTAGGCGTCGATGCCCACGCAGCTTGCCACGGAGAGGCCATTGAACGGGATGTTCCACGTCAGCTTGCGCCAATGAGCCTCCACGAGGTCGTCGGTGAGGTCGCAGGGGATGCCTGCTTGGAGGAAGGCTTCGGCCACGAGGCGGGCCTGGGGCGTCGCGGGGGATCGCCATGCACCGAGGAGGATGCGGCCGTGGGCAATGTGGTGGATGACTCCCGGCGCGGTGCGGTTGATGCAGACGAAGCAAAGGCCCCCCAGGATGGGGTGGGTGGGGAAGAGGGCTTCGAGGGCCTCCTCGTTCCCCAGGCCATTCTGGAGCGTCACCAGGATGGTGGTGGGCCCCACCAAGCCGGGGAGGATGGCGGGCAATACGTCATTGGCGGTGGTCTTGAGTGCGATGATGACGACGTCGCACGGGCCGATCTCGGCGGGGGTGGCCGCTGCGGACGGGCGGGCCGTGAAGGAGCCCTCGAAGGATTCGACGCGCACGCCATGGGCCCGCACGGCGTCGAGGTCGGAGCGCAGGAGGAAGTGCACGTCGAGGCCCGCGCGGGCGAGGCGAGCGCCGTAGAAGGAGCCGAGGGCTCCGCAGCCCACCACGGCGATCTTCAGGCGGGTGGCGGACACGATGGGCACGGTGGCGAGGGGTGCGGCGCGACGCCGGGAAATGGGGTGGAAAGGAAAAAGGCGGCATCCCGTGGGGGATGCCGCCCTTGCGTGAGGCAGGGTTTACTTGGAGCCGAGGATGGCGTCCTTGGCGGCCTTGGCCACGCGGAACTTCACGACCTTCTTGGCGGGGATCTTGATGGTCGCGCCGGTGGCGGGATTGCGGCCCTCGCGGGCCTTGCGGTTCACCAAGACGAGCTTGCCCAGGCCGGGCAGGGTGAAGGTGTTCTTGGCATGCTTGTACGCGAGGGCGGCGATCAGATCGAGGATCTCGGCAGCCTTCTTCTTGGGGATCTCCGCTTGCTCCGCGAGCGTTGCCGCCAACTGGGATTTGGTAAGTGCTTTGGCCATGTTATGAGCGATTGATGTTTTTCTACGACGGCCGGACACGCCGGCCACGAGTGCGGATTCAAACAACCAAGGCAGTCGTCGCAAGGAAAAAGTCCGGAAAACCGGGCATTTTCAAGGTTCCCCGCCACGTCGTTCCGTGGGGACGGCACGGGGATGTGGTCTGTTCCCCGCACTGTACCGGGGCCGCCGCGTCTCGGGGCCGCTGCGTGCCGGGGGCCGCCGCGTGCCGAGGCCGCCGCGTGCCGAGGCCGCTGCGTGCCGAGGCCGCCGCGTGCCGAGGCCGCTGCGTGCCGAGGCCGCTGCGTGCCAAGGGCGCGTCATGTTCCCGCGTTTGCGGACGTGGAACGGTCCGGCCCGGGCCACCGCTTGAGGAACGCCTGCTGCGCCTCGCGGTCCGGCACACGGGTCCGTGTCAGGTCGAGCAGGAACCGAAGCGGGAAAGAGGGCTCGATTCGCAGGACGGTGACCACGGCGGTCGTCTCGTCGGACTGAAACGACGCGCGCCACGGTCCGCAACCCACCTCACTCAAGCCACCGGGTCGCGCCCGGATTCTCCGCGCGCGGTGGGGCGAGGGATCCCTCGCGAGGAGCGCCTGCATGCGTCCCTCGATGTCCACGCCCCACTCGCCGCGCAACCATTCCAACTGCTCACGCGCCAAGGGGGAGAAGCGAACCTCGTACCGGGGCTTGCAAGCCTCGGTGGCTTCGACCTCGTCGATCCAGCCCGCCGTCGTGCCCGGGAAGGCGTCGAAGGCGGGGACGTAGGGCTTCACGTCCAGCACGGGGGTGCCGTCGAGCAGGTCGCAAGGCCCCAGGCGGAGCCGAAGGCCCTCCACGGCCAGCAATCGGACGGGCGTGATGCCGATGGGGTTGGGGCGGTGGGGGGAACGCGTGGCAAACACGCCGCGGCGTCGCGCCGGTCCGCGTGGGGGCAATACCAATGGGCGCCACCCGTCCGCGCGGTCGAACCACCAGACCAACCAGACACGTTCCATCCCGGACAGGTCGCGCAACGCCTCCCTCATGCCGGGTCCGTCGAAGATCTCCAGAACGCTTTCCTCGGGCGACGACTCGTCGGGCTGATGCAGCGCCTGGAAGTGCACCCCCTTGCCGGAGCGCACGACGCCGATGGGACGAACCTCCAGCACGCGTTGCATGCGGGCATCCTCGCCTGCGCGACGGCGGGGCGTCGAACCCGAAGCCGTAACGATGCAGTTGGGAGGGAAGTGATTGCGAAGCAGATGCCTCTGCAAACCGAGGAGTGAGCGAGGCGCGTGCCGATACCAGGCCGGTAACGAGCGTACGGCGGAGGATTTCCGCAAGCAGATCGAGCCAGCACGACCGATCCAACTGCATCGCTACGACTCCGGGGCTCAACCACCCGCCCACAACCACCAGCCACCCACGGCCATGGCGGCGGAACCGGAGGCGTAGAGCAGGCTCCGGTAGGTGCGGGACGGACCGGAGGCCCAACGTCGCGTGACCCAACCCAGCAAGGAGGAAAAGGCGGTCATGGCCACGACCGTGCCGGTGCCAAACCCGATGATGTAGCCGGTGGCGGAGGCGAGGTCGGGGAACGCGAGGGTGGGGAGGACGCCGAGGAAATGGGAACTCCCGGCGAGCCCATGCAACGCCCCGATTCCGAGCGCGGCATGTCCATGTCGGTGCCTAGGCGAGCCGGGCGCGGTGCCGACGTCGTCGGCTGGCGTGTGGCCGTGAGCATGGGCGGGAGGGTGGAAGTGGACGTGCTCGTGCTCGGAGCCGTCATGGGCATGGCGATGGACGTGCACCTGGACCTTGAGGCCTTGTCGGATCGCCCAGAGGCCCACCACCAGGAGGAGCACGCCCACGAGGCGTTCGCTCCACGAGGACAAGGCCTCGACGGGAAGCGTCTCGCGCAGGCCCAGCATGAGCAACGCGACCAAGCCCACGCCCAGCCCATGGCCCAGTCCCCAGCGAAGCCCCGCCTGCCATGCGGGCCGGTGTCGTTGCAGCGACAAGGGCGCGACGGCGGCGAGGTGGTCTGGACCCGACACCACGTGCAGCAAGCCCACGACCCATCCTGTCCATGCCGCCACAATCACGATGGGGCCGAGTGTGGGCAGTTGCCCCCTGACAGCAAGCCTAGGCCGGGACGATTCAGTTGGATCGGTCGTGCTTGCTCGATCTGCTTGCGCAACTCCTTCGTCGTTCGCTCGTTACGGGCCTCGTACCGGCCCGCGCCTCGCTCACTCCTCGGCTTGCGCAAGCATCTGCTTCGCAATCACTT
>CAIRNV010000374.1 GCA_903880005.1 uncultured Verrucomicrobiota bacterium | reverse complement strand
GTGGCCTGCGCGTTGTGGTGGTGGCACCCGGCCGCGTGGTGGGCCATGCGGGGATTGCGGGCGGCGTGCGAGCGCACGGCGGACGCGGCGGCGGCGCTGGTTCCCGGCGGGCGCGAGCGACTGGCGGAGGTGCTGGTGCGCGTCGGGCGCGAATGGGAGGCCTCGGGTTTGCTGCCCCGGCTGGGGATCGACGGCGGGCGCTTCCGCTCGGAGCTGGGGCGGCGCGTGGAGGCGTTGCTGCAACCCGGGCCGGGGTGGCGTCGGCCGCGGCGCGCGGAGTGGCTCCGGCCCACGGCATGGGCGCTGACGGCGTTGGCGTGCGTGTTGTTCCTGCCCGTGCCGATGCCGGGCGGGTTTGGTGGAGGAATCCTTGCGCACGTGCTCGCTCAAGCCCCGGCCCCGGCCCCGATGGACGCCAAGGCATCCGAGCCCGCGAGGACAACGCCCCCCGAGGGCACCGCGGACGCGGCGACGGTCCATGCCCAAACCACGGTTCAAACCACGGTCCAAGAGTGGCGGCGGTCACGCAGTTCGGGGGAGGTCATCGCGGCGGCGGTGCGCGACGGCGCGGCGGTGGTGCTGGAGACCTACGTGGCCTTGGTGCCGGTCACGGGGCCCGATGAAGTGGGGCTGGATTGGGTGTTTGGGAAGCGGGTCGCTGAAAACCCTGCGCTCCAGCGAACGAACCTTCCCGCAAGCCGCGGATACATGGACACATGGCGCTCGGTCGGCGAGGTCGCGGTGCTGACGCCGGAGCAATTCGCGGCCTTGAAGGAGCGATTGCTGAAGGTGGACGGGGTTGAGCTGCTGGCGACCCCCAAGGTCATGACGTTGGAAGGAAGGGCCGCGAGCGTCTTCGTGCAGAACGCGGTCAACGTCGTCACGGGGTTGACCGCGACGAATGGGGTCGCCGTCGGCCTAACGCCGCAGCGGCAGGCCACGAACGCGCCGTGGTGGACCCTCGACATCTCGGCCAGCGTGACGTCGTTCGTCGGCTACGACGACCCCGGCCCTTTCGACAAGGTCCAGGGCGCGGATGGAACCGCGGTGAAGGCGGTGACGCCCATCCCCGTGCTGAGGACGCTCGCGACGGAGGGGCGTGCGGACCTGAAGCTGGGCTCGGTCATGGCCTTGCGCGGCCCCATCCAAGAGCAGGTGACGGTCAAGAAGGGCGGGTTCTTCTCGCGCCCGTCCACCCACACCATCCGCAAGCGGGTCTTCGTGTTCGCGGCGATGGGTGCGCCGGTGAACAAGGTCGTGCTCCACGAGGCGCCCGATTCCATCCGGAAGACGCCCGCGCGGCCTTGGGCGGCGACGTTCTCGCCGGACGGCAACTGGCTGGCGACGACGTCCGGGTGGGACAATCCCGTCGAGCCTGGCGGGCTGGTGGTGTGGAACCTGGCGGAGTCCAAGGCCCGTTGGGTGTGGAAGCAGGAATCCGCGATCCGCTGCGCCGCGTTCTCGCCCCGTGGCCAATGGATTGCGTTTGGGGATTTCGCGGGCGTTGTGCGGGTGCTGGACATGGCGACCGGCGAGCTGGTCCGCGAGTTCCCGCCGTTGGCCAAGCTGGTGAACTCGGTCGCATGGACGCCCGACGGCCGCCGGCTCGTGATCGGGGGCTTCGACGAGTCGGTGCACGTTCACGACCCGACAACGGGTCGTTCGTTGCTCTCGCGCGAGCTGGGGGCGGGCGTGACGTCGGTGGCCGTGTCGGCCGACGGGCAACATGTCGCGGCGACGACATGGGACGGGCGGGTGCACTGGATGGAGGCGGCGGGACTGAAGCCGGTGGGCGGCGCGATGGAGACGTTTGCCGCGACGACGGGCGAGAAGGGTCCTCGCATGGCCGAGTGGGTGTTCCTCGCGCCGGATGGCAGGAAGGCGTTCACGGGCAACTGGGACGGGACGGTGCAGGCATGGGACGTGGGCCGGGAGGGGTGGGTGAAGGCGTCCGGCCCGTTGCCGCTGCCGGCGGGCGTGGGCCCGGGCGTGAACCAAAGCCTCCAAGGGGGCGCGTTGTCGCCGGATGGCACGCGCTTGGCCGTGGGATGGTCGGACGGGACGGTGACGACGTGGGACGTGGCGACGGGCCGGCTGGAGGGCGAGATGCGCGCGCATGCGGATCGTTGCATGGGGCTTGGGTTCTCGCCGGATGGGACGCGGTTGGCGACGACGGGCTGGGACTTGAAGACGCGGGTGTGGGACGTGGCGACGCGTCGGCGTTTGTCGGAATGGTGAGTGGTTGAACCCGGCGGGTGCTTGCGGCGAATAGGGCCCCTAATCACCGCAGGAATTACGGTGATTGGCCTTGGCGGGGAGGGCGTGTTGGACGCATCGTGCGGGCCAAGCCGGATCGATTCAGTTGGGAGGGAAGTGATTGCGAAGCAGATGCTTGTGCAAGCCGAGGAGTGAGCGTGGCGCGGGCCGGTACGAGGCCCGTAACGAGCGAACGACGAAGGATTTGCGCAAGCAGATCGAGCAAGCACGACCGATCCAACTGAAT
>CAIRNV010000373.1 GCA_903880005.1 uncultured Verrucomicrobiota bacterium | reverse complement strand
CCAATGGGCCTCCTCGCCTTGATGGGACGGCCCTTTCCTTGTCTTGAAGCCCCCCTTCAACTGCCGTTTTTAGGTTCAGTTGGGAGGGAAGTGATGGCGAAGCAGATGCTTGCGCAAGCCGAGGAGTGAGCGAGGCGCGGGCCAGTTCGAGGCCCGTAACGAGCGAACAACGAAGGATTTGCGCAAGCAGATCGAGCAAGCACGACCGATCCAACTGAATCGTTCCGGCTGAGGCCGCGTGCCCTCGCAAGGCGGGGGATGGGGAGGCGGCTTGAAGCGGCGGGTTGGAAAACCCGCCCTCCTTTCCCGAGCCGCAGCGAGCGGGTCGTTGATGCCCCGTCAGGCTCGTGCGTTCTCAAAGCCCCACCACCACGGACGCCATGAACAGGACCGCTCCCTGCTCGCCATGTGAAAGATGCGGGCATGGACCGCCGTTATCAGGGCGAACCCGTTCGGTTGCCAAGGGATGCCTCTTCAAGAATCGCCCGCCCGTTGCGCGCGACCTGTGAGAGGACCCCGGCAGCCATCGTCGGTTCGCTCCATAAATCGCATGAAGACCCTCCGTGGCAGCCTCGTTCTCCTCGTGCTCGGCACCTCGCTGCATGCCAATACCACCCAACTCTGGGCCACACCGCTGGGCTCTCTGGGCGGGGTTAGCACCTGGGCCAACAGCTTGAACAACCTCGGGCAAGTCGTCGGCGCAGGCTGGCTGCCTGGGAACGTCGATCAACACGCGTTCCTTTGGGATCCCACCACCGGCGTCATGACCGACATCGGAACCCTCGGGGGCCGCTGCGACGCGACCGGCATCAATGACGCGGGGCAGGTCGTGGGGTCGTGCGTGTCTCCATTCTCCGCCTTCATCTGGACCGCAGCGACCGGCATGACGGCCCTTCCATGGGTCGGGATGGCCGAGGCCAACGCCATCAATGCCTCGGGCCAGGTCACGGGGTCATGCCATGACGGCGCGTACCATGCCTTCCTGACGGGTCCAGGCGGTCTCCCGATGCTGCCGCTGCCCATCCTCGGCGGGTTGTCCGGCACGTATGGCCTAGGAGTTAACGACTACGGCAAGGTCGTGGGCCACGGATGGGGAGGAGTCATCGGCAATCCTGCCGTTGTGATCCATGGCACTCGCGTCACGGCGCTGCCGACGTTGCCCGGCGCCATCGACGCCACAGCCCACGACATCAACAACCACTCGACCATCGTCGGCGATAGCTTCAACGCCCTCGGCCAAGTTCGACCGGTCATCTGGAGGAATGGCGCCATCACGGACCTCGGCACCCTCGGCGGCGACGGCGGCACCGCACGGGCCATCAACAACGACGGCGTGGTTGTCGGAACCTCCGACGCGCTCGCCTTGCCCAGCTCACGGGCCTTCATCTGGACGGCCAGCAAGGGAATGCGCGACCTGAACACCCTGGTCATCAACTCGAATGTCCTCGGCGGCACGTTCCTCACCAGCGCCACCGACATCAATGACAAGGGGCAGATCGTCGCCAACACCGTTCTCGGAGCCTTCCTCCTGACCCCAAAGAAGTAGCGCAGGGCCTCAGCCGCCCTTTCAGGGTGAACACCACCGGCTGCGCGTTCTCGCGCGCGGCAAGACATGGGGCGGCGGGTTGGAAAACCCGCCCTCCTTTCTGGCTTGAAGCGGCGGGTTGGAAAACCCGCCCTCCTTTACTGCACCGTCGCGCGGAAGAACGCGCCCTCCGGCACGCCCGTCGTGGGTACCTCCACCCGCAGCAACGACGTCCGCGTCGCCACGAAGTCTCCCCGCAACCCGCTGCCCGCCGCGTCCGTCGAAAGGCGGAAACCCGTCCCCTTCCATGCCTTCAAATCCTCTGAGTAGCTCAACGCGTACCGCCGCCCCGGGAT
>CAIRNV010000372.1 GCA_903880005.1 uncultured Verrucomicrobiota bacterium | reverse complement strand
CTGTGGGAAGCGCGAACGTGGTGGCGACAGGATGACCGCGGACCGGGTGGAAGCCTGAAAAGGCAGGGCCTGGTCGCTTTGCCGTGGGAGCCTTGGGGGCTGCCGGCATGGGGATGGCGACCGTCGGCTACCCAGGCAAACATGGGAGCCTGGGACATGAGGCCTGACCAATCGCGGCGTCTGGGAAATCAGCGGAAAATCGGGGCTTTTGGACCCTGCTGAAAAACCCCACCTTTCGCAGCCGAATCAACTGTTTAGATGTGACCCCATTGCCACTCGACCCCATTGCCACTCGGTTTGATGTGACCCCATTGCCACTCGAGCGCGTCGGGTAACACCCTTTTGGCGCAACGAATTACGGCGTCGGGTAACAGTTACTTCTGGCGCACGGCGATGCCATGGGATGCGATGCGATCCCGCCCTGTCACATCACCTCTCCACGCCCGCCCAAACGCCCCTCAGCACCCGTCCCTCCCCCAAGCCTCCCCAACATCCAATGCGTCGGCACATAGATCACCCCCGCAAGCGCCGCCATCCACGCCACGAGATAAAGCCCCGGCGGCATCCATCCCTGTGGCTTCGCATCGTCGAGGCCCCACACATAGTTGACGTTGTTGGGCACCAGCTTGCCCGCGTGCTCCGGACCCGCCGGCGGCAACAGGTGATAGCTCACGAGGCACAAGCCCCAGGCCGTCGCCGTCCAGGCCCAAAACCCGCGAGGGTCATAGCCCAGCCGGCGTACCAGGAGGAACAACAGGAAGGGCAACCAACCGTGGAAAAAAGACAGCCCGCGCAAAAACAACGACCTCTGGGAATCAAACATGTAGGCCGTCATCCCCGTCAGGCGCCCCCCCAACGCCTGCACCACGAAGTCCAAGCACCAAAACCCCTGCGGCAACAAGATCCCCACCGCCGCCATCGACACCAGCAATCGGTTCTCCAGCCAAATCCCCGCCCACGTCAAAAACAAAGCCACGTCGCAGAAGTACAGGAAGTTGGTCGGCCCGTATTTCCACCAATACACCGGCACCAGCACCGCCATGAAGGCCGTGTACGCCCACTTCAACCCCAGCGGCACCCGGCCGCAGCCCATACCATGGCAACGCCCCGCTGCCCCGCTCGCCTCTAATCCCATTCGTGATGCTTTCATCGGCGCCTTTCATGCCACGACCCCGTTCCTTCCCTTCAATCGGAAGCACGCGACCTTCCATCGACGCGCTCAATGGGATCTCGGCACTCCAAAAGTGTGGTAGCTCGGTCAGTGCCATTCCGGAACTCGATGGTTCCTGCCGTTTTGAAATCCACGGGTCATGGGTGCCCTCGGCCCGTCTTCTCGGTCCATCGACGCCAGTCGTTGTTCCCTCCTCTGACGCCAAGCCCGAGTGCGCAGGTGAGGCACCGTAAGGCATTCAAACAGGACTGGGACGACCTCCCGAGGGCGCACCTCAGTCCTCCCTTCCCATGTGCATTTCAAACCGTTGGTTTTCAGCGTGCTTCCCGCCGGCACTGACAGCGCCCGCCTCGTCCCGTCGCCATGCACCCGCCGGTGGGTTCAGCAAGTCCACGCCTTGGTCCAATCGCTGGCCCGCGACCCATGTCGCGTAGCTTCAGTCCCGGCGGCATCCGCGGCACACTGCGATGTCCTTAGCCGTAACGAGTCAGTTGGATCGGTCGTGCTTGCTTGATCTTCTTTCGCAAGAGCTTCGTCCTTCGCTCGTTACGGGCCTCGTACCGGCCCGCGCCTCGCTCACTCCTTGGCTTGCGCAAGCATCTGCTTCGCAATCACTTCCCTCCCAACTGCATCGTCCCGGCTTAGGGACATTTACGTCGTCGATCGGGATCGGCTGCCGACATTCATGGCAATGGATCTTCATGGGCTGAAATACGCCGAACAGCAGCGAGGCTCCATCGGCCGCCGCGCGACACCAACGGTTCGCCATCCTCGACGGCGTCCGCAGGCCATTCGCCCACGGTTTCGGTTGCGTGCCTCGTGGATGGGATCCCCTCCCGGATGGAGCGGCGATAGACCTCCACCAGGTCCCCGATGACGCGGGCCCAGCCGAGTCCCTGCGACTTGGCGGCCGCCGCCAACCGGACCTTGGCAAGGAGCGAGGGCTTCAAGGCCGCGCCCACTGCCGCCCCGACGAAGGCGTTGGCGTCGCCCCTCGGTGCCAGCCAACCCGAGCATCCGTCCTTGATCACCTCGGCCGCCGCCCCGTACCGGAACGCCACCACCCCAAGCCCGCTGGCCATGGCCTCCAACGTCACGTTGCCAAACGTCTCCGTCAGGCTCGGGAACAAGAGCAGGTCCCCGGACGCATAGTGCGTCGCCAGGGCCTCGGCTCGCTGGCGCCCGGCAAACACCGCCCCAGGCCAACGCCCTTGCATCGACGCCTCGCATGGGCCGTCGCCCACCACGACCAACCGCGTCCCGGGCCGGGCCAACCCGATGGCGGACGCCGTGCGTTCGAGGAGGACGAGGTTCTTCTCCGGGGCAAGCCTCCCGACCGACAACACAACGAGGTCCTCGGGTTCAACCCCCCACTGCCGACGCAGGTCCTCGGAGCGTCGGGCGGGGTTGAAGAGGGCCGTGTCCACGCCGCGCCCGACCACGCGAAGGCGCTCGAAGCCTTCCTTGGCCAATTCCGCTGCCAACGCGGCGGTGGGGGTCATCGTGGCGTGGCATCGGTTGTGGAACCGACGCAGGTAACCGAGCACGGCGCCCTGGAGGCATCCCACGCCGTAATGCTGGCTGTACGCGTGGAAGTTGGTGCGGAACTCCGACACGCATGGGATGCCCAGGGCGTGGGCGGCCCGCACGGCCGACCACCCCAGCGGCCCCTCGGTCGCCACGTGCAAGACGTCCGGTCGAGCCTCCCGCCAGAGCCGGCGCAGGCGCGTGCCGCATGGCCAGCCCATCCGCAACCCGGGGTAACGCGGGATCGGGATGCCCCGGGTCAGCACGTCGAAGCCGGCCCCGGCGGCACCCCTCGCGTCGTCGTCCCCAGGCTGCCTTGGGCGGATGACCTGGACTTCGTGCCCCTCGGCACGGAGGCCCCGCACCATGCGCGCCACCGTGATGGCGACGCCATTGATCTCGGGCGGGTAGGTCTCGGTGACGACCGCGACGCGTAGCGCCACGCCGTGGGGAGCAGGGGACAAGGCCATGCAACAGGCTGGCCCTGTCGTGGCAACAGGCCGGTGTCGGCCCGCCAATATTCCGGTATCGAAACGGCGGCGACACGAGGACTTCACATGGGCCGGGCTCCATGGGCGCGAACGGATGAAGACCGGCTGGGCGTCGTCTTGGGACGGCGGCCCACGTCGGTGGGCATCCGGGTTACGAAGGAAGAACCATCCCATGAAATCCCTGCTCGAACGGTTGGACGTGTGCCTTGAGGCGTTGCGCGTGCAGCGCTGGGACGACCACCGCTACTACCACCACAGCCGCGTGAACCAGTCGCTGCATCTCCTGAGCGCGATGAGCTTCCTGGGG
>CAIRNV010000371.1 GCA_903880005.1 uncultured Verrucomicrobiota bacterium | reverse complement strand
GGCATCCTGCCGCAGGTCCATGCTAGGCAAGCGCAAGCGGCTGGAAGCAGCTTCCACTCTCACTCGGGCTGTGGATCAGGGCTTTTGCCTGACGACCACGGATGGCACGGATGGCACGGGAAAGGGCCAAGCCGGGAGGTCGCATCCATGACGAAAGCCCGCAGGGCACACGGCGCCCTTGAATCCGTGTGATCCGTGTCATCCGTGGTTCTTGACCCTTTGCCGCTTTCGGCCGGCGTCCAGGCCCACGAGCGGCCTCCTGCGCCCGACCCCAACCTCACCTGCCGGGTGAGGCCTAGAATTCATCCCAAAGGGCCTCTTTGCCTTGATGGGATGGCCATTTCCTCGACTTGAAGCCCTCTTCAACTGCCGATTTTAGGTTCATTTGGGAGGGAAGCGCTTGCGAAGCAGATGCTTTCGCAAGCCGAGGAGTGAGCGAGGCGCGGGCCAGTTCGAGGCCCGTAACGAGCGAGCGACGAAGGAGTTGCGAAAGCAGATCGAGCAAGCACGACCGACCCAACTGAATCGTCCCGGCCAAGTACGTGCCCCGTCACGCGCGAAGGACCAAGGATTTGGGGAGGCGGATCAAGCGAGCCCGACCGAAACTCCACCCCTCACGACATCAGGGCCGGGAGCAACTCCCCGTGGATGTCGGTCAGTCGGTAGTCGCGGCCCTCGAACCTGTAAGTCAGCCGTTTGTGCTCGATGCCGAGCAGATGAAGCAACGTGGCGTGTAGGTCGTGCACGCTCACGGGGTCGCGCACGATGTTGTATCCGAAGTCGTCGGTCTCGCCGACCACGACCCCTGGCTTGATGCCCCCGCCAGCGAACCACATCGAGTAGCACCGGGGGTGGTGGTCGCGCCCGAAGCTGTTCTTGGAGATGTCGCCCTGGCTGTAGGCGGTCCGGCCAAACTCCCCGCCCCAGATCACGAGCGTGTCGTCCAGCATGCCACGCTGTTCCAGGTCGCGGATCAGGGCGGCGCTGGGCTTGTCGGTCTGGCCGGCCTGGTTCCGGATGCCATCGGGCAGCCCGCCGTGATGGTCCCAGTCCCGGTGACACAACTGGATGAAGCGGACCCCGCGCTCGGCCAGGCGGCGGGCGAGGAGGCAGTTGTTGGCGAACGACGGCTTCCCGGGGACGGCCCCGTACTCGTCCAGCACCTCCTTGGGCTCCTTCGAGATGTCCATCAGTTCCGGCACGCTCGCCTGCATGCGGAAGGCCAGCTCGTAGTTGTCGATGTGCGTGGCGATGTCCGGGTCCGCCAACCGCCCGAGCTGCCGTTGGTTGAGCGCCTGCATTGCGTCGATGAGCCGGCGGCGGGCCGCGCGGTCCACGCCGGGAGGGTCGGAGACATAGAGGACAGGGTCGCCTTGGTTGCGGAACTGGACGCCCTGGAAGTTGCCCGGCAGGAAGCCGTTGCCCCAGTAACGGGCCTGCAAGGGCTGGCCGCCGCCGCCGCTGGTCAGCACCACGAAGGCCGGGAAGTTCTCGTTCTCGCTGCCCAGGCCGTAGGCGATCCATGCGCCCATCGTCGGCCGCCCCGGCTGCTGGTGCCCGGTCCCGAAGAAGGTCACGGCCGGGTCATGGTTGATGGGCTCGGTGAACATCGAGCGCACCAGGGCGATGCGGTCGATGATGCCGCCGGTGTGGGACATGACCTCGCTCAACTCCGTGCCGTTCTTGCCGAAGCGCTTGAAGGCAAAGGGGGAGCCGACGCACAGGAGCTGCTTTTGGCCCGCCGTCATGCCGGTGATGCGTTGACCCCGTCGCACCGACGGCGGCAGCTCGGTGCCGGTGAGTTCCTTCAGGCGGGGCTTGGGGTCAAAGAGGTCGAGGTGGGACGGCGCGCCCGACTGGAACAGGTAGATGACGCGCTTGGCCTTGGGCGGGACGTGGAGCTTCTCCAGGACGCCGGGCATGCCCGCGCGCGCCCCGGCCGCCTCCGCCCGCTGGTCCGGGTTGAGCAGCGTCGCGAGGGCGATCGCGCCAAGCCCCGTCGTGCTTCGCGTCAGGAAGGCGCGGCGCGATGCGATGCGGTCGATGTCGGGAAGGAGGTTCATGGCTAGCGGGTGATGGTCTCGTTGAGGTTGAGCAGCACGTTGGCCACGGCCGTCATCGCGGCGAGGCCGGGGGCGGGGACGTCCTTGGGGAGGGCGCTCTCGCCGACGCCGAGGAGGGCCTTCGCGGCGGCCGGGTCCTTCTCAAAGCGGGCGAGCTCGGTGGCGTAGGTGGACCGCAGCACGGCGAGTTCCTCCGCGGCCGGGACGCGGCCCAGCACATGGCGGAACGCGCGGACCAAGCGGCGTTTGGGGTCGGCCGGGGCCTCGCGCCACGCCCGCGCGGCCAACGCCCGGGCGGCCTCGACGTACACGGGGTCATTCATCAGCACGAGGGATTGCAAAGGCGTCTGCGTGCGTTGCCGCAGGAAGGTGCAGACCTCGCGGTTGGGGGCGTCGAAGGTCGCGAACGACGGGTAATGGGCCGAGCGCCGCCAGAAGACGTACATGCCCCGGCGGTACAGCTTCTCGCCCTTGTCTTGCTCATAGCGGGCGTCCGTCCCGTCCCAGATGCCGGGCGGTTGATACGGCTTCACGGAGGGCCCGCCCACGGTGCCGTCCAGGAGGCCGGACACCGCCAGCGCGTTGTCGCGGACGAACTCCGCGTCCAATCGGAGGCGCGGGCCGCGCCCCAGGAGCCGGTTGTAGCGATCCTTCGCCATCAGGGCCTCCGACGTCGCGGCCGATTGCCGGTACGTCGCCGACGTCACGATCATGCGGACCAACTCCTTGACGTCCCAGGGACGCACCGGCCGTCCCCTGCCCTTGCGGGAGCCATCGGCCACGGGCCCGCCATCGCGGAATTGCACGGCCATCCAGTCCAGGAGCTCCGGATGGCTCGGCCATTCACCCTGCGATCCAAAGTCGTTCAGCGTCTTCACCAACCCCGCACCGAGGAACATCGACCACACGCGGTTCACCGTGACCCGCGCCATGAGCGGATGGGACGGGTCCACGAGCCAGCGGGCCAGTCCCAGGCGATTGGCCTGGGCGTCCTTGGGCAAGGGCGGGAGGAACCCCGGGACGCCGGCGGTCACCTTCTCGCCCCGGTTGCGAAAGTCCCCGCGCGAGAGAACGAAGGTGTCGCGCGGCGGGTCCATCTCCTCCATGACCAACGTGGTGGGGATGGCCCCGAAGGCCTCGTCCTTGAGACGCCGGGCCTTGGCCAACGCCACCTCGGATCGCAGCAAGTCCGTGGCGAACACCTCGCGATAGAACCGCCGCAGGTCCTCCTGCTCCTCCGCCGACCGGTTGCCGCCGGTCTTGGCAATGATGGGGAGGAAGCCCTGCAAGGCGTCGCGACGTGCCTCCTCGTCGTCGAGCACGCGGTCCCACCAGGTCCAGCGGTCCACGCGCGCCGGGAGGAAGGCCTCGTTGGCGCGGGCCCCCAGGCGAAGGGGTTGATCGGTCGTGATCCCGCCCTTCAAGGCATCCCGCTCCACGTCCACGTCACGGCGTCGTCCATCGACCCAGACGCGAAGGCCCGAGGCCTTGCCGGAGCCGTCGTGGGTCACCAGCACATGGTGCCAACGATCCGCCGCGAAGGCCTCCTTGGTGCGCACCTTGAGGGCGTCCTCGGGCCACGCCGAGACGAGGTGCACCTGCACCTTGTTGTCGGCGATGAAGACGTCCGCGCCCTTGAATCCCGGCCCGGGCTCCATGCGGCTCCAGACGGCGCCGGCGCCCTTCCAGCGCACCCACGCGCTGGACGAGAAGGCATTCGTGCGATGGAGCGGCGGCAAGCCCGTCCACTCGGCCGCGGACTTGCCATCCAAGACCAGCGCCTTGCCCGCGATGCCGGGCTCGTACACAACGGCATTCGTGCCCGTCCATCGACCCGTGACCCGGCGGGTGCCCACGACGGCGTCCAGTCCGTCGTCGAGGTCCACGCGCGCCACCACCCGATCCCGGGCGGGTTCCTCGGGCGGGCGCCCGTTGGTCTCGCGCTCGAACTTCTCCTGGGTTTCCCCCAGCTCGTTCTGCCGGTCAGCGAGGGTCTTCTCGGCGTCGCGAAGGCGGAATTCCGCCTCCACCAACCGCACCGCCTGCTCGGGCGACGGCACGGGCAGGCGCGGGGGCGGGTTGTCGCTGCGGATGCGGTCGAGGCCCTTCTCCGGCACGTTGTGGAAGAAGGCGTACAGCCGGTAGAACTCCTTCGTCGCGATGGGGTCGTACTTGTGGTCGTGGCATTCGGCGCATCCGACGGTCATCCCGAGGAAGACGGCGCCGAGGGTGTTCACGCGGTCCACGACGTACTTGTTGAGGTATTCGTCGGGGTCGGCGCCGCCCTCGTCGTTGGTCATGTTGTTGCGGACGAAGCCGGTGGCGACGCGTTGCGACGCGGTGGCGTTGGGGAGCATGTCGCCGGCCAGTTGCTCCACGGTGAAGGCATCGAAGGGCTTGTTGCGGTGGAACGCGTCGATCACCCAGTCGCGCCACAACCACATGAACCGCACCCCGTCGAAGTGGTAGCCGCTGGTGTCCGCAAAGCGCGCGAGGTCCAGCCAATGCGCCGCCATCCGCTCCCCGTACTGCGGCCGCCCCAAGAGACGGTCCACGAGCTTGCCGTAGGCGTCGGCCGACCCATCCGCCAGGAAGCCATCCACCTCCTCGATCGTGGGCGGCAACCCGGTGAGGTCCATCGTGACGCGGCGGATCAACGTGGCCTTGTCGGCCTCGGCGGATGGCTTGAGCCCCTCGGCCTCCAGCTTGGCGAGCACGAAGCGATCCAGCTCGTTGCGCGGCCACTTGGCATCCCTCACGGGCGGCAAGGCGGGACGCGCGGGGGCCACGAAGGACCAATGCGCGGACCATTCGGCCCCGGACTCCACCCAACGGCGCAGCACGGCCACCTGGGCCGGGGCCAACGGCTTGCCACCCTGCGGCGGCGGCATCACCTCGTCGGGATCCTTGGACTCCACCCGCTCCACCAACGAGCTGGCCTTGGCATCCCCCGCCACGACGGCGCGGCGGCCGGACTTCAACGCCTTGAACGCCTCCTCCTTCACGTCCAGGCGCAGACCGGCCTTGCGCTTGCCCTCGTCCGGCCCGTGGCAGGTGTAGCAGTGCTCCGAGAGGATGGGCCGGATGTCGCGGTTGAAATCAATGGGCGCGGCGGCCGCCGGGGCGGGCTTGCCGGGCGCGGCGTGGGCCTGCCGCCATCCGAGGCCGGCCGCCAACGCGATGGCCATCCACACGATCCATCCTCCTGCTTGCCTTCGGGGAAACATGCGCACCGGCAGATTGCCCACGTCGCCGGAGGCATTCAACGATCGTTCCTCCGAAAACTCCGGGCGCAGGACCCATGCCCGGCACGCCGCAGTCAGGAACGAATGGCGGACGCCATCTCGGCGAGCATCGACGGGACCTTCTTCCACGGGTCGTCGGGCATCTCGTACTCGAGGACGAACCAGCCTTGGTACCCGGCGTCGCGCAGGAGCTTGACGACGCGCGGCAAGTCCGTGGGCACGGCCGCCGGGGCGCCCCGGGGGCGCATCAGGCCCTTGTACTGGACGTTGACCGCGTGCGGCGCGCACCGGGCTAGGTCGGCATACGGGTCCGCCGTGTTGAAGTTCCCGATGTCGAGGTTGATCCCCACCCACGGGCTTCGGACGGCCCGCACGATGTCGAGGAGGTCGGACGCCTCGGCGACGATGCCGCCGTGGTTCTCCACCCCGAGGAAGATGCCGTGGCGGCCCGCCAACTCGCCCATCTCCTCGAGCGCCTCGATGGTGCGGCGCTTGGCCTCGGCCAGCGTGGTGCCGCGGGCATCCCCGGCGAACACGCGGATGTGGGGAGCCCCGAGGATCGCCGCACGCGCGATCCACGTGCGCACCGAGGCCAGCTCGCGGTCCCGCTCCGGCCCCGGGGGCCGCGTGAACGTGTTGCCCACCGCCGTCCCGCTCACGCTCACCCCAGCCAGGAAGGCATGGCGGCGGACCCGCGCGAGGTAGTCGTCGGACAGGGGGTCCGGGAAGTAGTAGCTCGTCAACTCCGCCCCCTCGCACCCGTGTCGGGCGCAGAAGTCGATGAAGCGGAACATGTCCATGGACGGCGGGGCCCCGTCCTTGCCGGGCGCGAACTGCGCCCCGAACGAGTAGGCAGCCAGCGACAGGCGCAGGCGCGGCGGCCCCTGACGCTTGAAAGCCTCGCCGGCCACCAGGGCCGACGACCATGCTACGCCCGCGCCGAGGAAGGCGCGACGCGAGACGAAACCGGGATGCATGACCGGCAGGCTACGGGACTCCCGCCCCCATGGGAACGCCAGAGACGCCCGGCACCCACGACAACCCCAACCGCACCCACAAGGGAATCGTCAGGAACCCCGCCACCGACGTCGCCACCACCACCCGCACGGCCGTCACCACGTCGCCGCCGTAATGCCGGGCCATCACGATGGGGAAGACGGCGGCCGGCATGGCGGCCTCGACCACGAGGACGCGCTTGAGCTCGACGGAGGAAGGCACCCAGCGCGCCAGCCCCAGCATGAGGACCGGCGCCACGCCGCATCGCACCACGCACGAGGCCAGCATGAGGCGCTTGCCGCCTCCCGCCCGCAGCTCCGGCGTCGTCTCCGAGAGCGTCGCGCCGATCAAGACCAGCCCCAGCGGGAAGCAACTCACCCCCAGCATGTGGATCGCGGATCCCACGAAGGAGGGAAGCCGAACGCCGCACAAGTTCAGGACCACGCCTCCCACCACCGCCACCAAAGGCGGATTCAACAACCGACGCCATTCGCGCCAGCCCGCGTGCCCGAATGCCACCAACCCCAGCGTCCACAACGCCACGTCCACGCCCAGGTTGTGAAGGAACAACACGCCCGTCGTCTCCCGTGGAAAGAGCAGCGTGATGAGGGGCAACGGCGCATAGCCGTAGTTTTGGAACCCGGTGGTGGCCACGAACGTCCGCCGGGCCGATGCCGACCCCGCCCCGGTCCATCGCGAGGCCCACCGCGCGACGGCGAGCCCGACGCACACCCCGATGAAGCCCATCAACGGCGGCAGGGCCACGTTGCCCGGCCGACGCAACGCCTCGTTTCCCAGGACATTGTCCAATATCAGGCAAGGCGTGAGGACGTTGACCACGACCCGCAGCAACGACTCGTCCGCCTCGTGCGTCAGCCATTCCGCCTTGCGCAGCCACACGCCCGTCCCCACCAGCAGATAGGTGGGCAACACCGCCGAAAACACCGTCCAAATGTCGATCATTCACCGGCCACGCCACGGAGGCCGGCCGTGAGGCTGCCCGATGGCGCCATCGCTGGCGACCCCGCAGGCGGCCGCTCGTGGGCCTGGGCACCGGCCGAAGGCGGCACAGGGCCAAGAACCAGGGATAACACGGATCACACGGATTCATGGGCGTCGTGTGCCCATGGCACCTGCGCCATGGATGGGACCTCCCAGCTTGGCCTTGATCCGTGCCATCGGTGTCATCCATGGATCTCCAACCAACACCCCATCTTCCCCGCACCCGCAGCCACCGCCTTCCGGCCGTCTATTCCCTGCGACGGGCAGGCGGCTCGCCGATTCGGTAGAGGCTCGACTTCGTCCGGATGTAGAGCGCGCCGTCCTCGACGGCATGGGAGGCAAGCGAGCGCTCGCCCAGGTCATTGCGCGCCAGGACCTCGAAGGCCCGGCCCGGCTTCAGGACAAAGCCCATGCCTTCCTCGTTCTGGAGGTAGAGGCGGCCGTCGGCATGCAGGATCGATGCGGAGAAGTTGCCGCCGAGGCGCTCGGTCCACGCGACCTGGCCCGTCCTCGCCTCGATGGCGCTGGCGATGCCGGCGTCGGAGACGCAGTAGAGCAAGTCATCCACCACGACCATGGAGGGCGTGTTCGGAGCACCCTTGGCGAGGGTCCAGGCCAGGTGCGTGGCGGTGACATCGCCCGACCCTCCCGTGCGAATGGCATGGATGAGGGGACGATCGTAGCCGGTGCCCACGAAGAGGAGCCCATGCGCCAGGACCGGGCGAGGGATCACGGAGTAACCCTCGCCGTGCAACACCCGCCACAACTCGCGTCCGTCGGCGGGGTCATACGCGCACACGGCGCCGCTGCCCGGGCTGATCACCTGCCGCTGCCCCGGCTCGCCGATGACGAGCGGCGTGCTGAAGGAGAACTTCCTCTTGGCGGGCGTCTCCCGGGGCGTTTGCCAACGCACGGAACCGTCCTTGGCGTCCAAGGCCACCACGCGGGGACGGTCGGCACCATCGGCCGAGAAAACCAGCAACCCATCCACCAGGACCGGCGAGCCACCGTTTCCATGCACCGGTTGGTACGACACCGAGGTCTGCCGCCACAGCACGCGTCCGTCGAGGCCGAGGGCGGCCGTTCCGTGATGGCCGAAGTGCACATAGACCCCTCCCGGCGTCGCGATGGGCGTGGGGCTGGCATGGCCGTTCTTGGAATGAATCGCGGGTCCCGCCGTCGCGGTCTCCAGGACGTTGGTCTGCCAGCGCACCTTCCCGGTCGCGGCGTCGATGCAGAAGACGGCCAACGAAAGCCCGCCGCCTTCCCCAGGGATCGCGCTGGTGAGGTAGAGGCGACCTCCCAAAAGCACCGGCGACGACCAACCCTCGCCCGGGATGGCCGTCTTCCATGCGACGTTCTCCGTGGCGCTCCATCGGACGGGGACGTTTTTCGCGTCGGAATGGCCCATGGCACCGGCCCCGCGAAACTCGGGCCAGTCGCCCGCCATCGATGGAGGGGCGACGACGACGGCAGCGGCCAGCAAGGCGGCGACGAGGGAGGGGCAATGCATGCGTCGTCGCTACCGTGCCGTCGTGGCGCGGTCAATCGCCGAGACGGCACGAGCGCGGGCCCGCAGGGCGGGAGCGTGACGTGGTGGCCAGGAACGGAAAAACGTCTCGCCCGGCGGACGCACGCGTGGTGGTATCACCGCGACCCGGGCATCGGTAGCTCAATTGGATAGAGCATCTGACTTCGGATCAGAGGGTTCCAGGTTCAAGTCCTGGCCGGTGCACCAACTTGCCCAACAACTTGCGAGGCCTTGACCGTCCTCGTTTTCGAGGCAAGGCCGACTCCAGCCCACGGACACGGTCCGCAGGAACGCGAAGGCCCGCTTTTTGTGTACTTCGCGTATTTCGTGGTTCCACAAACCCCGAGGTGCGGACCGGTTGCATGCGGGGACGATGCCGCCTGCCTGCCGCCGACGGTGCGTGCAAGGAAGCCATGCGCGGTGCTTCAACGCCGCGCAGGGTTGGAACCACGAAACACACGCAATACACGAAAACCCGAGCCCACCAGCCCAATGCAAGGGATGTGGCGTGGCGCGTTTCGTGGGGAAAGTTCGCATGCGCCCCATCCCCTGGGACCGCGCCCGTCCCCGGGCGCACCCCCCATGCCCTTCCCACGCCCCGCGGCGACCGGGGACGGCCGCGCTCCCAGGAGGCCGGTTGCCCTCAACCGGCGGGAAGGTCGAAGGCTATATCGACGCTGGATTGAGCAAGATCAGCGGCAAGATGCCGCTGCCACTCTGCCCCCCGGCGCACGGAGGTCCGGCGTTCCGGCTCAGGCAAGGATCTCGTGGATCGGGCCGCCGCGCTCGACGAGCCGCGACACGGGACCCAGCGCCGGATGTTCCATCCGCGAAGGGTCCAGGCCCATCAGGTGGAGGATCGTCGCGTTCAGGTCGCTGTAGTAGTGGGGGCTTTCCACGGCGCGGTATCCAAACTCGTCGGTGGCCCCATGGACGATGCCCCCGCGCACGCCGCCTCCGGCCAGCCATGACGTGTAGCCCCTCGGGTTGTGGTCGCGGCCCGTCGTGTTCTGCGACCAGGGCGTCCTCCCGAACTCGCTCGTCCAGACCACCAGCGTGTCGTCGAGCATCCCCCGTTGGCGCAGGTCCCGGATCAGGCCCGCGATGGGCTGGTCCGTGGCGCGGCACAGCGGCTCGTGGGTCTTCATGTCGCCGTGCGAGTCCCAGCCCCCGTTGCCGCCCCCGGCATGGCAAACCTGGATGAACCGCACCCCGCGCTCCGCAAGGCGCCGGGCCAGCAACAGTTGCTTCCCAAACGCCTCCGTGTGCGGCTGGTCAAGGCCGTACAACGCCCGCACATGCGCCGGCTCCGAGGGAAAATCCACGGCCTCCGGCGCCGCCGCCTGCATCCGTCCCGCCAGCTCGTACGCGCGCGCGCGCGCCCGGATGTCCGCCTCCAGCCCGTGACGCGTGCGGAACTCCGCGTTCATCCCCTCCAGACGCTCCATCCAGCGCTCACGTGCCGCCCCGCTCATCCCGCCCGGCGGCCTCAGGTTCGCCACTGGTTCCGCCCCCGCCTGGAACGGCGTCGCCGAGACGCCCGCGCCGAGGTAGCCCCCCGTCAACTGCACCGGCGACGATGGCCGCCCCAGGTTGACGAAGGTCGGCAGGTTCCGGTTCGCCGAGCCCAGCGCATGCGAGATCCACGCCCCGAACGACGGATGGTCGAACTGCCGTCCCCGATGCCCCGTGCACGTCTCGATCACCGCCGGGAAATGGTTCACCTCATGGCACCACATCGAGCGCACCACCGCGATCTCGTCGATCACCCCGCCCACGTGCGGGAACCAATCCGACACCGGGATCCCCGACGCCCCGCGCCGCGCGAACGTCCGGTGGCACGGGATCACCGGCCGCTGCATCCGGGCTTGGTTGTCCCCGAAGCCCACGGCGTCGATCAGGCGGCCCGCGTGCGCGTTGCCCTTCGGGTCGAACGTGTCGAGATGGCTGACCCCGCCGCACATGAACAGGAAGATCACCGAGCGCGCGCGCGGCCTGAAATGGGGCCCGGGCATCGCCCCGGGCAACTCGCCCGCCTCCGCCCACATGCCCCCCAGCGCGACCCCCATGAACCCGCCGAACGCTCTGAAGAGGAACCGCCGACGCTCCATGTCGTCGGCCATGGGCTTGCGAGGCTCAGGGCACATAAAGGAACTCATCCAGGTTGAACAACATCCACGCCATGCCTTCGAGCCCGCCCCGATCATCCTCCACCTGCGCCCGGGCCACCGCCCGCTCCGCCGCCGTGGGCGGCCTCGAAAGCACCCTTCGGAACGCCAGCTCCACCGCGCGCCCGGCGTCGAAGGCCCCCGCGTCGCCGCCGCATTCCGCCCTCAGCGACCGCGCCATCGCCGTCGCCGCGCCCTCCACCTCCCGGCTGTTCATCAAGAACAACGCCTGCGGCGCCGTCACCGTCCGCGTCCGCATCGGGCACGGTTCACGCCCGTCCTCCGCGTCGAACGTCCGAAGGAACTCCGGCGTTGCCTCACGGCTCGTGGAGAACCCGCGCGTCATGTACGCCCCGCGCCGACGCCTCCCGGGGCCCTCCGTCGCCTTGCCCGACGGCGCCACCTCGAACGACGCGCCGCCCACCTGCAAGTCGATCAACCCCGCCGCCGCATGAAGCGCGTCCCACACCGTCTCCGCATCCAGACGACGCACCGGATGCCGCCACAACGTCGCGTTCTCGGGGTCCCGCCCCGGGTTCACCGCATCCCCGGGCGCCGTCTCCGACGCCATCCGATACGCCCTCGACGTGACGATGCACCGGTGGATGTGCCGCTGGCTGAACCCAGACCGGACAAACTCCGAGGCCAGCCAGTCGAGCAACTCCGGGTGAACCGGCTTGCCACCTTGGCGCCCAAGGTCGCTTGGCGAGCGGTGAAGCCCCGTGCCGAAATGCCATTGCCACATCCGGTTCACCGCCACCCGCGCGAACAAGGGGTTCCCCGGCGCGGTCAACCAGTCCGTGAACGCCTCCAGCGGCGCCTCATTGAGCTCCGCCGTCGCCGTAGCAAACGGCCATCCCGGTCGTACCTCCCGGGCCTTGTCCGGCCTTGCTGGGTCCGCGCTCGTCAGCACGTAGCGCCGTTCCCGTGCACGGTCCGGGTCCCTCTCCACCGTGTGGAAGACGGCAACCCCGGGGCCCTTCCCGGCGCCCGCCTCGCGAACCGCCGCCTCGATCCGCCGCCGCAGCGCGCGAACCTCGGCGCGCACGCCCTCCGAAAGCACCTCGTCGATCTTGTCGTCGTCGATCCGGAGGATTGGGAAGTAGTCGTCCGCAACCCTTTGCTCCTCCGCGCTACGCTGCCTCTCGGGCTTGCGCAAGATGACCCGGACGTCCTCCGGCAGCATGGCGATCCGATCCTCGCGCAGGCGGTTGCGGACGGGTTCCACGAGGGCGTCCAGCTCGCGTTGCAGCGGCGCACGCGCCCGCTCGGCCGCCGCCTCGGCCCGTCCCGCCGCCACGAGCTCGGCGGCCGACGCCAGCGTCACCTTGCGAACCACCAACGGGTCG
>CAIRNV010000370.1 GCA_903880005.1 uncultured Verrucomicrobiota bacterium | reverse complement strand
GCCTCGTACCGGCCCGCGCCTCGCTCACTCCTCGGCTTGCACAAGCATCTGCTTCGCAATCACTTCCCTCCCAACTGAATCGTTCCGGCTTGGACCGATCCGTGTCATCGGTGTCATCCGTGGTTTGCCGGCAGAAGCCCTGATCCACCGGCCCAGTGAAAGTGCAAGCGGCTTCCAGCCGCTTGCCGAGCATGGACCCGCGGCAGGATGCCGTTGCCACTCTCTGCACCCGGCGCACGGAGGTGGGGCATCCTTGCCACCGCGTGAGGGCACGCGGCCTACGGCACGGGCCGAGCGTTTGGCTCCACGGGGGGGAGGCTGATCCCCGCCCCAACGGCCGTTTTTAGGTTCAACCCACCACGGTCCCGCCTAGGTGGAATAGCCCCTTCCGAGGGAACAAAGGGGGTTCCTCATGGCGAATGGAGGGCAAGTGACCCCGAGCCTTACACCCCACAGTGGCGGGACGCGAACGGGATTACGGTTCGGCAAGCAAGGAAAGCTGGCAGGTCTATCGGCGTGCACCGCGACGCCATGAGGCGAAGGCGAGGGCAGCGAGCCCCGAGGCGAGCCCGATGGTGGCGGGTTCGGGGACCACGGCGATTTGGCCGTCGGAGATGTTGGCGGGAGAAAACGCACCCCCGGCGCCATCGGAGAGATCGACCTTGGTGAAGGGGAAAGGGGAAATGCCATTGGCCAATCCCAGGAATGTGACGGTGAACAGAACGAGGTCGTCGGGCTGGGAGGTGGCGAGGATGCTCGGGGCGACAAACGAGATTTCCTGGGTATTTACCGCGCCGGGGGGAGTGGAGACCGAATAGGAGCTTTGGGCGGGATTGCCGAGGTTCAAGCCGGTCCCAAGCGAGACGGAGGAAAGCGAGAGAAGGCTGGAATTATAACTCAGGGAAATGTCGAAGGCACCGAGGTCCAAGGATCCGCCCAAGCCCGAGAGGAAGATGTTGGCCGTGATGGTGGAACCCACGGTGACCTGTCCAGCGGGAGGATTGGGGAACTCCACGGAGAGGATGACCCCGGGATTGGGGTTGTAGGCCTTGGAAACGCCGGTGGCGGCCGTGAGGCAAAAACCGAGGATGAGGGCGGAGCGCATAGAGGGCAGAGTGTGATGCATGGTGAGGTCTTGTTGAAGGAAAGTTTGGCGATGCGGATGGGATTGCTCAGGGGCAGATGCCCGTCGGATTGGTGAAGCGCAAGGCAAGGCTGCGAACGTCGGCGACGGTCAAGCGGCCGTCCTTGTTGATGTCGAAGCGTGGATCCGTGGACTTCACGGCCAACGCCTGCTGGAGAATGGTCAAATCTGAAAGGCCGACGCAACCGTTGGAATCGAGGTCGCCCACCAAGGCAGGGACGGTGGTGGTGACGGACTGCACGGCGGCGGCGGCGTTGATGAGACCGTGGCCGCTGGCGAAATCGAAGCCGGTCGAAAGCATGTCGGTGGCCGTGGACCTGAGGGCCGAGGCGAGGGCGTCCGGGGACAGGGTGGGTTTGGCTTCAAGAAGAAGGGCCGCCGTGGCCGCCGCCGTGGCCGCCGCGGCGGAAGTGCCCACGAAGTTGGGCCAGGCATCGCCATCCGAATCCTGGTAGAAGAAGGACGTGTTCCCGCCATCGGGTGCGCAGAAGTCAGGCTTGCTGCGGATGACCGGTGAAGCCAAGGGCGCCCCCAAGGCATCCGTGTAGATGGGGGTGCCGCCCAAGGAAGAGAAGGACTGGGGAACGGGCGTGCGGCCGTAGGGAGGGGTGTTGTAGTAGGCGACGGCACCCACGGCATTGGCGCCTGCGGCGTTGGCATGGCCGTAGATGGTGGACTTGCCGGTCTTGGCGGGGAACGCGGTGACGGTGGCGTCGCCCGACCAGACGATCTTGAAGGCGGGCAGGGAACCCGAGGCAGGCGCGGAGCCGTTGTCGCGATTGCCGGCGTATTCAATGCTCAAGGCAAAGGACTCGAGCCCGCCAACCAACCGGATGATGGAGAAAATCTCGACCGGATCATTCCCGATGTTGTGGGTGAAGGAACCCACCCGTTGCCCATTGGCGTCCAAGACGTAGGACCCGTCGGCATGGTGCAGGAAGATGTCGATGTCGTGATAGGCGCCGAGGTTGGAGGGCGACGCAGGCGCTGTGCTCTTGTAGGCGTCGGCCCATTGCAACACGAACGTGGTCACCCCGAAGCCCACGGCGATGGGGAGGAGGGTTTGGGGGTTGGAAGGGTCGGCATTGAACTGATGACGGACCCCCCCACTAGCGCCGACGACCCCGGAAGGGAGCCACGGGCCGTCATCGAAGGAGTTGGAGGCATCATTACCCGCGGCTGAAAAAACGGAGATGCCGGCGGCCTTGGCGGCGTTGATGGCTTGGGAGACGACGCCGTCGGCGAACATCGGCTCCGAGTAGAAGGCGATGTCATCGACGATGACATCGCAACGACGCGAGGCGCTGTCGGGGGCGAGGCCGGCCAGGGTGAGGAAGGCGTGGGCGAGGTCTTGCTGGCCGTTGCCGG
The DNA here is from genome assembly GCA_903880005.1 of uncultured Verrucomicrobiota bacterium. Classification (GTDB taxonomy): domain Bacteria; phylum Verrucomicrobiota; class Verrucomicrobiia; order Limisphaerales; family UBA9464; genus UBA6176. The sequence continues at coordinate 5,407 of CAIRNV010000370.1, read as the reverse complement.
CTGCATGAAACCCGACGCTCGCGCCCGGGGCGGTGTCATGAATGACCTCAGCCATGGCCCTGCCCTCGTCGTAGCCCGCGGCATCCAGCACGATGTCGATGCTGGCGGGCAGGTCGCCGCAAGCAACGCCGTCGGCGAGTCCGCCGTAGGTGTTAAAGGAATCCGAGATGATGCCGACTCTCTTGCCAGCGCCCGAGACGTTGAATCTGCCGCGGGCGAGAGGCGCCGATGCGGCGACATCGGACTGGGTGGTCACTTTGCCGACACAGGTGCGGTACCAATTGGCGCGGGCGAAGGCCACAGAGGGCAGTTGGCTCAATTCGGCGACCTTGCTGATGGGCACGCGCCCGGTGATGACCCCTGGATACACCCGGCAATTTTGGGCCCCGATGTACCAAAGGTCCGACAGGAGGGAGGCGCCGTTTTGGGAAGGGAAGACATCGACGCTGACCATGCCGTTCCAAGTGGGGGGCAACACCTGATAGGTCTGGGATCCGGCGGGTATGCCCAAGGAGGCATGCGTATTGGTTCCCGCCCAACTCAAGGCAACGGCGCTATGGGCGGCGGTCAGGAGGCCCAAGCTTGAGTCCACGCTCCGGGGAAGGCTGGGTTTGTCGGATGCCGCAACGGTGGATATGCCGGCAGCGGCCAAGGCGAAGCGCCAGAAACGGCAGCGGATGTTCATCATAAAAGACTTAATTTTCGCAAATGCGGTTCATCACTCCTCCCGTACCTGACCCAACCAGTCGAGCAAACAAATGGAGCCACCCTCATCCGTACGAGGCACAAGGGATGAAAGCGTCAGCCAAGGCAGGCCCATTTCCTGCAGCGAGAGGATCAGCGGAGCCAACCCGTGTTCTGGATAAATCCGTCGAGCGAGAGCGACAGCATCTCTTGATGCGGATACAGGAAACTTAATCGCAAAAGGCGCTGTCAATAGCCGATTATTACCAATAAAAAAATATTGTGTTTAGGTGCAAATCATGTTGGGCCGTATCTCCACCGTGGGCAGAAAGACAGGGTGGGTGCTGGCCAGCTCCGCCACTGGCGTCGGCGGAGTTGCAACCTAGGGGGAGCGACGGTTTCCTGAGCCCATGCGAAGGGGAGCATCATGGACGGGCTGGATGTGCATGGCGTTGCTGGGGATGGCCTGGGTGGCGCGAGGTGAGTCCGAGCACGCGACCCGCGCGACCCGGTTCCTTGGGTGGGTGAACGCGGGCTACCAGGCGTTGTATCGCGTCGAGAGCGAGGCGCAATGGAAGGCCTCGACGGATGTTCGGCCCGAGCATGACGCGGCGAGTGAGGTGGCCGGCAAGGCCCGGGCTGCATTCAATGGCAACCCCGCGATCATTCGTGAAGCGCGCGAATTGCTCGCGCGCCGGAGCGAGTTGTCGGAGCAGCAGGTCCGCCAACTCGAGCGATGCCTGTTGAATGCCGCCGAGGGGCCGATGACCCGCCCGGACTTGGTGGCCCGAAGGATTGCGGCGGAGACGGCGCAGGCCTCGGCGTTGAACGGCTTTCAATTCAAGCTGGGCGGTTCAAACGTCGTCGCCAACGACCTGGATCGCATCTTGTCGAAGTCCACGAACCTCGCCGAGCGCCGGGCGGCGTGGGAGGCGTCCAAGGCGACGGGACCACGACTCCGGCCCGGGTTGGAGGCGTTGCGGGACCTAAGGAATGCGTGTGCGCGGGAGATGGGCTACAGCAACTACTTCTCGTTGCAGGTGGCCGCGTACGGGATGACGGCCGACGAGATGCTGGCGTTGAACGAGTCGTTCATGAGGGAGCTAAGGCCCCTTTACCTCCATCTCCACACCTGGGCGAAGCACGAGCTGGCGCGGAGGCTTGGGCAGCCGGTGCCCAATCGCATCCCGGCGCATTGGATCAACAATCGGTGGGCGCAGGAATGGGGCGGCATGGTGGAGGCCGCCAACATCGACCGGTATTTCGACGGGCGTGAGGCGGCATGGATCACGCGCACGGCGGAGGATTTCTACGTGGGGATGGGCTTTCCCCGGTTGCCCGAGACCTTTTGGACGAGGTCGGACTTGTTTCCGGCACGTGCGGGCGAGGCCCGGCTCAAGAACAGCCACGCATCCTGTTGGCATGTGGACCTGGAGAACGACATCCGGTCCTTGATGAGCGTGGAGGCGAACTCGTGGTGGTTCACGACGGCGCATCATGAGCTGGGGCACGCCTACTATTTCATGGCGTACACGCGGCCCGAGGTCCCGCCCTTGCTGCGCATCGGGGCAAATCCAGCGTTCCACGAGGGCATTGGGGAGTTGATCGGGCTGGCCTCGGGGCAGGTGCCGTACCTGAAGGCGAAGGGCATCCTGCCGGCCGAGTACATGCCCGACGAGGTGTCGGTGTTGCTGAACGACGCATTGACCCATGCGGTGCCGTTTTTGTTTTGGGCGTCCGGAACGATGACGCATTGGGAGGCCGACGTTTACGCGAAGGAATTGCCAACGGGGGAATGGAACGAGCGTTGGTGGAAGCATGTGGCGGACTACCAGGGGGTGGAACCACCCGGAGGGCCCGGGACGCGAGGCGAGGCGTTTTGCGACGCGGCGACCAAGACGCACATCAACGACAATCCTTGCTACTACTACAGCTATGCCATCGCCACGGTGCTGAAGTTCCAGTTCAACGACTACATCGCGCGGAAGTACCTGCGGCAGCCACCCAACGCGTGCAATTACGCCGGGAACCGCGAGGTGGGGGCGTTTCTGCGCGGGATGCTGTCGGCGGGTGGGACGCGCGATTGGCGGGTCCTGCTGAGGGAGGCGACGGGCGAGGATCTCAGCACGCGGGCCATGGTGGAATACTTCAGGCCGCTCCAGGCGTGGCTCGAAGAGAAGAACCGAGGCCGGAAGATTGGTTGGGATTAGCGGCCGGGACGATCCAGCAGGTCCGGTCGTGTTGGCTGGGAGCGACGGCAAGGGCAGCGCCACCCGCTCTCCATCGCCTCGCCGCGCTCACCGAGTCCAGACCGCGACACGAGTCGTCACGTTGACGGGAAACCCCACCGGCACCACCGCGCGCGAGACGCCCCCGGCTGCGTTGTCGATTTCCGCCGGGACCGTGACCCGGGCGCCGGAGTCGGGGATCAAGGCGACGGTCACCGGCACCTTTCGGCCGAAGTTCGCCGCCTCCACCACGAGCGTCTGGTTGGTGCTGGCACCGGGGGGCAATGTCACCGAGACCACGCCCGACTCGCCCGCGACCAAGGCCTGCGTCCCGAGTTGCACCACCGACAGGCGCGGCGCGCCGGAAAGGTTCAACCCGGTCACCATCAACGACCCCACCGCCGGGGTCGCGTTGCGCGTGTCGAACGTCCCGACGCTGGCGTTCAACGCATCGAGTCGGATGCGGCCCATCGACGCCGTGGATGGACCTGATACATCGAGGGCTCCGCCGCCGCCCACGACGGGCGCCACCAACCGGATCGCGCCGCCGCTGCCCCCGTTCTGGTCCCTGCCCTCGCCGCCGAGCGCACGGATTTCCCCGTTGCCCGCCACCTGGATTCGGGTTGCGGAGGCCAGCAGGATCGCGCCGCCGCCCCCGCCGCCGGGGGATCCCCATCCCCCGCCGCCGCCCGAGCCCCCGACCAAGGGAATCAGCGCCGGGGAACCGTAAGCCATGCCGTTTTGCTCGGCGCGGCCGGGAGGCCTGAACCGATGCCCGGCGGCGCCCGCAGCCACGTTCGCCGAGAAGTCCTGGCTGTCAGGCGACCCGATGTAGCCTTGCCCTCCGCCCGGTCCCAACCCAGCCCCGCCCTGTTGACCGTCCGTCCGGCTGTTCCCGCCGCGAAAACCGCCCGGTCCGGGCAAGCCGCCACTCCATGACCCTTGGGTGGGGAGCGAGCCTGAGACGTCGATCAAGCCGCGCACCGTGATGTCGCCGGTCGCCAGCACCCATACGGGCGTGTTCGCCTTGTTGGGCGCAAACACCACGACGTGCTCCTCCAGCACCGTGAACGTCCGGTATCTCAACACGCCGTCTGGCGGCAACGCGATGGTGTTCACGCCGGGCTTGGAGACGAAGTCCCCAAGGGCACCGTCGCTGCCCGGGTCGAATTGCTGCGCCATCACCGCCGCGCACCCCGCAAGGAGCCAGGCCATGGCCGTGTACGTCGTTTTCATGTCTTTTTCAGAATCCCTTCAGGGTCGGTTGAGACCAAAGTTGAACTGCGACGAAAGCAGGTCTGCGAGGCCCGGCGGAAGCAGGCGCGTGAATTCCCCGGGCAACCCAACGCCAACGGATGCCCCATTCCACGGCGAAATCCCGATGCTCGAACGGAACCCCGGCCTCCCGAAGCCGGGCAGGTTCGGCACGTCGTCGATGTTCGCTGGCTCCCCGGGTGGCCCATTCCAACCCGCCGCCGTACCGAAAAGCGCTCCCGTCAATGAACCGCCTGAGTACGACACGGTGACGTTCCATCGCAGCCGCCCCTTCGTGCAGCCAACAGCGCCGCCGCAGAAGTCCTGCCAGCCCGTGTCGATGTCGCCCGTGCTGCCCGTCACCGTAAGCGGCTGCCCCGCCATTCGCTCCACCGTCACGTCGATCCCCACGTTGCCCAGCTTCACCCGGCCCAGCCCACTCAGCCGCTGCTCGTCCAACGTCAGCGTTCCCCCGAAGTTCACCTCGCGCCCGCCCAGCGTCCGGCGTATCCCGGCCGCGCTCTCAAGGTTGAAGCGGCCGTCTGGCCGTATCCCGCCCGCCAGCTCCACGCCCTCCGCCATCCCGGGGATCGTGAACATGGCTGCCACCGACAATGCCGTCGGAGCCCCCGGCCGCCCGACCAAGTCCAGCGCTGCCGTGGGCAATGAATATCCCGCAAACACCAAACCCGAGGTATCCGCCGACAGCGCGACGCCGCCATCCGCCGAGGCAGCCCCCGAAAGCACGACCTGTCCCAAGGCCCCGAGACCCGTGCCGTCGCCCAGTGACAACCTGCCCGAGACCCGCATCCCCGAACGTCCTGCGGCGAGGTAGTGCGCCGTGACTTCCCACGGCTTCAGCGCCCGATCGTATACCGCCACCTCGTCCAGGCCGCCGCTCCATGCCCGGTCGGGTCGTTCTGGGTTGTTGGCGAGCCAGACGTCTTGGTCGTTGGCGGCCACGTCGCCCGTCATCGCCTGCCATGCGTCCAGCACCCCGTCCACGTAGAGGCGCTTGGATCGCCCATCGTGGACGCCCACCAAATGGTGCCAGCTCCCGTCCGCAACGCCCCGCGTCGAGGCAAGATCCACGTCGCCGTTCACCCCGGCCGTCCGGAACGCCACCCGGTCCGTCGTGCCATGGCGCATCAAGCCCCACGCCCCGTCGCCCTTCGACACGATGGCCTGACCTTCCCTCGTGAAGGCCGCCACTCGCACCCATGCCTCCACCGAAAGCCTGG
>CAIRNV010000369.1 GCA_903880005.1 uncultured Verrucomicrobiota bacterium | reverse complement strand
GCCTCGTACCGGCCCGCGCCTCGCTCACTCCTCGGCTTGCGCAAGCATCTGCTTCGCCATCACTTCCCCCCCACTGAACCTAAAAACGGCCGTTCGGGCGGGGATACGCCAAACCCTCCGGTGGAGCCGAAGGCTCGGCCCATGTAGGCCGCGAGTCCTCACGCGGCGGCCAGGATGCCGCTCCTCTGCGTGCCGGGGGTCAGAGTGGCGGCGGCATCCTGCCGCGGATCCATGCTAGGCAAGCGGCTGGAAGCCGCTTCCACTTTCACGCGGCCTTCATGGAAGGTGGCGGCGGCATCTTGCCGCTGGACGTGATCCAGCCAGAGCCGAGACGGCTCTGCCGCGTTTCTAGGGATGTTTGGGTGCGTGGGCTGCGGGGGTGGCGACGCGGCGATGGATGACGCGCCAGGCGTCGGACGGGGCATCGGACGGGTTGATGTACCGAGCGAGGTCGCGGAGGGCGATGCATCGATAGCCATTGGCCTTGAGCCATGAGACGTACCCGCGAAATCGATCCAAGGGCGTGTTGACCCATGGGTGCTCGCGGTCGGGCACGCCGTGGAATTGAAGCACCGCGACCTGGCCCTCGCGGGCCGGCCCCACGGCGGCCTTGAGTTCCTCCAAGGTCCAGGTCGGGCGGGCATCCCCCGTCGTGGGAATGAGGAGCGGATGGTCGTGCGCCGGGTCGTAGGCGACGCCGCGCCCGGTCTCGTAGGCGAACTCGGGTTGCGCGCCCCGCCGCGCGAACCGGATGCCCTGAGCGGACAGGATGGGCAGGGCGCCCGGGTGAATCGCGTTGCCGGGGTAGGCGAAGCTAACCGGTCGCGGGATGCCCTGCTCGATGCAGCGCCCGGCGATGTGCGCCACCTCGCCCTGAAGACGGCCCAGCGAGTCGGCGGCCACGCCCATGTGGCTGCGCGTGTGGTTGCCGACCTCGAAGCCGTCCCGGTGCAGTTCCGCGACCTGCTGCCACGTCATGTAGTCCGCCTTGTTCGTGGGGAACGTGAACCCCTCGGTGATGAAGAACGTGGCGTTGAACCCCGCCTCCTTCAGCAACGGGCGCACGTTCTGGTGCAGGGACCGAACCGAGTCGTCGAAGGTCAGCACCACCAGCTTGTCCGGGATGGGCAGGAGGTGGTCGGGCTCGGGGGCGGGACGGGCGAGGAATTCCCGGCGCAGCCGGGCGATCTCGTTGGTGACGCCGGCCCCTTCATGGAACCAAACCCAACCGCGGGCCTCGCGCGTCTCGCCCGGGGGGCAGTCGCCGAGGCGCGGGTCGGAGTGGATGCACGGCACGGGCGGGTTGTGCCAGGTCCGTTCCAAGGCATCCCACGCCGTGATGACCCAACGCGTGCCGGACGCATCCGATGCGGCGGAGAAGGGCGGGTCGAGGAGCTTGTTGGTGGCGGACTGGGCCGTGAACCCATGGGCGCGGCCGAGCAGGACGCAGACCTGGGCGTGGAGGTTCCCGACGACGTTGGACGTCCCGTTGCGCACCCACCACCGCAGCGCCACGTGATTCGTCGCGGCCATGGCCCGGGCCCCGAGTTGGAGGCCGTTGGGCAGCGACCTCAACATTTGCCACGAGCCGTCCGCCCGATGGCTCCATTCCACCGGCGGCAGCGTCTTGCCCTCGCGATCCCAGAGGGTCGGGATGTGCGTGTGGGCGAGGTAGGTGAGGCCGAGCGACGACCACACGGCCTCGGGAAGGTCCACCACCACGTAGCCCTTGGGATCCCAAGGCGTGAACACGCTGAGCTTGGTGTCGCGTTGGGGTCGGACTGCGCCTTCGAGGAAGCCGAGCCGGGGATGTCGGCCGCCGGGGTAGGGGAGGACCTTGACCACCGGGGATGCCGGCGTTGGGGACGGCGTGGCGTTGGGCGTCAGGCCCAGTCGCTCCGTGGCATTCCGGACCTCCGCGACGCTCATGCCGGTGGCCATGGCGACCTCGTCGTCGGTGTAGGCATGGTCGATGACCATGTTGCGCAGCCAAAAGCGCAGGTCGGCATCGCCCAGGGGCTGTCGCGCCTCGGCGGCGCCGACGGACAACGAAGGCCCAGCCCATGGCCAGGCCAACCAAAAGGCCCAGGCCCAGGCCCAGGCCGGGAGACGGGAATTCATGCGGGCCATTCCTGACAGGTCCCGTGGCGGGCGTCACGGGCAGGATGCGGGCGCCGCCTTACTGCGCGCCCCACTTGGTGTTCCGTAGGAAGGCGAGGAGGTCCGCGAGTTCCTGGCGCGAGATCTGGGCATCCAGTCCGGCGGGCATCAGGGAGACGGTGCCGGGGCGCACCTCGGCCACGTCCGCACGGGGGATGCGCTGCTCCGCCCCGGGGCCCGACACGACCACGAGGTCCTTGTCGGTTTCGGAGCGGAGGATGCCGGCCACCTCGGTGTCGTCCTTGAGGCGGACGAGGACGGGCTCGTAGGAGCGGACGAAGCTGGCGCTGGGATAGACGATGGACTCCAGGAGGTCGCGCTCGGTGCGGGCCTGGCTGATGGACGTGAGGGAGGGGCCGACCTCGCCGCCGCGGTAGCCGATCTTGTGGCAGTTGTAGCAAGCGGCCTTTTGGCCAAGGAAGACGGCCTGCCCGCGCCGCACGTCGCCGCTGAGGACCTTCAATTCGGCCAGCAAGGCGTCGATGCGCGCGGCCTGGTGGGCGGCGTCGGCATCGAACTCGCGCACGAACGCCTCGGCCTGCTGTTGGAGCGCGGGCGGGTGCTTCTTGAAGACGGCGCGGATGACGTCCGGACGGAGGGAGGCCTTGGACTTGGCGGACTTGAGGGATTCGAGGACGGATTGGCCGAGGGCGTCGTCCGGACCGGGGTTCTCGAAGGCCGGGAGGAGCGCCAGGAGGGCGAGCGGGTCGGCATTCCGAAGGCTGGATGCGAGGGCTTGTCGTGAGGCCGGGGCGAGGCGTGCGCGGACCAGCGCGGAGGCGGCCTCGCGGGAGGGGCCCGTGCCGACAAGGAAGGCCAACTCATCCGGCGCGGGCTCCCACCCCTGGGGGAGCGCGGCCAGGGCGGCGACGCGGAGCTCGGGGGTGCGTGAGGTGGATGCGGCGACGCGGCGGAGCGCGGCCTGCACCTCGGGGGTGGAGGCGACGGGCCGGGTGGCCTGGACGGCGGCGAGGACGAGGTCGGTGTCGGCCTCGCGGAGGCATTCGACGAGCGAGGGAGCCCAGTTGGACGGCGGTTCCTTGGGGTTGGCCTCGGCCATGGCCCGGAGGGCGGAGATGCGCGCGACGAGCCCGAGGCTGGCCTTCTGGGCGACCTCGGCCAGGAGCACGCGGCCGTTGGGGGACGGGGCGATGAACCGGATCTGCCCGGCGGCGGGGCCCCGTGTGCCGGGGTTGTCGAGTTGCGAACGGAACCATCCGACGAGTTGGTCGCTCCATGCGGGGTGACGGCTGATGATCCATCGCGCGGCCTCCCACAGGCGGGTGTTGGGTTCGGCGAGGGCGGGCAGGACGTCGTTGGACGACAGAAGGTCGCCGGGGAGCTGGTCGAGGACGATCAACGCGGCGCGGCGCTTGGCGGCGTCGGTGGATTTCAACGCATCGCGCAGGGAGGCGGCGTCGCCGATTTCATAGAGGGCGAAGAGGCAGGCATGCTCGAGGTGCGGGTCCTTGGCGAGGACGGCGGCGTCGAGGAGGAGGTCATGGGAATCCTTGTCGCCCAAGCGTCCAAGGCCCTCGGCGGCCACGCGGGCGAGGGCGTCGCCGGGGGCCTTCTTGGCCACGAATTTCCGGAGGACGTCGCGCAGGTCGGACCGGCGCTTGGCGTCGCGCTCGTTGGCGGCCTGCCGGAGCTTCCAGACGGGGCCGGAGACGGCGGGCGGCCCGGCGATGCGACGCCGGTCGGCGCGCGAGGCGTCGTGGTTGAAGCCCGCCTTCCGGATGCGGTAGATGCCGCCGAGGACGTCGGGCTTGGCGAGCTGGGCCGTCGGGCAACACAGCTTGTACCAGCCGCCGGTGTCGATCACCAGGACCGAGCCGTCGGCATCCTCCAGGACGTCGGTGGGATGGAAGTCCACGTCCTCGGTGGCGACGAGGTCGGAGTCGGTGGAGGCGTAGGAGGAACCGGACGGGCGGAGGACGTGGCGCGAGACCTTGTGGAGATTGAAGGAGGTGGCGAGGAGGTTGTCCCGGTAGTCGGGGCCGAGGGCGGACGACTGGTATCGGCAAAGGCCGGAGGGCGCTGCGGCGCCGAGCTGGACGAAGGGATGGAACAAGTCCGGCGACGTGCGCGGGATGTTGCGGTCGTCGAGGACGTCGTTTTGCTTGCCGAAGATGCCGCCGTAGAGGGCATGGGCGATGCCATCCCTCCAGCCGGGCTGGGAGAAGTCGATGAAGGTGGAGGTGAACACCGGCTCTCCATCGGCGGTGAAGGCGACCTCGACGGGGTTGTCCATGCCGCCGGTCATGATGACATCGAGGTCGGAGCCGTCGGGCTTGGCGCGAAGGATGTGGGCGGCGCGGTCATGGATGGGTGTGCGGCCGGGGCGGGGGTGGTTCTGCTCGGCGAAGGCCCCCTTGGTCCAGTAGATGCGGCCGTCGGGGCCAAGGTAGGGGCCGTGGATGTCGTTGGCGCACCCGGTCAACGTGCCGCCCTTGAACCATTCATCCCGGATGTCGGCGACGCCGTCGCCGTCGGTGTCCCGGAAGCGCCAGATGGACGGGGGCGCGGCCACGTACACCCACCCGTCGTGCCAGAGGCAGCCCTGGGGAAACATGACCTTGTCGGCGAAGACGGTCGCCTTGTCATACCGGCCGTCGCGGTTGGTATCGACGAGGCGGAGGACCCGGTGGGTGGGGTTCTTGAGTTGCTCGGCGGGCGGGAGGTTGGAGCCCGAGGAATCCGTGACGAAGAGATGGCCCTCGCCATCAAGGCTGGCGCTGACGGGGCGGGGCGCGAGGTCCGTCGCGGCGGCTCGTTCGATGACAAGGCCGTCGGCGACGGTGAAGGGGCGGCCATCGACGGTCTGGGTCGAGGCCAGCGCGAGCGCAGGAAGCAGGGGAAGCACGCCCGCAAGCGCCAGCGGGTGACGAAAGCAACTCATGCGGGGAGGTTGCCAGAGGGGCCGCCTCGGATGCGATACCAGGATGGTGTTTCCAAGCCGGAGCGACTCGGTTGGGAGGGAAGGGATGGCCCCGCAGATTCACCCCGAGCCGGCGCACGATGCGGTCGAATGGGTCGAGGTCGCGCCGGTTTGGGTGGCTCTTTTTCTGCCACCCCACCACCACGCGGTCGTCGGTCCTGTGGCTTCTGGCCAGCCAGGCCGGTTGACATGGGGTTGAACGGAGGCTTGAACGAGGCAGGAATGTGGGTCTAGTGGCGGTGTCCCGGACGTCGTCTCCCTCGTTGGGGTGTGACGTGGCGTCCTTGTGGGTAGCGGGATGCCGGGTTCCCGGGAGCGAGCAAGATCATTCCCATGAAGCAAAACATGTTATGGAGCGCCTTGGCGGGCGCCATGGCGCTGGGCTCGGCCCAGGCCCAGGAAATCAAGCCGGTGTGGGTCCAGCACCTCAATGGCTTGGTCAACGTGGCACCGGAAAACAAGATCCCCGTCCTCGTGCGGGCCGGCGCGCCCCAGGCTCGGGCCACTCAGTTTAACGGGCGCGACCTGATCGACAGCTACGTCAACTTCGTGCGCTACGACGAGAACCTTTATCTCGTGGGCATCCGCGAGAACGGCATCGACGAGCAGGATCCAGCCCTCACCCAGGAGCAGAAGGACCGCGCGGCGGCGTTCCCGGATCGCTCGGTGATCTGGATCGACGCCAAGACCGCCAAGCCGCTGGGCGTGGCGCTCAAGACGGAGATCAACCCGGTGCCCTTGGCGGCGCAGCCCGCCCTGTACGCCTGGTGGCGTTGGGGCATCACGGACGGGCCGCACGGCCAGCGGTCCATCTACACGGGCTATCGCTACAAGATCCTTCGCTATGCCGCGACGGGCACGGTGGCGGACGCCGCCTTCCCCAACGGCAGGGCGACTTGGGATGCCAAGCCCACCGAGGCGTGGGTCGAGCCTGTTCCGGGCGAGCCGAGCGGCGACGACAGCAGCGGCGGCGACGGCAGCGCAAGCTGGCGTTTCCGGGCGTTCCGGGTCGAGGGCTTCGGGCCCACGCTTCGGGTGGTCGCGGGCGGCGGCACGTGGCGCGCCAGCCAACATCCGCAGGAGTTTGTTTCCGACGACAATGGCCTGACCCTTCGCCCGATCTCCCGCATGGACGACCGTGACAACGGCGGCGCCAAGGGCTCGTACTCGTTGGGCGGCCTGCCTAGCAGCTATGTGGCCTATCCTACCGACCCGGCGCGGCCGAAGCTCGAGGTCGCTTACCAAGGACACTATCCCGGCGCGGGTTGGCCTTCCCGCCCGAATCGCTACACCAAGAACCCCGATGGCGACGGCACGCCCAAGCGCCTCGGCGGGACGGGGCGGCCAGACTTCTTCGACCGCGATGAAGAGGCGGGGGGCAACCTGCCCGCCTTCACGTGGGAGGCTGCCGACAAGGACGGCATCCCCATCAACCATGCCAAGGACGGCGTGGAGCACTACGACGGCAACTGGGTGTTGACCGCCGACACCGACAACGGCCTCGACTACATCGTGTCGTATGCCATCCCAAGCTGGAACCAGCAGTTCGGCCGCTACGGCCAAGCCGGCGCGATCTTCAAGCCCGCCTGGCTCGCCATCCACACCCTCGACGGCATGATCGCCTCGGGGAACAGCGCCGTGAAGCTGCCGTTTTATGAGTCCGACGAATTCATCGACGGCTCCGGCTACAACGGCACCGGCCATGATTACGGCTACGAGGGCGACGTCAGCGTCTATCCCGTGGCCGGCACTCCCGGCAAGGCGCTCGTCCTAGCCGCCTTCGGCTGCTACGGCTTCGGCGTCTTCGAGATCAACAACGTTGCCGCCTCCATCGCCACCGCCCCGGTCAACGTCACCGTGGACGAGAACCGCCCGGCGACCCTGTCGGCCGTCGTCTCCGGCAGCCCCAACAAGTATCAGTGGGTCAAGGACGGCAAGGACCTCGAGGCGGGCGACGCCTTCGACAAGGGCCTCTTCAGCGGCGTCAACAAGGCCTCGGTCACCCTCAAGTCCGCCCAGGTCTCCGATGGCGGCTCGTACGTCCTCAAGATCGCCAACCCGCTGGGCAACCTCCAGACCGTCCCCGTCACCCTCACCGTCATCCGCGACACCGTCGCCCCCACGGTCAAGGCCGTGGCCGGCGGACGCTCGCCCTCGACGAGCTACGTCGATGTGGAGTTCTCCGAGCCCGTGACCGCCGAGACCGCCGGCGTCGCCGCCAACTACACCCTCAGCGGCGGCGCGACCGTCACCGCAGTCAGCGTGGGCAGCCCCACAAAGGTCAGCCTCGTGACATCCACGCTCTCCAGCGGCACGGCCTACACGCTCACGATCAACGGCATCAAGGACGTGTCGGCCAACGCCAACACCATCGCCGCCAACACCCGCGTCACCTTCACCGCCCCCGGCCTCCTCGCCGGGTACGCCCTGTGGGAGGCCTATCGCGGCTTCGATGGCACCGGCATCACCGGCACCTCCGTCGATGCCCTCACCTCCGACCCGAGCTTCCCCGACCTCCCGAGCCGTCGCGAGTTCGTGAACGCCTTCACCACCGGCCCCTCCCTGAACAACGTCATGGACAACTTCGGCGGCCGCCTCTCCGCATGGATCACCCCGACCGAGTCCGGCGCCTACCGCTTCTTCATCCGAAGCGATGACGCGTCGCAGCTCTGGGTTTCCACCGACACCGATCCGGCCAACGCCGTGACGGTCGCCGAGGAGACCGCTTGCTGCGGCGCCTTCGAGGAGCCCACCAAGCCCGACAGCTCCGTCAACCCGGAGACGTCCGAGCCGATCAACCTCGTCGCGGGCAAGTCCTACTACATCGCTGCGCTCTACAAGGAGGGCGGCGGCGGTGACTTCGTCGAGGTGGCGTGGCGCAAGGAAGGGTCCACCACCCCGGCCAACCAGCTCACACCCATCCCGGGCGCCGTGCTGAGTGCCTACAACCTCGGCCCCGTCCAGTTCTCCGGTGTCGCCGTCTCCGGCGGCAACGTGACCATCACGTGGACCGGCGGCGGACGCCTCCAGGAGTCCTCGACCCTGGGCGGCTGGACCGATGTCTCCGGCTCGCCCGCGAGCCCCTACACCGTCTCCACGACGGCGGCAGCCCAGAAGTTCTATCGCGTCGTGCGGTAAGCTCCTGAATCGTTGCCAAGTCACGGGCCGGGTTCCCCACGGAACCCGGCCCTTTTGCATTTGGAAACGCGCTGGCATGAAGCGCCGCTCGTGGGAAGGCTCGGGAAGGTGGCGGGAATTTCATCCATGATCCTCTGCCGGGACGATTCACTCGGGTTGGGCGTGCTCGCTCGACCTGCCCCCGCGCTCGCTTCCCCCCCCGTCGCATCGTTCCGGCTTCGCACCCCGGCCCCGCACGTGCCGCCAGCACGTCCGTGGCGGCAGGCCCTTGCCGTGGCGTGGCTGCTCCTGGCGATGACGGTCGCGCGGCTCGTGGCGGCTGGGCCATGGAGCGAACACCCCGGTCATCGTTGGCACCCCTTGGGCACGCCTCCTTCCAAGACCGGGACCCACCTCCTCCATCGCCTTTCCGCAGAAGCCACGGGCATCGCGTTCACCAACCACCTCGCCGACGCCCGTTCCCTGGCCAACCACGTCCTCCTGAATGGCTCCGGCGTCGCCCTGGGCGACGTCGATGGCGACGGGCTCGCCGACATCTTCCTCGCCGGATTGGATGGGCCGAATCGCCTCTTCCTGAACCGCGGCGGGCTGCGGTTCGAGCGGTCCCTCCAGCCATTACTCGAAGCCGCCGGAGGAGACGCCACCGGCACCGTGATGGCGGACGTCGATGGCGACGGCGACCTCGACCTCCTCGTCGCCGGTGTGGGGCGCGGCGTCTCGTTGTGGCGCAACAACGGCAAGGGGGCCTTCGAGGACGCCACCGCCGAATCCGGGCTCGCCTCCATGACAGGCAGCATGTCGATGGCCCTGGCGGACGCCGATGGCGACGGCGACCTCGACCTGTACGTGGCGAACTACCGCACCAGCACGGTGCGGGATGGCTTCAACCTCAAGCTCCGCACTGGTCGCGTGGACGGGCGCCTTGTGGTCACGCATGTGGATGGGCGACCGACGACCGAGCCCGACCTCGTCGGGCGGTTCCGCATTGGGCCCAACGGCGAGTTGCTGGAGGACGGCGAGGCGGATGCCTTCTGCGTCAACGAAGGCAACGGACGGTTCCGGCGCGTTTCCTGGACCGACGGGGCGTTTCGCGACGCGGCGGGTCGGCCCCTGCGCGAGCCGCCCTTCGACTGGTCCTTGTCCGTGTTGTTCCGGGACCTCGACGGGGACCGGCGCCCGGACCTCTACGTGTGCGGCGACCTCGCCTCGCCCGACCGCGCGTGGAGGAACCGCGGCGATGGCACCTTCGAGGCCTTCCCAAGGGATTCGTTCTCGGTCACGAGTTGGTTTTCGATGGGGATCGACGCGGGCGACCTGGACCGGGACGGCGAGGACGACCTGATGGTCACGGACATGCGCGGGCGGACCCACATGCAGCGGCAGGTGCAGGCGACGACGCATGCGTTGAGGCCGAAGTTGCCCGGCCTTGGCGCCGAATGGCCCCAGTCGCCGCGCAACACCTTGTTCCGAGGAATGGGTTCGGGACGATTCGAGGAGCGCGCGTTCGCCTCGGGGGTGGCGGCCTCGGATTGGTCGTGGGCCCCCGTGTTCCTCGACGTGGACCTTGACGGGTGGGATGACGTCCTCGTGGGCACGGGCTTCGTTCGGGACGTGCAGGACCTCGACGTCGCAGCGGAACTCGAACGAGAGCGCCAGCGCGAACGGATCCCGGAGGCCGAGGCGCTCCGGCGCCGGGCGCGGTTCCCGCCCTTGGACCAAGAGCGGATGCTGTTCCGGAACCTCGGCGGATGGAGGTTCGAGGATGCCTCGAAGGCCTGGGGCTTCTCCGAGCGTGGCATCGCCACGGGCATGGCCTTGGCCGACCTCGACGGCGATGGCGACCTCGACGTGGTGGTCAACGAGGTGAACCAGGCCGCGTCGGTCTATCGCAACGACGCCGAGGGCGGGCGCGTGGCCGTGCGGTTGGCGGGCCGGGGCCCCAACACGCGCGGCGTGGGCGCGCGCATCCGTGTGCGAGGCGGAGCGGTGCCGCTGCAACAGCAGGACATCCAGGCGGGAGGTCGATACCTCTCCGGCGACGAACCCCTGCGTGCCTTTGCCACCGGTTCACGCGACGCACGGCTCCGCATCGAGGTCCTTTGGCGCGATGGCTCCGAGAGCGTCGTGGAGGAGGCGCGAGGCGGACGATTGTACGAGGTGTCCCAGGCCGGGGCGCGGCCGGGTGCGGGCGACGCGTCCCGTCCACGCGCCGCAACCCCATTGCTGGAGGATGTCAGCGCCCTGCTGCCGCATCGCCATGTGGAGGCCGACTACGACGACTTCGCAAGGCAGCCGTCCCTGTGGCGAAGGCAAAGCCAGGCGGGACCCGCCGTCGCCTGGGGCGACCTCGACGCCGACGGCCGCGTGGATCTGGTGGTGGGCACCGGGCGCGGTGGCTCCGTCGCGTGCTTTCGCAACCTGGGCGACGGACGGATCGAGCGTTGGACCAACGGGCTCGCCCGGAGGACATCCCGCGATCTCGGCGGCGTTCTCACCTGGGGCGCAAGCCGCGATGCCGTCGCCTTGATTGCCTCCATGTCCAACCTCGAAGGCGAACCCGGCGAACCGGGGTCGGTCCTTCGGTTGTCGCCCGTCACCGGCAAGGTGGCGGATGCCGTCCCTCCGCAGGAATCCGAGCCCGGCGCGCTCGCCATGGCCGACGTGGACGGCGATGGCGACCTCGACTTGCTGGTCGCGGGGCGCGGCGTGCCGGGACGTTACCCGGAGCCGGGGAAAACCCGATTGTGGCTGGGAAGCGCCGATGGATGGGTCGCGGATGAAGCCGCCAACCAGGCGCTCTCGGGCGCCGGCATGGTGCAGGGCGCGACCCTCGCGGACCTGGACGGCGACGGCTACCCGGAGGTCATCCTGGCCGTGGAATGGGGGCCAGTGCGCATCTATCGACGCGGCCGCACGGGGCCGTGGCGCGAGATGACCGGCGACTGGGGGTTGGCGGGCGCGACGGGCTTGTGGTTCGGCGTGGCCGTCATGGACGCCGACTCCGACGGGCGGCTGGACATCGTGGCGTCCAATTGGGGGACCAACACCGAGTGGAGTGGCTTGTCCCGGGGGCCGTGGCGTCTTCATGCCGGGGACATCGAAGGGGCCGGCGGCATGGAGATGCTGCTGGGCTGGACGGATTCGACGGGCCGCGAGTGGCCCTTCATCCATTGGGGCCGGGCGAGCCAGGCCTTGCCCACCTGGGCGGCGACGTGGCGCTCGCATCGCGAGTTTGCCGCCCTGGACGTGCCCGCCTTGCTGGGCGATCGCGCCAAGGGCCTTCGGGTCCTCGAGGCCGTCACCCTCGAATCCTCGATCTTCCTGAACCGCGGCGGCCGGTTCGAGCGACGGCCCCTCCCGTTCGCCGCCCAATCCGCGCCGGGCATGGGGTTGGCCGTCGCGGACTTCGACGGGGACGGGGCGGAGGATGTCTTCGTGGCCCAGAACTTTTCCGCCACGGACGTGGAGTCGGACGCCGCCAACGCGGGCACGGGAGCCGTCATCCGGGGCGATGGTCGGGGTGGGCTGGAGCCGATGACATGGCGCGACTCGGGCGTGTTCGTGCGAGAGGACCAGCGCGGCGCGGCCGTGGCGGACTTCGACGGGGACGGGCGGCCCGACCTTGCGGTGGGATGCAACGCCGCGGCGGTGCGGCTGTGGCGCAACCGTGGAGGGAAGCCGGGGCTGCGCGTGCGACTGGAGGGCCCGCCGGGGAACCGCGAGGGCATCGGGGCGGTCGTGCATTGGGTTTCCGATGGCCGACGCGGCCCCGCGAGGGCGATCACGCGGGGAAGCGGCTACCTTGGGCAGGACGACGCGGTGGTCACGTTGCACGGGATGGGCGCGCAAGCGGGCTTCGTGGAGGTGTCGTGGCCCGGGGGGATGACGGAACGTCATGGGTTCGCCGTCGGCGCGACCGAGGTCCGTTGCGTGATGGGCCAGGGAACGAAGCTCCAAGACCAGCCCAAGTGAGCCGGGAGGTTCCCTCGATTCGGTGGGCACAAAAACCGAGAGAAACCACACCATCCCGGACATGAGGTCCACCGCCACCCCAGTCCCGCCGTCCACGCTGGCTCCAGCGCCTGTCGCCCCAACCCCTCCGGTGGACCTCAACGCATGACCTTTTCTGTAGGCCGCGTGCCCTCACGCGGCGGCAAGGCTGCCGCACCTCCGGGCATCCCTGGGGCAGAGTGGCAGCGGCATCCTGCCGCTGGACGTGATCCATCCAGAGCCGAGACGGCTCTGGCACGTTTTCGCCGGGTGAGGGCACCCGGCCTACAACCCTGACCGGCCGATTCCAACCTCACCCGCCGGGTGAGTTCTCGGATGGATACCCCAGGGCCTCTTTGCCTTGATGGGAGGGCGTTTCCCTTGCCTTGGAACCCTCTTCAACGGCCGCCTTTAGGCTCACTCGTACCGAAGCGACTCGATGGGGTCGAGTTGGGCGGCCTTCCACGCGGGGTAGGTGCCGAAGGCGATGCCGACAAAGGAGCAGACGAGGAGGCCGATGATGGCCCAGTCCCAAGGGAGGACCGGCGGGACGCCCAACAGGAGGCTGAGCAGGTTGCCGGAGACGATGCCGAGGGCGACGCCGGCGATGCCGCCGATCTCCGAGAGCACGACGGCCTCGCAAAGGAACTGGGCCATGATGCTTCGCTTCTTGGCG
>CAIRNV010000368.1 GCA_903880005.1 uncultured Verrucomicrobiota bacterium | reverse complement strand
CGGAGATGTCCTCGTCATGGACGAAGCGTTCGATGGCGGGCCGCGACTCGGCGGGGCAACGGTCCACGAGGTGCTCGACCAAGGCGGCGCGGCCCATGAAAGAAACGATGGGCTTAGCCGGAACGATTCCGTTGGGAGGGAAGTGATTGCGAAGCAGATGCTTGCGCAAGCCGAGGAGTGAGCGAGGCGCGGGCCAGTTCCAGGCCCGTAACGAGCGAAGGACGAAGCTCTTGCGAAAGAAGATCAAGCAAGCACGACCGATCCAACTGAATCGTTACGGCTTAGGGGTGTAGTAGCTGCCCTGCTCATGGCGTCCGGTGACGAGTTCCTCGAAGACCTTGCCGAGCATCTCGGGATCGACGGCCACGTGGACTTCGAGCGGGGTGCTCTCGGCCACGGTGAAGTTGTACCGGGGGAAGAGCCCGCCGTTGGGATCGAGGATGAGGGCGATGGCCTCGTCGGGCACGTGCAGGCTGGCGCGGGTGTCGGTGCCATCCTCGGCGTGCTCGAAGAGGCCGCCATTAAGGTAGGGCACGGAGCCGAAGCGCGGGTCGATGACCTCGGGCGGGCGATCCGCCTGGTTGAGGCCCTCGAAGAAGAGCGGCGCGAGGCGGTCGGCATGGAAGTTGGAGGGCCGGGGCGAGGCGGATCGCCGGGAGACGTGGTCGTTCCAGAGGGCGGCGAGGTAGTCGGTGCGCTGGCCGAACCGGAGCCAGCCCTTGCGCTCGACGAAGGCAAGGAACATGAGCCGGTTGAACAGGCGCTGGGTGAAGAGGCGCAGCGTTTCCGGGTCGGGGAGGGACGAGCGCAGGTGGTTCTCGACGGCGTCGAAGACGCGGCGGTAGTCGGAGTAGAACTCCTTGAAGAGGGGCTCGACCTTGAAGGCTTCAAGGAGGTCGGCCAGCCGGGCGCGCGGCCCGACGGACGCGAGCCATTCGAGGCGTTCGAGGGCGGTGCGGCAGGGTTGGTTGGGGCCGACGATGTAAGTGTAGCGCCGGGGGGCGGTGTCGTGGCGTTCCAACTGGCCGTCGTCGTTGAACGAATGGGTGCGGGCCGCGAAGGAAAACCGGTAGTCGGGCGCGTCGCCCACGAAGAAGGCGAGGATGGCGTCGGCATTGGGCGACCCCATGAAGCGTGCGACGAGGTTGCGGAGCCCGGCGCGGTTGCGTTGCAAGTCCACCTGGCCGGACACGCGCACTTCGAGGACGGCCACGCTGCGGTCGTCGGCAAGGGGAATGCGGGCGAGCTGCACGGCGGAGCGGACGACGTCGGCGGGGAGGTCGATGGGCTGGGGGTTGGCGAACACCTCGACGCCGGGAAGGAGCGACGGGAGCGCGTCGAGCCAACGCGAGCGGTCGTAGGCGGATTGCAGGAGCGAACGGAGGGCGTCGCGATTCATGGGCGGGCGGGGAAGTCGAAGGACTCGCTGAGGATGATCTCGGGCTCGGTATCGGCCTTGCGCGGGGCGTCGGCGACGCCATGGCCTTGGTCCTCCATTTCCTCGAGTCGGTACTGGCCCAGGATGGAGAAGAGGCGGTCGGCAAGGACGGCGGGGGTGACCTGCACGCGGCGGGTGTCGCGTTGGAGCTTGTTGATGTCCCGCTGAAGGCTGGCGTAGCGGGCGCGTGCGACGGCGAGCTTGGCGAGGCGGATGAGGCGGCGCTCGTCGTCGCTGATGAAGTCCATGGCGAGGAATCCATCGATGAAGTCGAGGGCGCGCCGCTCGTTGGGGCCTTGCTTGGAGTCGGCGGACCGGGGGCCGAGGACATCGGCGACGACCGCCTCGCGAAAGGCAACGGTGGCGGCGCCCACGTGGGCATGGTGGGCGTCGTGCAGGGGCACGGCAGGCTCGGCGGCGTGGGTGGCCCGGAACTCCCGGGCCGCCTCGGTGAAGGGGATCTCCTCGGGGGCGGCGCCGGGGCGGATGCGATAAAAGGCGTCGCGATGGGGGTTGCGGATGAAGGCGACGGTGGACTGGGCGCGGGAGGCGTCGGCGCGGCCGACACGGCAGCGGGCGGAGAGCTTGGCGATGCGGCGGAACTGTTCCGGGTGCTCGGCGCGGAAGCGGCGCAGCTCCATGAGGAGCACGAGGCGTTCGTCGCGCTCGGCCTCCTCGGGGGCCTTGTCGAAGAGGCCGAAGGTGCCGACCTCCTCGTCGGTGGAGTAGATCTGGCTGTCCTCGCCGAGGGCGGAATGGAAGGCCTGGAGCTTCATGACGGCCTTCTTGTGAAGCTCGATGTCACCGTCCACGCGGGAGGTGGGGTAGAAGTTGTAGATGAAGACGCGCGGGGCGAGGGAGCCGATGCGGTTGACGCGGCCGACGCGTTGCATGAGGCGGGTGGAGTTCCATGGGGTGTCATAGTTCACGATGACGTTGGAACGGTGGAGGTTGACGCCCTCGGCGAGGACCTCGGTGGCGATGATGATGTCGAAGTCGTCGCGGCGACGGCCGGTGAAGTTGGCGTCGAAGTTGGCGCGGATGTCGTCGCGGCGTGCATCGCGGTTGGAGGCGTCGATGGGGAGCACGCGGGGGTAGCCGGCGTCGGCGAGGCGGCGCGTGAGATAGTCGGTGGTCTCGCGGGACTCGGAGAAGAGGACCAGCTTGCCCTCCCGGTTGATGTCGCGATGGAGGAACTCGTCGCGCAGGCGCTGGAGGAAGAGGTCGAACTTGGGGTCGATGCCGGCGTCGCAGACGCGTTGCCAGTCGGCGAGGACGGGCGCGAGGCGGGCGAGGTCGGCGCGGAGGCCATCCAAGAGCTCCGGGGCGAAGTCGTCGGGCTTGCAGACCTCGATGGTCGGGTCGGAGTCCTGCTTCTCGGCGATGAGCGCCACGAGTTCCTCCTCACGGCCCTCGAGGATGAGCTGGTTCACCGGGAGGTTGGGCGCGATGTACACGGTGCCCCGCTCAAACATGCCGACCATGGCGCGGGTGGCGTCGTGGAAGCGCCGGAGGGACGCGGCGAAGGCGACGAAGGAGCTGTCGAGGCGCTTGAGCAACAGCATGCGCATGATGGTGGCGAGCTGTTGCGAGATGCGGTCGGCGTTGCGGTACTTCTGCTTGAGGTCGGCGCGGAGGAAGGTGAGGGCGCGGTACCGGTTGTAGGAGAGGGACTCGGGCGCGCCGGCATCGAGCATCTGGACCGTGCGGTCGTAGAGGGTTTCGAGTTCGGGCGTGAGGGGATAGAGGATGTGGCGCGGACGCTCGATCTCGGGGAACTGGATGCCCTGCTCCGCGAGGTCGCGGCGGTAGTCCTCGTTGTCGTGCAGGTCCGTGCGGGTGCGGCGGACGATGATCTCGCTGAGGACCTTGGTGCGGATTTGCTCGTAGATGGCGACGACGGCGCGGCGCGCGGCCTCGACGTTGGGCTGGCGCTTCGCATTGCGGAACTCGCCGTCGCAGGTGGCGAAGAAGTGCTGGAGGTTGCCAATGCTGAGGGTGGAACGCTTTAGGTCCTGGAACAGCGCGAGCTGGTTGCGGATGTCCTGGGGGGCGTTGTTGAGCGGCGTGGCGGACACCAGGATCACCTTCTTCTCGGCCACGGAGCCGTCGGGCAGGCGGCGAAGGGTGCCGGACTTGCAGAGCCGCTGAAGGTCGTTGAAGGCCTCGGCGGTGTCGTTCCGGAACTTGTGCGCCTCATCAACGATGACGAGGTCGTACTTCCGGGGGTTCCGCACCTTGTGGATCGAGCCGCAGGTCTGGATGTCGCAGTTGTCGAGGCGGAAGCGGTCCATGGTCTCGCGCCAGTTGGATTCCAAGGCGGGCGGACAAATCACGAGGGTGTGGGACCGGTGGTCGGGAAACCCATTGTGGAAGAAAAACTTCCTCGCGATGAGGCACGCGATGACGGTCTTGCCCAGCCCCACGACGTCCGAAAGGAAGAAGCCGTTGTGCCGTTCAAGGAGGCGATGGCCATTGTTGACCGCGTCGATCTGGTACCCAAGGCGCTTGAAGCCGTCGGGCAGGTCCGACAACGCGTTGGGGTCGTAGTCCACGGCCGGCCCGAAGTATTCCGCCAACAGCTTCAAATACAGTTCGCACGGCGTGACGCGGGTCGCGAGGTACGTCGAGTCACGCACCTCCATGACCGCGCTCGGGAGCACATCGACCGCCTCCGTCCAGAGCTTCTCGAACTCGTCGGAGGCGAACTTCACGTCGGCATGGTCGTGGAGCAGGACGTTGAACTCGTAGTTGCGGGATTGCTCCTGCACGCCGAGGCCCGCCGCCGTGAGGTTGGATGACCCGGTGATGACCGCCCCGGGCTTGTGCTCGCACCAGCCGGAGGGAAGGAAGATGTAGAGCTTCGCATGCAGTCGCCGGGTGGGGTGGGCCTTGATCACCAGGCGCCCCGACACCACGTCCTCCACGAAGCTCAGGACGCCCGACTCGATCTCGGGCCGGTAGTCGGCCCTCTGGATGTCCTCCTTGAGCCGACGTTGGAAGTCGTCCACGGCCTTGGCCGGGTCCGCGAGGAACAGGAGGCCGCGCCGGTGGTAGTCGGCGACGATCTCGTCCACGTCGATGCCCACGAGGACGCGCATGCGGGGAACCCGG
>CAIRNV010000367.1 GCA_903880005.1 uncultured Verrucomicrobiota bacterium | reverse complement strand
GGAAGGGCAACGCGCCGTGGTTGCTGAGTGGACGACTGGGGGACGTCAGCACCTTGACGACGACCGTGGAGACGGGCTTTGACGACCATGGGACGAACCCGTTCCTGCACACGTACCACCCGGACCACGACAACCTCGACCCCACGTTCAAGACGCAATTGGCACGGGGCATGGAGTCCTACGGCATTCGCCGCGAAATCACGCTGAGGATCACGCCGCCCTCGACGAACGTCTTCTCGCTGGGGAACACGCGCACCATGCGCGGTTGGTACAAGGAGACGGTGCGCCTGACCGGCTTGGCACGCGGGGGCGGCACGTCGGACACCCGGGAGTTCATGGTCTCGGGCCCGTTCACGCTGACCCGCATCACGGACGTGCCGGTGCTGACGACGCCGTGAGGGCGGGGGAGAGAAGTGAGGAGTGAGGAGTGAGAAGTGAGGAGGGAACGATGGAAACGATGATGAAGATGGCTGGGGGCGGGCTTCGGGGTGCATCAGGGCGTCGAATGCCGACGGTGAACCTGACGCTGATGCCGACGCTGATGCTGATGCTGCTGCTGACACCGCTGCTGCTGACCCCTGCACGCTCTCTTGCCCAAAGCCCGACGGCGCCGGACTTGCTTCCGTACCAAGGCACGCTGGTGAACGGCGATGGCGAGCCGCTCGGGACGCCTTCCCCGAAGAACTACGACGTGGTCTTCCGGATCTTCGATGCCTCCAGCGGTGGCAACCTCGTGTGGTCGGAGCAACAGACCGTCACGGTGGACAACGGGCGGTTCAGCGTGCAGTTGGGCCAAGGGGCTGCCTTCGAGGCGGAGCCGCGTCCCGCCATGGGAGTTGTGTTTCGGACGGCAACCGCGTCGGACAGGTATCTTGAGACGACGGTAAAGGGGGTCGGGCCGGGCCGGGTGGACTCGACGTTGGTGGTGCGGACGCGCTTGTTGCCGGCGCCTTTCGCGATGGTGGCCCAACACGCCCGCACGGCGGAGCGAATCGTGAACAATGCCAATGCGCGGGTGATCACGATCGTGGGAGGACGCGTTGGCGTTAACTCGACGAACCCGGCCACGGCATTGGACGTGGTGGGCTCGGCGCAGGCGGCCAGCCTTGAGGCCCGGGAGGATGCCCGGGTCCAGGGGATGGCCACGGCGGCGGCGTGGATTGGTGGCGGCGCGGCGCCGGTTGGCTCGATCATCCTGTGGTCGGGCACGGCGGCAGACAGGCCGGAGGGCTGGGCGCTTTGCGATGGGACCGTCGTCAACGGGTATCCCACGCCCGACCTGCGCGGGCGCTTTATCCTTGGGGCGGGCGAAGGGGCGGGATTGACGCCCCGCAAGGTCGGAGCGGTGGGTGGTGCGGAGTCACATGTGTTGACGGAGGAGGAAATGCCCGCGCATGCCCACGACATGGATCCCGGAGGGGTGATGACAAGCGGCACCGATTTCTGGAGCATTGTCAATTCGGGTCTTACGCACAATCACTCGTTCCAGTCCGAGGTGGGGACCGATATCGTGGACTGGGTTTACCCGCCGTGGGAGTTCTTTTTTTTCTCGTACTCTTACCGCCGGGCGACCGGCAACGACGTGAGCAACTCACGGTTTACGTTGCAAACGACGACCTCGGGCGGCCACTCGCACTCCCTCGACCTGCCCGAGTCGCGATCCAGCCTGTTTGGTGGCGGCGGCGCGCACCCGAACATGCCGCCGTTCTACGTCCTTGCTTACCTCGTCCGCGTGCGATGAAGCCCTCCTCCAACCCCATGACCGACCTCCCCATGAAACCCATGAAAGGCTTCGAGGTTTTGAACCGCCCATGCGCCGTGTTCCTGCTGTGTGTCGCGGCCATGGTTGCGGCCCCTAGGACCGTGGCGCAGAGCCGGCCGGAGCCGCCGGACGTGATGGCGTTCCAGGGCTCGTTGCTGGGCCCCGACGGCACGCCCATCGGCGGGGCCGGCGCCGTGAACTACCCGATGGTGTTCCGGGTGTTCACCAGCGACGTCGGGGGCACCTTGTTGTGGTCGGAACAGCAGACCGTGACGGTGCGAGACGGCGCGTTCAGCGTGGTGCTCGGGGAAGGGAATGTCTTCGGCAACGAGCCGCGGCCGCCGCTGTCGAGCCTGTTCCTTTCGGCGAACGCGTCGGACCGCTTCGTCGAGATGACATTGAAGGGCGCGACTCCCGGGGAGGCGGATGCCACGGTGACGCCGAGGACGCGTCTTGTGACCGGGCCGTACAGCATGGTCGCGACCCGCGCGAGGACGGCGCAGGACATGGTGAACCGGGATGGCCAGCCGCTGTTGAGGCCCGTGGGCGACAAGGTGGGCATCAACAAGTCGAACCCCCAGGCCACCCTCGACGTGGCGGAGTCGCTTGCGGCCCGAAGCTGGAACATTCGCGAGGGGTTGACGGTGACCGGGAACGGGGAGGCCGCCGGGTTCAACGGGCTGGGGATGGCGCCGGTGGGGTCCATCCTGATGTGGACGGGATCCACGCCACCGGTGGGCTGGGTGCTTTGCGACGGGGCGGTGGTCAACGGGGTTGCGACGCCTGACTTGCGCGGTCGTTTCGTGCTGGCCTCCGGGGGGGGACAAGGCCTGACGGCGAGGGCAAGGGGTGATGTCGGAGGCAAGGAGACGCATGCGTTGACGGCGGGCGAGATGCCCGGGCATCGGCACTTCTTGCTCCTGGATGGCAACATGACGGAGGCAACCGAGGGACCGCACCAGTATCGGGCGGCCACGGTCGGCTCGGCATTGATCACAGACTCTGGGGGTACGTTGAACGCCCGTCTAGGCAACAACACCACGGATGCGTCCGGGCATCATGCGCACTACTTCGACATCCCGCGCTTCACGTCCTCCCCGAGTGGCTCCGGCCGTCCCCACAACAACATGCCGCCGTTCTACGTGCTGGCGTTCATCATGCGCGTTCGCTGACGACCCCCCCAACGACCCTTGGAAACCTTTCTTACGTGCCCATGAGAATCCTGAAGATTGATTGCCGCATCGTGGTGCCCTTCATCCGTCGTTGGGTCAGCCCGGCTCGAATCCGGGCCCTTGGGATGGCTGCCGCCCTCGCATGGGCGGGGGTGGCGATGGCCTTCGAGAGGCTGCCCATCCAAGGGGACGCAGCGCTGGATCGCAACAACGAGCGCCGCGCCTCCGGCTTGCCGCTCTCGAACGTGGCGGGCACGCCGCCGGGGTCGGATGGCCGTGCGCCCGCTCCCGGCGCGGTCAACGAGTCTGGCAGCTTCAACGATGCCGCACCGGGGCAGTTCCTGCCGTGGCTGCCCTTCGCGGGCGGCGTGGTGCCCATCGACTGGGTGACGAAGGGAGTGGCCCCGACCCTGACGGGCACGACCGCCATCGGGGCGGCCCTGCGGGACATGCAGCTTCCCTCGGCCGCGCGGGGAAGCAACGTGGTGTTCTATGCCCGGAGCCTTGCGGCCGGTGCCCCGTACATCACGAAGGCAACGCCCTACTCCTTCGGCAGCATCCTTCCCATCCCGGACCTCGACGAGGCGGGCAACGCGCTGAACATCCTCAAGGAGCGGTACTGGGTGGCCGAACCCCATACGACCAACGCCCACGCCAACACGGGCTACTATTGGAGCCCGCACGCGCGGCTGGTGTATGGGGTCCAGGCGGGGCCGGTGAAGGTCACATGGCGAAGGGCGCAGGCGTTCACGGCGGCGACGAGGCCCGCGTCGTACGTCAATCCCGGCGGCGGACCGAGCTTCCTCACCAACGGCCTCAGCATCTACCTGCTCCACACCGTCACCTATGCCGTCTCCGGAAGCGCCGCCAAGGAGCCGCGCACCATGTACTGGACCGAACGTGAGTTCCGGAGCCTCGGCCGCCCCATCTCCATCCCGACCTCGAAGGTTGGCGCCGTGAACATCGTCTTCAACAGCCTGTTCCCCCGCCTCGTGACCAACGAGTACCGCGGGCCCGGTTACACGAGCCCGGCGGATGGCAACGGGACGGACGTCCTCTCGGAGCTGCGGACGGTCTGGTACGACCAGAGCCAAGGCTTCCTGTATGCGTTCAACCGCGAGGGACGCGTTTTCGTCGAGATCCTTGGGGACCTGCGGGAGGACGGAGAGACGCGGGTGCCGTTGGGTTTCGAGATCGTGGACGTGGTCAAGCAGCCCACCCCCCTCGACATCGACTGCGACCTTGGCGAGCGCCTGCTGCCGCCGGAGGGCGGGTCCTTGGCCGACCTGACGCCCGAGGAGATCCGCCAAGGCCCCGGAATCCCGTTCAACCATGTCCACTTCGCGCCCGGCAGCAGCCTTCCGCAGCTCTACGCGACCCGGGCCACAATGAACCCGAACGACTGCCTTGTGCACTGGCTTGAGACGGGGGTGCAGGGGATTCTTTGGCCGAAGCTGCTGGGGCGGCATCGCCTCGTGTGGCCAGCCGAGGAGTCGCGCTACAGCCACTACGTCCGGCCCGTGGTCTCCAGCGACGAGGAGGCCCAGCTCACGGCGGTGGCCCTCTCGCCGCAAAACGCGCCGGTGATCGCGTATCAAGACCCGCTGGACCATCCGCGTGCGAAGATGACCCCGGACTCGAAGTT
>CAIRNV010000366.1 GCA_903880005.1 uncultured Verrucomicrobiota bacterium | reverse complement strand
GGCCTCATGTCCGCGAACAGCCTCAGCAGTTCCGCGAGGTTCTCCATCACCGGCCCGTAGGAGCTGCCCCCGTCGGCCTGGATGTAACGGGCCTGTCCTCCCTTCAGCCATTGCTCCGGGCCGTGGTGCGACTTGTTCGTCCGGAAGTCGAACACCACCTCCGCCCACGGCAACCCGTAGGCCCACAGCCGCGCCCTGTGCATCTGCCCGTCGCGCAGCTGCATCCGCACCCGCGTTTCGTCCGACTGCACGCAGTCCTGGCGGAGGATGTACGCCCGGATGGCCCGCACCAGCGGGGCCACCTGGTCCGAGCACCACCCGGTCCAGTCGCAGAGGGTCTGTCGCCGGAGCGGTATCCCCACCCGCTCGAAGGCCTGTTGCTGGCGGTATCGACGAGGCGCGAGACATGGGGTTCTTGGACTTCACCCGCCCATCCTGCCCGAACACCCCGCCCCCACGCACGACGGGTCGGCCGGACGGTTACGTTTTGGCGCCCCTTTCAGGCCCCGAAACGCGCCCGGAGTTCGTCGGCTTGCTGGGCGTGTTTGCCCGGCGATGACCGCTTCAGTTTGGCCAGGTTCTGCAGCTTCCAGCGGATCGCCGGAAGTTCCGCCAGGTGCCCGCACTGCATCAGGTCCCACCGGGGCTCGCCTTGGACCAATCCCAACCGAAACGCCCGGTGACTGGACGTCAGGTTCGCCTGCAACTCGCGCCGCAGTCGCTGCCGCGTCTCGACGAGCGCGGTGAGGCTCACCGGGGTGCGGGCCATGCCTTGGAACTCATTTTCGAAGGTCGTCGCCAGCTCCTGATCGCGCGAGAACAGCACCTCATGGACCGGGCGGTTGTGACCGGCAAGGTAGCCGACGAAGCACTCGAGCATCTCCGCCGTCAATCCGCCCGACTCGAACAGGCAAAGGATGTCGAACAGGTCCCGCGGGTGCTGACGATCCAGAGCCGCCACCAGCTTGCCGCCGTAGAGTTCAGCCGTGGCCAGGACCGGAGCTTGAACCTCGGTGGTGAACAACCGGCGGCTCTCGGCCGTAAGCGACCGGGTTTCAACCGGCAGCATCGTGCCCCGGAAGACGTGGTTCACCTCCACCTTCACCAGCTGACGTCCCCGACGAATGAACAGCTTGGACTCCTCTCCCTGCATCCGGACGGGCGCCTCCACCTGAAGTCCCCGACGCAGCAGCTCTCCCCGAACCAGCTCGAGGGCTGAGCCCATCTGCCGCAGGGCCTCCTCGCGTGATGCCCGATGATCCACGAAGACCACGTCGATATCGACGGACAGTCGCGGCAGGTCCTGGACGAACAGGTTGATGGCCGTGCCACCCTTCATGGCCAACTGGGGCCGCTGAAGCACGGCGGGAATCGCCTCCAGCAGGAGGCGGACGGCCTCGATGTACGCCGGATCCATCATGAGGGAAGGTTGAGACGGGTTCCGTTCTTAAGCCGGCCGGACCAGCGGCTGCCGGTCAGGTGCTTGGCCGCCGCCCGGCGAGCGTCCTCCCCCCAGGGGAGCTGCAGCTCCTCCGCCCACTGGACACAGAGCCTGGCCACCTTGACGCGCTGGCAGTACCGCAAATGCAGGGAGAGCACCTCGGGACGCAGCGAGCGGACGCCTTCCATGAGGTTCCGAGCCTCCTCGACGCCTTGATGGATGCCCACCTCGCCCAGCAGTTCAAGCAACGCGCGCTCCGGGACAGAAACGGGGACGCCGTCCGCTTGGTCCGGCAGCGGCTCCAAACCCATTTCTCCTGGCAGGCTGGGGGCGAACGGGGTGCGGGTGGTGTAGCGGGCGGGAAAGCGTTCGGTGAACCAATCCGGGAGCCGGAAGTTGCGCTCTCCCCACAACCACAACGGTTCGCGGGCCGGCACGTTGTGCCCGAAACCCCGCCAGGCGAGCGCCGTCTTGCCGCCGACATGAAATCCTTCGACCTGGCGCGCCAGAAATCGCAGGCAATCGGCTTGCCGCAGGTCGTCGTTGGGAAACCGGAAGACTCCCCGCCCCAACCGGCTCAGCCAACCCGACTTCAGGTAATGATGCGCCAAGGCGGACGAGACGCCCAAGGCGGCCAGTTGGGCCGTCTCCACTGGGGCGCCCCTAGGCACTTCCGTCTGCAAGCGACGGAGTATTTTGTATCTCGCAAATAAAGCCATGCTTTAACTTTGGCATTCATCCTATGCGGATTGCAACCCCGTCAAAGGCCTCTTCTCGTGGGGCCGCGACCGGGGCAATGGGGTCACATCTAAACATTGAATATTTAGCCGGAACGATTCAGTTGGGAGGGAAGTGATTGCGAAGCAGATGCTTCTGCAAGCCGAGGAGTGAGCGAGGCGCGGGCC
>CAIRNV010000365.1 GCA_903880005.1 uncultured Verrucomicrobiota bacterium | reverse complement strand
CCCGGAGGGTCTGACCAGCGTGAAGGCGATTGCCGCAGGCGACTACCATAGCGTGGCGTTGAAGGAGGACGGGACGGTGGTGATGTGGGGATGGAATGGATACGGGCAGCTGGGCACGATCTCGAACTGGTTGATCCCCGGCATGCCCCCAGGGCTTTCCAACGTCACGGCGATTGCCGGCGGGGGCTTTCACACCGTCGCGTTGAGGGGTGATGGCTCGGTTGTGGGTTGGGGGGGCAACACGTACGGACAGGCGTCGGGTTGCGCGGCCATGACCGGGGTCAAGGCGATCTCGGCGGGTTATTATCACACGACGGCGCTCCTGGAGGATGGGACGGTGACATCGTGCGGAGGGATCGCTGGGGATGCCTCCCCTCCCGCCGGCTTGGGCGGGGTGATAGCAATCTCGTCTGGGGGATATTACACGGGATCGTTGACCCTTGCCCTGCGTGCCCGTGTCGGTCCTTCCATCCAGCCCGCGTTGACATGGTCCGGGCCGGTCCAGAAGACCCATGGCGACGCGGGGTTGCAGGGCCCGTCTGCGAAGGATGGGCAAGCGGACGTGCCCGGGACGTTCAGCTTCGTGTCATCCAACCCTTCGGTCTTTTCGGTCAGCGGGGGCGAGTTCCGTGCGAGGGGAGTGGGGACGGCCATGGTCACGGCGACGTTCACCCCCGAGGACGACCTGTCGTACGCATCCGGTGGAAGCGTGACGGTCGAGGTGCAGGTTTTGCCGCGGGCGCTTGCGGTGACGAGTTCGTTTGTCATCTCGAAGGCTTACGACGGGACCACGATGGTGACGCCAACCGGGACATCCGTGTTGTCCGGGGTGGTCGCCGGGGACGACGTGACGGTGAGCGCGACGGGCGTGTACGACACGGCGAGCGTGGGGACGGGGAAGACGGTGACGGTGACGTATGCGCTGGGGGGGGCGGACGCGGGGAACTACGTGGCTCCCGGGGCGGAGACGCTCGGGAATGGCGTGATCACGGCGAGGGGGCTGACGGTTTCGGGGTTGTCGGCGGTATCGAGGGTGTATGACGGGACGACGGTGGCGGGCGTGACGGGGGCGGCGGTGTTGGAGGGCGCAGTGAGCGGCGACGACGTGACGTTGCAGGGGACGTCGACTGGGGTGTTCCTGGACAAGAGCGTGGGCGTGGCGAAGCCGGTGACGGTGGGTGGGTTGACACTGGGCGGTGGGGCCGCGGGAAACTATATGCTGACGTTGCCGAGCTTGAGCGCGGACATCACGGCGCGTGGGCTGACGATCGGTGCGCCGGCGGTGACGTTCGCGAAGGAGTACGACGGGACGCGATCGGCCGGGGTGGTGGCGGGCGAGGTGGCCGGGGTTGTGGCGGGCGACGACGTGAAGGTGAGCACGACGTGCCTGTATGACACGGCGGGCGTTGGGACGGGGAAGACGGTGACGGTGACGTACGCGTTGGGCGGTGCGGATGCCGGGAACTACGAGGGGCCCGGGGCGGAGACGTTCGGGGGTGGCGTGATCACGGCGAAGGGATTGGTGGTGTCGGGGTTGTCGGCGATTTCGAGGGCGTACGACGGGACGACGGTGGCAGGGTTGTCGGGCGAGTTGGCGTTGACGGGCGCGGTCCCAGGCGACGACGTGGCGTTGGACGGGACGGCGACGGGCCTGTTTGCGGAGAAGAGCGTTGGGGCCGGGAAGATGGTGAAGGTGGGCGGTTTGAAGCTGGGTGGCGCAAGCGCTGGGAACTACGCGCTGACGTTGCCGACGTTGACGGCGGACATCACGGCGAAGGCGCTGACGGTGGGGACGCCGACGGTGACGTTGAGCAAGGTTTATGACGGGACGCTGGCGGCGGCGGTGACGGCGGGCGCGGTGTCGGG
>CAIRNV010000364.1 GCA_903880005.1 uncultured Verrucomicrobiota bacterium | reverse complement strand
GCATCTCGGCCTGCCTGCGCTCGGAGGGCCGCAGGCACGGCCGTGGACGCATCGCCAGGCTCATGCGCTCCAAGGGCCTGCGCGGTCGCCAGAAGGCCCGCTACCGCGTCCAGACCACCCATGACCACTGGCTCTACCTAGCAGCCGTCATGGATCTTTGCAGCCGGCGCATCGTTGGCTGGGCCATGGGACCCTCCATCGACACACGGCTTGTGCAGGATGCCTTGGCCATGGCATGCACCCATCGCCGCCCCCCGGAAGGCCCCGTCTTTCACTCCGATCGTGGCGTCCAGTATGCCTCCGGTGACTTCCGTGCGTCGCTCCAGAAGGCTCGGCTCGTGCCTTCCATGAGCCGCAAGGGCAACTGTTACGATAACGCGTCCATGGAGGCCTTCTGGTCCACCCTCAAGCACGAGCGGGTGTACCGCACCGACTTCCTCACCCACGACGAGGCCAGCCTCCAGATCTTCGACTACATCGCCCAGTTCTATAACACCCGCCGTCTCCACAGCTCCATCGGCTACCTCTCCCCTGCCGACTTCGAGGCCACTTTCTAACGCCAAAAACCATCCTTCTTACCGGCCCCTTTTTCGAGGCAAGCCCAACCCTCGGGTGGCGGGGTCGGGAGGACATCCGGGATCGTGGGCCGTGGCAAACGTGCGCCTTACCCGGCCCGCCACTTGCGCAGCCGCGCTTGGACCTCGTCAGTTGGGAGTCGGGCGCCTGCCTCGACGACACGATCCAACCGCTGGCCCGCATCAGCCGCATCGAGCAGCTCCCGCTGGACCAGCTCGTCGAATACCCACAGCAAGCCCTTCACGTCAAGGTTCAGGGATTGCCCGACTTTCCGCACGAGCTTGTCGCCGCTCAGTAGGGCGGCATGAAGTTGCTCGGCGAGGAAGATCGCGGCGGCGTCGGCGAGACTGACCCGGTACTCGCGCCTGAAGGATTCGATACGGGGTACCTGCGTCGGGTCGAAAGTCCCGACCTTGAGGTTTCCCGCCTCGACCATCGCATCGACGAGACGCCGTTGTTCCGGGCTCTTGATCTCTTCGAGTACGAGGTCGGGGACATGCGTCTCGATTCCGAGCCGAAACCAAAGCCCCAGGAGATCGCCCTCGACGAGGTCGATCAGCACATTGGCATCCTTGACCGCGACCTTCATGCGCGCGTCAGGCGATGACGGTCTTCAACTCCTTGCGCAAATCCTGGAGGCCGACGCCAAGATGCTCCGCCCCGGCGGAGACGGAGATCACATCCTCGGCGACTGCCCGCAGCACCAGCCGGCGGAACCGTCCGGAGGCTTCCTTGTGCACGCATTGTTCTTCACCTGGTTCGCCAAGCGAGCGCCACTGGTGTTGGTTGGCGTGGATGCAGAAACGCTTGAAGATCGCGGGGCTGACGAGCCCGAGCTGTTCCGCCCGCTTCATGATGGCCATGATGGATGCGCCGAAGGTGCGCTTCATCTCGATCAGCTCGCCGATCCCCAGCTGGTGGCGGTGCTTGCCGAAAGCGCTGCGGAACGTGTCCGCGGGAAGCAGGAACGCCCCGGCAAACCGGTTCGCCAACTTCTCCTCCTCGGATTCCGAGATCCCGTCGGCGAGAGGCAGGACGATGTGCGCGAGTTCGTGGACCTCGGTAAGCCGCATCCGGGGCAGGTTTCCCTTCAGCCAACTGGCGATGACAACGACGGGGCTCATTTCGGTGTCCGCCTTGAGGCCGTCGAATTGCCGGTCATCGGTCTGAAGTTCGTAGACCTTGATGCCGTTCTCCTCAAGGAGCTCCTGGACGTTCGGCAGGGGATCTACCCCCAGCCGCCATTGTGCGCGCAACCGGTTCGCCAAGTCCTCGGCGGCTTCCTCGGTATCCACCGATTCTCCGGCGAACGGGGCTTTGAACCGCCGCACGTCCCCCACCAATTCCTCGACTTCCTGATATCGCTCGAAGTGGTCCCGGGCGCGTTCAAGAAAGGCCTTCTCGGCCAATGCGCCGAGCGACGACTTTTTTCGGAACCGAACCCCGGTCAGTTCCAACCGGAAAGGGCGGAAGAAAAAGTCCGGGCTCTGCGATAGCGCATGGGAAAGCGCGATCAGCACACCGCTCGACGGCTGCATCACGCCGTGCTCGTACTTGGACAAGGCGGCGTAGGAAACAGCGCCTCCGATCTTGTCGGCCAGCTCCCGAAGCGAGAGTCCGTTGATGAGTCGCGCTTGCTTTAAGCGAGCGGGAAACGGGGACGAATTGGGAGAACTCATGGTGTTAACAGAATACGTGTTGACCACGTCGTTTGTCAACCTGCCATCTCCTCCCCAAATCCACGCGCAAGAAGTTTTTCGGCGCGCGGCTCCGGCCATGGACGCGGATGGAGTGGCCAACGGATGGATCCCAAGGACCCCATCCGTTCACCCTCTCCAAAAAGCCCGGGCATCCCCATGCAGGGGAATGACGCCTTGGCCCCCCTGAAGCACGGACCGCATGGGATCCCTTGCGCGAAACCG